>NZ_JBKFGJ010000003.1:0-311066 GCF_051233465.1 Neobacillus solisequens | reverse complement strand
ACAGTTTTTTTCTTGCTCAACTGGGTTTTGTCTTTCATACCCTTGATGAAAGACAGTTTTTTTCTTGCTCAACTGGGTTTTGTCTTTCATACCAGTGTGAAGGACAGTTTTCTTCTTGCTCAACTGGGTTTTGTCTTTCATACCCTTGATGAAAGACAGTTTTTTTCTTGCTCAACTGGGTTTTGTCTTTCATACCCTTGATGAAGGCATTTTATTATTCGGACCAATCACACATATTTCATTTAGATAGCGTTTAGGAAAAGAAAGGATAGTCACTACGTCACTGAGTCATTTTTTTCCAAGCAGAAGCTGTCAGATTATCAGAAGTCTTGAACAAAATGTTCAATAAAACACACAAAACCACAAGCTCTAATAATCCTGAGTTTGTGGTTTCTTATAGTTTGAATGGGATTGTTATGTGCAACAATGATGATGAATCTCCTATTCTGTGTTATTTAACTTTAATAAGCTCCTTAATGCTGCTTTTACCTCGTTCAAGAAGATTTACATGTGTATTTCTGGCCAGTTTAACATATTCTTTTCTTACTTCGAGCCAGGCATTACGGCGTTCACGAGCAAAAGCGATACTGGACTCGGTATTTTTTTCAAAGTTATCTTCCAATTGTTCAATGACTTGAATGACTGATTTAACAGGTGTAAGTGCCAATCTCTCTAATTGATTTGAGACTTCTTTAAACTGATTTTTCAGTTCTTCACGGTCTGAATTTACTGGAACCGCTACTTCTTTATGTTCTTCTTTACGTGCATTCAATTGGGATACAAGCTCTGTGACCATCTCTTTATTGGTCTTTTTAGATTGATCATACAGTTTGGTAATGGCTTTTCTGTATTGCTTATTAAATTTGATTACCTCTTTGATAGCATTTAAATAAGCATCCTCCCGATTTTCACGGAGTTTTTCTGCACGTTCACGTGAGAGCTCATATTGATCCCAGAATGTGTCTACAAATAAAGCTTTTCTTGGCGATTCCTTCACTTCCGGCATTGGTTTTTCTGAGACATCAGGAACTGCTTCAATTTTCTTCTGAGCCATCGTCTTTCCTCCTCCTCTTATTTACCTTCTCTATAGAATCCTTCTTTTGTAAGGAAGGAATGTAGAGCTCTAATACACTGGTATACATATTAAAGAATTGGTCAAGTAAGGATTGATACGTTTCCAATTGACCTGCATAGCCTTTTAAGTATTTCACACCGGCTTTTGTAATGGAATAACGTCTCTTCGCCGGTCCTGTTCCTGTTGTATCCCATTCCGATGACACAAGCTCGTCCTTCTCTAGCTGTCTTAACATTCTGTATAAATTCCCCTGGTCCAGAGTCTTAAATCCAAACGACTCTAATTTCTGGCTAAGTTCATATCCATGTAGGGAAACCTTGCTAAGAAGCAATAAAATAAATGGCAGCACAAAGTTTTTTGAAGGATTGACTGATTGATTGTCTTGGTTTACCATATCTTTATCACCTCACCTATATGTATTTTACACCTATCAGTAATATTTTGTCAATCCAGAAAATAAATATTAACAAAAGTCAAATAATTATGTTTACATTTTATGCAACATGGTTATAAACTAATAAAAATGAAAGGTGGTGTAAAATGGAAATTGCGAAAATCAGTAAATTAGGGATCCCCTATTTACATTTTGGAGCTGGTGAATCATTGGTGTTAATCCATGGTTTAGGCCAATATAAGGAGGGATGGCAACACCAATTTGAATTGGCTGATCAATTTGAATTGATTATTCCTGATCTTCGCGGACACGGTGAATGTAAAAGAACAGACGGAATCACCATTCAAAACTTCGCTGCCGATATCATAGCTTTATTAAAGGAGCTAGAAATTGAAAACGCTCACATTCTTGGTTTATCAATGGGCGGAGCCGTTGCACAAGAAATATACCGCCAAGCACCCTCCATATGTCGTTCTCTCATGTTAATAAGCACATTCCATTACTTCCCAAAGAAATTAAAAGGATTATTATTTGAAAATAGAAAGGCAAAATTTGAGGCGATTAGTTCAGAAGGAAGAACAAACTATTTGGCTCAGATGGCCCTTTATTCCTGGAGTAAAGATACGATAAGGGAATTTAATAAATTAATCAAAATAAAGGATTATGTATTCGTTGAATCTCTTAAAGCATGTCTTGAAGTGGATAATTCGGCTTTATTACCGCAAATAAAAGTGCCTACCTTAATTGTTGGCAGTCAATATGATTGTATTCTTCCTGTTTGGCTACAAGCGGTCATGCATAAGAAGATACCACATTCTCAATTTATTATAATGAGGAACACCGGTCATCTTGCAAAACTTGAAGCAAAAGACCGGTTTAACCGCCTGCTACGGAATTTCCTCAACCTGCAAAAATATGCTGGATAATTTTTCATATTAATGGGAAGGATGGGGGTCCTTCCCGTTAATAATGTATTTCTCATTTATCTTAATTATACGAAAGTATTTTGTATTTCTTTTGAACGAGTGTTGAGCCATTGATCCGCAATTTCTGCAAACACTCCTGTCAATGCTAAGGATACATGTCCACCTTCAAAAACCTCATAGGTTTTATCCTTGCTTGAAGCAAGCTCTACTATTGGCAAACTTTGTTTCTCCAAAACTAAAGTGTCCCTAGAGCATGTGAAAACATAAAGTGGGCATTTAATATTGCTTAAGTCAACCTGTTTTCCTCCTATCATTAATTCTCCCTTTAAAAGTTTATTTTCTTTAAAGAAATCATTAAACATCTGCTTAAAGGTTGCTCCGGCAAATGATGCGGTATCTTTTGTCCATTTATCCATTTGACGCCATTTTTCCACATATTTTTCATCATATGCCCTTGTAACAAGGTTAATCATCGGACTACCATAGACTGGTGAAAGCATTCTAAACATTAAATACAAAAACTCATGTGGAATGGTTCCGTATGCATCAGAAAAACGATTAAAGTCCATTTGGCCCGTTTGGAGCCCTTCTAACCATTTATCCGGAACGATGCCGATGCTAAAATCGATTGGAGTGGCAGCTAATATTAGGTTTTTAATCGGCAAATCGGTGATTGACGTCAAGATAGATGAAAATGTTCCTCCCCAGCAATAGCCAAGTATAGAAATTTCTTTAGCTCCTGAATATCGGATTGCCCGTTTTACAGCGGGCTCTAAATAATCAAGGATATAATGATCGAGAGTCAAATCCTGATCTTCTAACCCCGGCGATCCCCAGTCGAACAGGTAAACATCATACCCCCGTTCCGTTAACCCCCCTATTACACTGTTACCTGGTCCAATGTCTAAAAGATATGCCTTATTTAGTAAAGAATAGACAACAAATACCGGGATTTGATATTTCTTTTCCTTGGCCGGATGATACCAAAGTGTGGATTTATTTTTTTTCCAAACAGCCTTTCTTGGTGTCGAAATAATATCTGGCTTAGGTTCGGAAAACACTTTATAAAGCTGTTCCCATCTAGTTTTTTCTTTTTCCAGATCTAATGGTGGGATAATATATTTCAGAGTAGCTTTAGAATCCATTGTCTAACCTCCTTTCACTAGTTTAATTTGAAGGACCCGTTGTGGATAACTCTAGTTCTTTTTTCTTTTCTTTTTCAATCAGGGTCTTCAGTTCCGAGAGCTCCTGCAATATGTCCGGGAGCTGCATCACCCCAAGCTTTAGATCCTGGATTTCTGATTGGAGATTATTGGTTTTTTGAGCTTCCTTCAACTGCTTGAGCTCGGTTTTAATTCCCTTAATGGTGTCAATTTCCTTACGTAATTCCTGAAGATTTACTTGTATAATTTTTATATCGACAAGTCCATGGCGTAATTCATGAATGTCTGAGGATATTTTTTGAGATTCGGCCATTTCTTCTCCAAGTTTTTGAAACTCATTTTTCATCTGGGTAATGATGTTTACTAGTTCTTGGAACATTTCAAGATGATCTTTATTTAATTGAGCGATTCCATCCTGCATATTCCAAATTTGTTCTTCCAAAATATCAATCTTTTCTTCTGCCTGAATGGAAATTTTAGCTACCTTGGCGACATCTTTTTTCGATGGGATATTAAGAAAGCTGGCCATCAAATCCTGGTTTCTTCTTAAAAGCTGCAAATAACGAGAATAACCATCAACTCCAAGCTTCATCAAACTTACCGTCTCTTTATTATCAGTCATCATGTACAAAAGGCCATTCATTTGTTTTTCCCACAATTCACTCATTCTCTTATAGCTCTCAAGTGGATTATATGTTTTTTCGTTAGCCATCCTTCTTCTCCCCTTAACATTATGATTTTGTAAGTTCTTCGGCCTTTTCCAAATATTTATTTAGCGGAAACATAAACGTTTTCACCTGTTTGGCAAACAGGTCCACAAATCCCTTTTGATTCTCATAGACTAAGTTCCCAGCCTGTTTAATTGTGTTTAGATACTGTTTTCGATACTTTTTCCTAAGTGCGATGTACTGTTCAATCATGTCAAAATATTTTTCTAATGCCTGGTTGTTAGTCATGGTTTGACATGGTTTTTGAAGCATTGACAGTGCAGTTTTCTGGATTTTTTCAATTTGCTGATTGATTTCTTCATATGATTTGAGAGGAAAGAAATGAGAAAGACTGGTTGTCGACATTAAAAATTCATCCCTTGCCGTTTTTTCCCATTCAGAAAATTCCTGACTAAATTTTTCAGTAACAGATTTGATATTCTCTTGATTTCTTTGAATGCTGTCGACAAAAAGCTGCGCTTGTTTTAATAACACTTCATCGCGGAAATCTGCACGTTTTGCCCATTCGTCCAATTCTTTGAAGGCCAGCTTCCAAAGCATATCCAAGCTCGAAAGTTGTTCTTCTCTTTCGCGTTCCACTTCGGCATGCAGACTAGGCTCTTCTGAATTTACTTCTTCTCTTACTACAGGTTTTTCTGTCTGTTCTGGGACCTCTGGTGTTTTATCCATTTCAGTAGCTTTCTTGTCTGTTGGTTGCTTTCTTTTTTTCGAATTTATCTCATTTAAGTCTTCATTTTGATGATTCATGTGATTCACTCCGTTTCCTTCAGATTATTAAAAATATCATTTTTATCGAATATATATGGAACTTGCATTTAAATTGAAGTTGTTACTAGGAGGAATAATCTTGAGTAGTTCATGAGGTTAATTTTTTATACTTCTTGTTTCTCTGCTTCTTTTCTAAGCATTCTTCTTAACAGCTTCCCAACAGATGATTTTGGAAGATCATCAAGAATTTCAATTTCTTTTGGTACCTTGTATGGAGCCAGATTCATTTTGGAAAATTCAATTAATTCTTCAGGTCTCGCTTTTGCGCCTGATTTTAATTTTACAAAAGCTTTTACTGTTTCCCCACGGTAGTCATCAGTCATACCCACAACAATTGCTTCTTCAACCGCCTCATGCCTGTATAATACTTCTTCAATTTCACGTGGATAAACATTATAGCCACTAGCAATAATCATGTCTTTTTTTCGATCTAAAATATAAAAATAGCCGTCATGATCCATTTTGGCTATATCCCCTGTAAAGAGCCAGCCTTCCCTTAATACCATCTCCGTATCCCCCGGACGTTTCCAATACCCTTTCATTACCTGTGGTCCACGCAGTATTAGTTCCCCCGCTTCACCAACCGGTACATCAGCAAATCCATCTGGTGTCTCCCTGACAATCCTTGCCTCCGTCCCTGGTAATGGGATTCCAACACTTCCTAATTTTCTTGGCAGAAATGGAGGTGTTGAAATAGCTGACGGAGCAGTCTCTGATAATCCGTACCCATCTGCCAGTCTGACTCCCACTCTTTTCTCAAAGGTTTTAACTTGTTCAACTGGTAGTGGTGCCCCACCGCTACTTAAATAATAGATCTCTTTAATCTTGCTTTCTTCCAAAAGTGGATGACTATTCAAAGCAAAAATCATCGTTGGTACTGCTGTCAATTGGAACGGTTTCTCCTGATTAATTAACTCCAATACTTCATTTACATCAAATCGTGGCAAGATTAGTTGATTACAGCCAATTCTTATGGCTGACAATGCATTGCATGACAAGCCATATACATGAAACATCGGCAAGACACTGATGATCTTGAAATTTTCCGGCTTCTCATCAACAGCATTATAGGTGAAATCACAAACTTGGATAATATTAGCAAGCAAGTTATGATGGGTTAGCATGACTCCCTTTGATACTCCTGTTGTACCCCCGGTATATTGTAAAAGAGCCACATCTTCTTTTATATCTATTGGAATTTCTGGAATGATATTATCATGGGTTAAAAAGTCATTAAAATAAAGATCCCCTTCAGCTAATTGGATTTTGTTAGCACCAAAACCTACAACTATGATTCTCTTTAAGTTAGTCTTTTGCTGGACTTGCTTGACCCTATGATAAAGATCCTCAAAAACAATCATATATTCTGATTCAGAATCGTTAAGTATGTATTCGATCTCCCGTTCAACATACATAGGATTTACCTGAACAGCAATTCCACCTAATCGAAAGACAGCAAATAGACTGAAAATATAATGTGGGCAGTTGGGTAGCATAATGGCCAACCGTTCGCCCTTTTGAAATCCCACCCGATATAAGGAAGCTGAAAGCCATTCAGAAATCACTCTAGTTTCCTTATAACTCCATGACTTTCCATAAAACGTTAATGCAGGCTTATCGTGGTGGATATTCGCCGCTTGCTTTAACATGTCAAACAGTGAATCGTACTTAATTAATACATCTCTACTTATTCTTGGATCATAAAACTTTAACCATGGTTTTTTTTGATATTCCACCCTATTACCCTCCTTGAATACTTCCAAGACTCAAGATGAAAATTCACATCATCATCTTGGAAGAACTTGTAATCACTTAAATTATTGTTATAAAAAGGAGTTTTGTAAACGTTCTCATTACGACGTTTTTCATCAATCTTCTGCAAGTTCAAGTGGGTGAATTGGGTAAATATGGCGAATTTTAACTACTAACCGTTTTAATAGCTTAATAACACTCTTTTTTCCGACAAAATGTATATTTTGTTCACAAAAGTTTCGATAATTCAAGAGAACATATGGTTCAAGTCAGCCCCAATCATGGGACAGACTTGAGACCAAAGTTTCCTATTATACCCCTTTATAGGCAGAATGATAGATTTCAGCTAATTCACTTACAAGTGGCATTTTTGGGTTAGCAATAGTATCTTGATCATCGAAGGCACGTTCTGCTAATGTGAGTACCTTACTTTCAAATTCTTCCTCAGAAATTCCGAATTCTTTAATACTCATTGGAATCTCCAGTTCCTTTGCCAATTTTATTACTGCCCCGATTAAACTTTCGACCGCTTCCTCTGTAGTCCTGGCGGGCAAGCCAAGCATTTTAGATATTTCGGCATAGCGCTCATCCGCAACAAAATGTTCGTATTTAGGGAAAGTCATACATTTATTTGGCTTCATGGCGTTATATCTTAGAACATGTGGAAGCATGACTGCATTTGCACGTCCATGCGGGATATTAAATTCAGCACCAAGAACATGGGCAAGACTATGATTAATTCCTAAAAAGGAGTTTCCAAATGCCATTCCGGCAATGGTTGAAGCATTATGCATTTTTTCGCGGGCGAGCTCATTGCTACCGTCACGATAGGCAATTGGTAAATATTTAAAAACTAATTGAATGGCTTTAAGAGCAAGTCCATCTGTATAATCGTTAGCTAAAACAGAGACATAAGACTCTATTGCATGTGTTAAAACATCCATCCCGGTATCTGCAGTCACAGATTTAGGAACAGTCATCACAAATTGCGGATCAATGATCGCTATATCTGGAGTCAACTGCAAATCAGCCAATGGATATTTTATATTTGTTCTCTTATCGGAAATTACAGAGAAGGAAGTCACTTCAGAACCTGTACCAGATGTAGTTGGAATCGCAATAAAGTGTGCTTTATTCCGTAGATGAGGAAATTTGACCACCCGTTTACTTGGATCAAAGAACTTATGTGTCAGACTTTGGAAATCTGTTTCCGGATGTTCATAATACAGCCACATCGCTTTTGCAGCATCCATTACCGAGCCTCCGCCAAGTGCAATGATCCAGTCCGGCTGAAATTTCCTCATCTGCTCAGCGCCTTTAATAACCGTTTCAATACTTGGCTCCTGCTCTATATCATAAAAAGTATCGCATAGAACTTTGTTAGGATTTTTTTTCAAATAATAATTTACTTTTTCGACATAACCGTTTTTCAAGGAACTTCCGCTTGTAACTATAAAAGCCCGAGAAATGTCAGGAATGGTAGCCAATGTCTGGATAGAGTTTTTCTCAAACAGCACCTGAGAAGGAACTTTAAACCATTGTGTCATCGTTCTTCTTTTAGCTACTTTTTTAATATTGATTAAATTGGCTGCACCAACATTCTGTGACACTGAGTTCCCTCCATAAGTACCACATCCAATTGTTAAGGACGGTAAAGATGTATTATAAATATCACCAATTGCCCCGTGGGTTGATGGCGTGTTAACGATTATTCTTCCAGCTTTCATTCTTAAAGCAAAAGTGTCAATAACATCCTGATTTGTGGTATGAATCGCTGCCGAGTGTCCAAGACCACCATATTCAAGTGTTTGTTCAGCAATCATCAGCCCTTCAGCAAGATTATTAACTTTATAGCATGCCAGAATAGGGCTTAATTTTTCACAAGAAAGTGGATAGTTTGGACCTACTCCATCCAACTCTGCCAGTAAGATTTTCGTATTTTTTGGCACATTCACACCTGCCATTTTGGCAATCATATAAGCAGGCAACCCAACAATCAGTGGATTAAGCATTGCACTTTTTTGATCTATTGCGACCTGCTCGACCATTTGCCGTTCTTCTTCATTGAGGAAATAACAGTTATGATCAATTAATTCCTGTCTTACTTGATGATAAATTTCTTGATCGATAATCACTGCCTGTTCGGAGGCACAAATCATTCCGTTATCAAACGTTTTGGACAAGATTAAATCGTTAACTGCGCGTTTTATATTTGCAGATTTTTCAATATAACATGGAACGTTCCCAGCCCCAACCCCTAGTGCAGGCTTCCCCGAACTGTAAGCAGCCTTTACTAAATTAGGTCCTCCTGTTGCTAGAATTAGTGAAATTTTATTGTGCATCATTAAAACTTGAAAGGCCTCATGAGAAGGGGTTTCAATCCACTGGATGCAATTCTCCGGAGCCCCCGCCTTAACCGCAGCTTCCCGAAGCAGTTCGGCTGTAATCGAGCAGCATTTTTGCGCATAACGAGGAAACGCAAAGATGATAGGGTTTCTTGTTTTAAGTGAAATTAATGATTTAAAAATAACAGTGGAGGTTGGATTGGTAATGGGAATAACACCGGCAATCACCCCAACTGGTTCAGCCATTTCCACCATGCCTTCATTTTCGTTTTCACTAATCACGCCCACGGTTTTCATATCTCGGATATTGTTGTAAATCATTTCTGTTGCAAACATATTCTTAAACACTTTATCTTCATACACACCGCGTTGTGTTTCCTGCACTGCTAATTTCGCCAAATATTTATGATGCTCAAGAGCAGTTACAGCCATACTTTTAACAATTTCATCCACCATTTCTTGGTTGTAGCAGCGGAATTCTTCGAGAGCTCTTGCAGCATTATTGGCTAAAACATCAATCATTGCCAAAACTTGTTGTTTCTCCTGAACAACTTTTTCTTTTATAGCCATTTCAATCCCTCCATCGATATTGTTGATTTCATGAACAAGTTTTTCCCTTTGTTGATTCTCTGGATTCAATATATCATGGTAGATCTCAGGGTTTTTGTCGAATTTTGCGAAAAAATGAATGAATAGCCATTCATTTTTAAAGAATTCACAAAATGTTCGAAATTCAATAAAAAAAGCCCCTGACCCATTAATAAAATGGTCAGAGGCTACTTCTATCAACCTGTATTTCGCAAGCCTGCGGAGATACCACTAATAGTTAGCAATACCTCTGTTAACAGCTCTTCATTTAATTCTTCGCAGCTTCGGAGTTCTTTAATTAATTCTACTTGCAAGAAATTCAACGGGTCGACATAAGGATTTCTTCTAAATACCGAATCCTTGATGTTTGGAGTATGGTCAAGTAATTCTTTGTCCTCGGTAATTTCTAGGAGGATGGCTTTTGTTCGTTCAAATTCCTCAAAAATATTAGTGAAAATTCGATTAGCAATTGTTTGATCGTTAACCAGCGTCACATATTCCTTCGCAGTCGTAATATCCGCCTTCATTAATGCCATCTGTAAATTATCAATGATAGATTGGAAAAACGGCCACTTTTCATACATTTGCTGTAGAATCTTTAAGTTTTCTTTGCTTTTATGCGCAAAAGTTTTTAATCCAGTTCCGGCAGCATACCAAGCTGGTATTAACTGACGGCTTTGTGTCCAGGCGAACACCCAAGGAATGGCCCGCAAATCTTCAAATCTCCCTTGACTTTTCCGGCTCATTGGTCTTGAGCCAATGTTAAGGGCTCCCAATTCTTTTAATGGAGTAGCTTCGTGGAAATAGGTTAAAAAATCAGGATCCTGGAAAACCAAAGACTGATATTTCTCTAATGAAGCACCCGAAATTTCCTCAATTGCCTCTTCCCAAGCCGGCTCTCTTAGCTGCCCATGTGGACCTTCCATTGAAACATGCGCTGCAGCCAAAATAAGTGTAGAAGTTGCCTGTTCTAAGCTCCGATAAGCAATATCCTCAAGCAGATACCTCGCGGATAGGACTTCACCTTGCTCCGTAATTTTAACTCCATCCCCAATCGTTTCTACTGGCTGTGATAGAATACTTCTATTAAGTGAACCGCCACCTCGACCTAAAGAACCTCCGCGGCCATGGAAAAATTTTAAGCCCAATTGATATTTTTTCGCCATATTGTGAATATCAATTTGCGCTTTATATAATTTCCAGTTTGCTGTTAATGTTCCACCATCTTTGCTTCCATCTGAATACCCTAGCATGATTTCCTGTTGGTCTCCTAAGATTTCCAAATGCTTTCGATAAACAGGCATTTGAAAAAGTGTTTCCATTATATTAGGACCTGCTGATAAATCATCAATCGTTTCTAAGAGCGGTGCAACATGTAAATGGCTTTCCAATGTACCATCAGCGTGGAGTCGGTATAATCCTGCTTCCTTAGCTAAGACAAGAACCTCTAATAAATCACTTGGAGATTTTGTCATACTTACAAGATAAACGGTAATGGACCGTTTTCCAAATTCATCATGAGCTCTTTTAATCATATTAAACACTTTAATCATTTCTTGTGTTTCAGGGGAATAGTCCTCATTTAATAAGAGCAGAGGCCGAGGATCTTTAAGAATATTTTGTAAAATCTGCAGCTTTTCCTCTTCTGTCAGAGCCGCATAGTTTTCAGAAAGGCGCACCTTTCTAAGAATTTCTGTTATGGCTGCCTCATGTTCGCCACTGTGATTACGAATGTCGAGTGTAGCTAAATGAAACCCGAATAGTTGTACCTGTCGAATTAGTTTTTGAATGATTTTTAATTCATGTGCTGCTGGATGATGACGTTTCAAACTCTGTTTGATTATTTTTAAGTCTGTCAACAGCTCTTCGGAGGACTGGTAGCCTTTTTCAGATTCCCCAACTTGAAGAACCCGCTGAATAATAATGGCAAAGGCACGGCGGTAGACTTCAGATTGAATCGGCCACTTTTTATCCTCGGATAAGTAAAGATCCTCGTTTTCATGTAGAAAAGCAAGCAGTTCATTACTAACTTCTACCCTTGTAGAAGAGTGACTGTATCTTTTCATCAGGTCAACTAATCCCTTTTTATATTTCTTTAAGACTAATCTTCGTTGACGAGTTAAAGTTTCCCAAGTTATATCGTGTGTTACATTTGGGTTCCCATCACGGTCCCCGCCAATCCAAGAGCCGAAACGAAGTAAATTAGGAATATTCCATGACTGGTTTGGATAGTATTTTTCCAAACAATCAGCTACCTCTTGATGGATTTCAGGTAAAACATCGAACAAGGTTTGATCGAAATAGTAAAGACCATTACGGACCTCGTCCATGACCGTCGGCTTATTCTCCCGTAATTCATCCGTTTGCCATAAAATGGATATTTCGTTAAATAAACTTTCTTCTAGTTTCTTTTGTTCTCTATTTGATAAAAGTGGATGATCCAGTTTATTTAAAATATCAGCGATTCTTTGTTGAATTTCCAATATGGACCGTTTAGTTGCCTCAGTAGGATGGGCCGTTATGATCAGCTCTAAAGATATTGTGTTCAATACTTCTTGGATCGTGGGTTCGTCAACTTTATTTTCTCTTAATGCTAGTATGGCACTTTCAATGGACCCAGGCTGGACCATTTTATCCTCTTGAAGCTGATATTGTCTGCGGCGGCGGATCCGATGATTCTGTTCTGCAGCGTTAATTAAATGGAAATAGATTGAAAAAGCTCGTACTACTTGTTTTCGCATAGGTGGATCCAATGTTTCAATCTCTTCCTTTAGTGCTTTATATACTTTTTGGTCAAAATGAGTTCTTAATGTTTTACACATAAGTCGAATTTTTTCGACTTTTTCAAAAAGCTCCTGACCACCATAATCAACTAGAATTTCACCCAGCATATTACCGAGTAATTTGACATCCCTACGTAATGGAAGACTGCTGTCATTCATGTTTATTTCTGCTGCCATCTTTTCACCTTCCCTCAACTAGATCAATTTTTAAAATTTAAATATTAATATATCATATCCTAAAGAAATGTGGAAAAAATTTATTCTTAATTTTTCAAAAATAAAAACCCGCTTGGCACGGGTTTTAGTTTTTATGAGGTTTTGTCAAATTCTAATACATAGGTTTTTCGATCAGAGTTATCATATTTTACTACTACTGAGATGATGGTTTTGTTGTCAGCATCCAATGGAATAGTTCTTGATGTTCCTCCTTCAATTGTAATAGATGACCCACTATTTTGTGCTGTAGGTTTTATGGTAACGGTATTCACGTCACTAGATACAGCAATGTGATAGGTAAATTCATCTGATTCAAAATCACTATCCCATGTACCTGTTGACACGGTTAAGGCTGAAAGTGTCGCCTTGGTCGTAGTAGCAGTTTGTTGGATCCCAGTTGTCTGCATATAAGTACCACTGCTAGTTTTCGTTTGTCCTGACTTCTGTTGGCCTGATGCTGTTTCCATGCCAGTTGGCTTTGGTGCTGAACCCGTTAGCGGAGTTGATGGGTCTGTTGGTTTTGTGACAACTGCTTCCTTTTCCCTTGTAATATGCAACGTATAAGTTATACTCTCACCATTTTCGGCTGTTACCACAATATTTACTTCAGTTGTCCCAACCGGGATTTTTACTTCAACACCTTTTGCAGTTGCTGGAGAATGATTTACTGTTACTTTTGCCGTGTTTACAGCTGCTGAAGGGATGACAGTGAGTGCTGAAATTTCATTCTTTACTTGAACCTTATAATCGGTAACCGTTGGTGAGAAAACGGGTGACAGCTCACCAGTTGAAAGCTTTAGGTTTTGTAGAAGATTATGATGATCTAGTTTTCTGGTTACAGTTAACGTGTATATGGTTGTGTTGCTGCCGTTTTTCACCTTTATTAGGAAATTATTCTCACCGCTTTGAAGTTCAAGCTTTACTGATTTCCCGTTTGATACAGATTTTTCATTAAAGGAAATCTGTGATGTTTCAGTTTCACTTTTTGCGGTTAATTGAATGGATTGAACTTCATTGTCTACAGTTGCTGTATATTTTTTCAATTCTGGTGTGAAGGTCTGATCCAATTTAATTCCGTCTATTTCTAAACTAGTTAACATGGCAGCTGCTTCATTCGTTTGCCCTTGGCTTGTACGTTCGCCCTCAGCAAATACAGTTGGAATATTAGAAATGGATCCGAAACTCACGATAGAAGCAGCTAAGATGAGCTTTAACCCTTTTTGGGGCACTTTGATTAACATGGTTAATCCTCCTGTCTACAACCAATTGAATGATCATTTTGGACTAACTATATCAACCAAAGCTTAAGTTTATCTTAATTTTATGGCTCTGTTAAACTTGTATGTTGATTTCCGCTCCAGGCACGTGCGGTTCGTGGGCGTTTCGGCGAGCCTCCTCGGCGCTTGCGCCTGCGGGGTCTCTCCAGAACCGTACTCCCACAGGACATTGATTTTCTTCCTTGAATTCACCCACGCACGAAGGAAATGCGTTAGCATTTTCGAGGAGTCTTCGTGCCTTCCGCTCCAATCAACAGGGTTTAAAATCAACAGTTTTCTTTAACATAGCTATATTTTATAAAAAATGGAAGCCTTCTTTAATTGGCTTCCTCTTTAATCAGCGTTTTATTTTTCCATATAGTTCTTCCAGTTTCTTAGCGATCGAAACTCCCATTTCCTCCACATATTCTGGCAGCGAAGTTTCCAGCTTTGAATTCATTGTCGGTCCCATCTTTCCATTGGCGGTGACTTCTAAAAATCCGGTTAACTTTGTTTTGTTGACATTCAAGGCCTTTGCCTCAAAAAAACCGCTGCCTGTAAACCGTTCACTTTTTGATTTTAGTGTAAAGCTAACTCTCGTGGGTTCCTTCCACTCAATAATGTCGATGAGAAGACTCATTTTGGTTTTAATAATTCCAAGGTCATTCTTGAATTCCCATGTTGATTGACTTTCGTTTACCTTCTCGTGTTGAATATAATTTGGAACAAGTGGTGCCCAATTATCCATATCCTTTACAAATTCCCAAATCACCTTAATTGGCAATGTCAACTCGATGTGATGTGTTCCGCTTGGCATGCCTTCCCTCTTTCTCTTTTGACGTAAGACCTTCCTGCTCTTGAGAGAGGTCTTTTACCAATATATGTTCTATTACAGTATTTAGAATGACATCGTCATTGGGACCTTGAGCGAAAAAAGAGTCTGGATTAATTATGTAAATTTACTATTGAATCTTGTGAACTCGTATTTTAAGATAGTAGGATAGGTTTGAAAATTCAGATTAATATCAAACATGGGGGTAAACTGTTTGAAAGTCCTACAATATGTATTGTTCTTCTTGGGGTTAACTTTTTTTGGATTAGGAAATGCCATTGCCGTAAAGGTGAAATATGTTGGGCTTCACCCATGGGAAGTTCTGAATGTAGCCTTGTATCAGCATTTTGGGCTTACGATTGGTACATGGGGTGTCATCTGTGGGTTGGTATTAATCGGAATTTCCTTTTTTACTGATCGCAAGTATATAAATATTGGAACCTTCTTAAATGCCCTATGTATCGGGCCAATTATGGACTTTTTCCTCTGGCTGGATCTATTGCCAAAAGCAACAAATACGTGGGTCGATTATCTTATCCTTTTATCAGGTGTTGTCATAACCGGAATTGGTGGAGGGATGTATGTAGCAGCTGGGATTGGCGCAGGACCTCGTGATGGTTTCATGCTGTCCATTTCCGATAAAACGGGTTTATCTGTCAGTAAAGCCCGCATGATCGTTGAAAGTCTCGTGCTTATCATTGGTTATATATTAGGAGGTCCTGTATTTATTGCAACATTTGTTTATACTTTTATTCAAAGTCCCGTATTCCAACAATCCCTAAAACGCTTTAAAAAATTAATTTCTTTTGTAAAAAGCAGAAAAAAACCAGCAGGTGAACAACTTTTTCTGTAATTAATGATTAAACGGCCAAGAAGCCCTATCCTTTACGGATAAGGCTTCTTTTTTAGTGGAATTAGTTTGAAAGTCGTTGGTTAGCAAATCTTCTTTAGCTCTTCTGTTAACTGGAGAAATAATTCCTTGTTCCCGTCTTCTAATGTTTGGTCGATTTCCTTGCGGATTTTCTCCTTCTTGAATTCAAGCAGGGCATTTTTTAGGAACATCTCAGCAACTAAAGCATCTGTATACTCCTCAGAATGTTGGGGTGAATTAAGTAATTTCTTTTCCATGGAAATCAACTCCTTGAGCTTTTTTTCATTATACATTCAGTTTTCAAAAAATTCAAACACTTTGTTCGAAAAATCATAAAAATTTTCACAGAATGTTCAAAAACACTTGCAGGAGTAGATTATAAATATTGGGGAATATTAAAGGCATCAATTTTGGCAGTTAGGAGGATGGACCAATGGATGGATTATCTGGTTATAAGCCGGTAAATAATATTGAAGTTTATTATGAATTTTATCCGCGGGAGAATGCAGAAAAGACATTTATATTATTGCATGGATTTCTTTCTTCAACTTTTACCTACCGTCACATGATTTCGTTAATGAAGCAGAATTATCAGGTACTATCAATTGATTTGCCTCCATTCGGTAAAAGCGCAAAATGCAATCGGTACGTTTATTCCTATAAGAATTTAGCCCAAACAGTCATTAAACTAATTGAATCCTTTGGAATAAAGAAATCCATTTTTATTGGACATTCTATGGGAGGCCAAATCGTCTTAAATATTCTCCATATGGTACCCGATTTGGCAGAAAAAGCTGTTCTATTATGCAGCTCTTCCTATTTAAAGCGGGCCAAATTACCGCTTATTCTTACCAGCTATCTCCCGTACTTTCACCGATTTGTAAAATACTACTTTGCGAGAACCGGAGTCAAAAAAAACCTTCAAAGTGCACTCTATAATCAATCAATCATTACAGATGAAATGGTTGATGGGTATCTGCAGCCATTTTTACAAGATGAAATCTTTGTCGCCCTAACCAGAATGTTAAGGCACCGGGAAGGTGATCTTCCCCCAGAGATTTTAAAACAAATTAAAACCCCATGCTTGTTAATTTGGGGTGATCACGATCAATCTATGCCACTTGAGGTTGGAGAAAAATTAAATAGGGATTTGATAAATTCCGAATTAATCGTATTAAAAGAAACAGGTCATGCCCTTCCTGAAGAAAGACCAGTGGAGGTATATGAATACATAATGAACTTTTTAAAAGAAAGTGTATAAAACCACCAGTTGCCTGGTGGTTTATGTTTATTTATACCATTCCCCAAAATGATTTGATTTCTCATCATGGAGATGATCGATAAAATCATTGGAAATGTCCCCTAAATGAATCATTTCTTCTCCTTGATTAATGATTTCGCCATTATCGAATAAGTAGGAGGGGATGTTAAAGTCAAGTAAAGGTTCCCCCGTTCTTGTATTGATGGTAATCATTAGATTTTTTGGTGGCTCCTTCATCTTTAATAATTCTGTTAGCGAAATATTTTGTTTGTCAGCAGAAAACTTGACTTGTATTTGATATAAGTCCATGACATCTGTTAAGAGATCCACTAATTCGTCTATTTGCTTATCGGTTAACTCGGTTGTATCATTCACATCAAGAAATGGTTCAATTCTAGAATCAAGCCATTCCATTTGATCCAGTTGAAATTTGTTATTCTCCTCTACCTGACCAAGATATTCGAAAAACCGCTCAGATTCCTCCTCAGTAATTCCCATTTCTTTTAATTCATTCTCAATATCACCCATATAGTCGTCATTATTGACATAAAACTCCAGTGAAGAATCTAAATCTTCGATGAATTTATAATCGGCTAAAGAATCACCAAAGTGATTCAATAAATCATTTAGTTCTGCCTTAGAAAGGTTATATTTTTTGAGCAGTACCTGTAAATTTTCATCATTGATTGGGGTTCCCAAAAATTCTTTAAGTTCATCAACTGAAGCAAATTCATTCAAAGTAATTTCATAAAAATCAAGATAATCCTGCAATTCTTGCTTTGACCATCCGATTGAGGCTAAATACTGTGTTAACTCTTTTTCAGGTGGTGCCGCAAGTGCAATCGGAACATGAATAAAAAGCAGCAAAGATAAAATGGTCAATCGCCATATATTTTTAAACCACATGTTAACTCCTCCTCATATTTGTTTCTCCTTTAATGTTCCCTGAGGAAGCCATATCAGAATTGCAAAATAATGCTATAAATATTGAGGACATTAACAAAAAAATGGATCTCAATGGTGCTGTCACCTTAGAGATCCATCTTATTTAAACCAACCTTTTTCTTTTGACTGTGTGATTGCTTCTATTCGATTTTTCACTTCGAGTTTATCAAGAATAATGGAAATGTAATTTCGTACGGTTCCTGTTTTAATGCTGAGTTCTTCAGCAATTTCTTTTGTATTTTTTCCATCTGCTACGAGTTCAAGTACCTCCCGTTCGCGGTCTGTTAATGGATTTTCTTCGCTGTAGACATCATCCATTAACTCGGGAGCATAAATCCGCCTTCCAGCCAAAACACTGCGAATCGAGCCTGCCAATTCTTCACTTGGGCTGTCTTTTAACAAATAGCCACATACTCCAGCCTTCAGTGCACGCTGAAAATAACCTGTACGGGCAAAAGTAGTTAGGATAATAACTTTACAGCCAAGACCCTTAATTTCTTCTGCTGCCTCTAGCCCACTTTTACCAGGCATTTCAATGTCCATCAGACAGACATCAGGTTTTAAGCTTTTAACCATCTCTACTGCTTCTTCTCCATTTGAAGCTTTACCGATTACTTCCATATCATCTTCCAAATTTAATAAGGATCCAAAGGCACCCAGTAACATCTTTTGGTCTTCTGCAATTACAATTTTAATCACAACTGCCCCTCCTTAGTCTCGGGCTTTGAATCATTTGGCACTCTGATGATTAGTGTTGTTCCATCCGTCGTTAAAAGTTCTAAACTACCATTAATAAATTCAAGCCGTTCTTTCATTCCGATTAAACCATGACCTTTTAAATAGCCATTATGTGATCCTTTGAAAATTCCATCATCTTGTATGGTCATAATAATTTCTTTCCAGGATTGTTCTAAAGTAATAAAGCAGTTTTTAGCCCCACTATGTTTAACCACATTATTTACGGCCTCTTTTAAACACATACTCAAAATATTTTCTGTAAAAGGAGAAACATTACTGAGATTGGGTTCCATTTTTTTCTCTAAATGAATCTGTGCAGCTTCTAAGATTTGTTTAATCCGTAGCATTTCGTCTTTTAATCGAATTCCACGCATGGATGAAACCATTTTTCTAACCTCACTTAGGGCTGTTCGTGCGGTTTGTTGGACATCCTTTAATTCATTTCTAGCCTGTTCCGGATCCTTGTTGATCAATCTTCTGGCTAAATCGGCCTTTAATCCAATTAGGGAAAGTTTTTGCCCAAGTGTGTCATGTAAGTCACGTGCAATCCTTTGCCGCTCTTCTAATTTAACCAATTCTCCAATTCGCTTATTTGCATCTTCTAATTTCTCCTCAAGCTGGCCCCTCTCCTTCCGATTATATAAGCTGAAAGGAAGAAGAATGACACTAATCCAAACAATAATAACAAACGGCAATTGCTGTAAAAATAGCTTTTCATGCATGATGATACTGTAATTAATCGAAACAGATGTACTTACCAAATGGATAAAATACAAGGTCAAAAAAGTGACCCTATTTTGGATGTTGCCAAGATAATAGGCAAGAAAAAACGCAAAGTAAACATAACTGTACAAACTGGTTGCCGTAATGGAAATTGCGATTAAGATTAGGGTCCATACATAGACCAGCCAGCCCTTTGAAATAAAGGCAATACGATAAAGGATAAAAAACAGTAGCGTTAATAATACTCCCAAAACCATTTGAATGGTTGATGGAACTTGAATAATAAAGTAAAACGGCAAAATACAAAGAATTGTCCATATATATGGAGCAATTGCATTGCTTTTTTGAAAAGTAAAGTACCTCTTAATCATACGAAACCTCTTTTTTCAGCTAGTATTCCTTATCCTTTTATCATACTGAATTTTACTCTAAATTTCCTTCAAAAGTACTTATTTTAGGCAAGCATTTTGCATCTTTAAACGTTATGAACTTTTTACGCTGCTCATCCCATAAATGGAACTTTAATGAACTTAAACTTGTCGCTAACGTAATGGTTGGAACATTTTGTAATGGTTGGGTATTTTCATGGACCAATTCAAGTTTATAATTAGGCACCCTTGGACTCAAGTGATGCACGTGATGAAAACCGATATTTCCCGTTAGCCATTGAACCAGTTTAGGAAGTTTATAATATGAACTTCCTTCCACTGCAGCTTTAACATATTCCCATTCTTGATCTCCCTCAAAATAGGAATCCTCAAAAGTGTGCTGAATATAAAACAGCCAAATCCCAGCAGAGCCTGCAATGAGAAATATAGGCCCTTCTACTAATAGGACTTGCTGCCAGCCAATAACTAAACATAATAATCCAAGAACAGCAACAATTGCCACGTTTGTCAGGTACGTGTTCAGACGTTCGTTGATCCTTGCTCCCTTACGGTTAAAACGATTTTTAAGGATAAATACAAAGATAGGTCCTAGTATAAACATGACAAAAGGATTGCGGTACAAACGATATTGTACTTTTTTCCAAGAAGATGCCTCGTGATATTCCTCCACAGTCATCATCCAAATATCCCCTGTTCCGCGCTTATCCAGGTTGCTGCTGGTTGCATGATGAACGGAGTGGTCATGCTGCCATTGACTATATGGAAACAAAGTTAAAATTCCAGTAATGGTGCCCAGAATTTTATTAGCCGTACGATTTTTAAAGAAAGAGTAATGACAACAATCATGAAAGATGATAAATACCCTGACCATGAATCCTGCTGCCACAACCGCCAATACCAAACTTAGCCAGTAAGAAACAGCCAAACTTTTATAGGACAAAAACCATAAAAAGATAAACGGTAATACCGTATTCATTACCTGCCAAATACTTGCCATTGTATCAGATTTTTCATAAACAGATACTTGTTTTCGCAAACTTTTTGCTCTTTCATTCACCATATCAAAAATCCCTTCCTCTTTATTAACACAAATTATAGTGAAAAAAATCTCACCCAAACAGTCATACATGTCATGTCCAAAACATGATAAATGTCATGTTTACTCAAAAAAACTCCACCATTCATTAGAATGGTGGAGTTTTACGTTCTTTATTATTTTTTTATTAAAGTTTTCATGCTGTCTTCAAGACGGTCCATAAGATTCTGATGGCTTTGTCTAGCGGTTTTTACATATTCATCCGTAAGTTGCTGCCATTCGCTTCGGCGTTCACGAACGTTTTTAACATACTTCTCACTATTTTCAATTAAGTTTATTTCAAAACGGCCAATTAAATCAAGCCCTGTGGCAAGGGGAGCTGTTGCAAGTTGTTCTAATTTCTCGGTAACTTCATTTAATTGTTCTTTTAATTCAGGAGCAAGCATCTTTTTATCTTCGGCACCTTTAGCAAGATTCCCTGAAACACTTTTAACTACTTCACTATTGGTACTTTTAATCGTTTGAAATAAGTTTGCTAAAGAAAATCTAAAATCCTGATTGTATTTTACAACTTCTCTCACTGCATTTAGATAAGCTTCTTCTCTGCTTTCACGAAGCTTTCTAAGCTGTTCCAAGCTCTGCTCATATTGGTTCCATAAAGTGTCTACCATTTGGGTTGCTTGCCCATTTTCCTTGCCAACTGATTGTCCTTTCTCGATCGCGGATGTACCCATTATTATTTCCTCCCCTTTTTTAAGGTATTTTTTTAAAACTATTTCGTATGGTAAATCAGTGCTAGTCTATATATGTAATTTACACTTATATGTAATAAAATGTCAACAATGATTATACAATAGAATAATCATAATATTAGAAGCGTATATCCTTTATTGATAATGGAAACAAAGGTAATCAAAACGACTAGGAGGAATGAATTTTGACTTCATTTTTTAAAAGCAACATGGAAATTCCTTATTTGCGTCTTGGTTCAGGTGAGCCCTTGGTACTTATTCATGGTCTTGGTGAAATAAAGGAAGGTTGGTCCAACCAGTTTGAATTAGCCGATCAATTTGATTTGATTATCCCGGATTTAAGGGGCCACGGTGAATATCTGAATCCCGGTGTGATTTCTATTGAAAATTTTGCTGCTGATGTAATCAGTCTTTTGAAAGGTCTGGGAATTGAGAGCGCTCACATTTGCGGTCTATCAATGGGTGGTATGGTGGCACAGGAGATTTACCGCCAAGCCCCGGAAATGTGCCTCTCCCTTCTTCTTGTAAGCACATTCCATTATGCTCCAAAACGGCTAGGAAAACTTTATTTGGAATACCGGAAAAATCGTAAATCCGGCGGTTCTCCCGATGAAATCAAGGAAACTGCGGCAAAGCTCTGCCTTTATTCTTGGTCAAAAGAAAATCTCGATTCTTTTTCAAAATTTTATCAACCCCATAAAGAATTTTATTTCAAATCGATGGAGGCCTGTTTGCAAGTAAATAACTTCTGTTTGCTCAATCAAATTAAAGTTCCTACTCTCATTATCGGAGGCCAATACGATTCTGTTATTCCTGTATGGGTTCAATACCTCATGCACAAACAAATCCGCCACTCGGAGTTTGTGATTTTTAAAAATACCGGCCATGTTGCCAAGTTGGAAGCAAAGGATTCCTTTAATAAAGTACTCCGCACTTTTTTAAACAAACACAAAACGGCAAGTTAGAGAGGAAGGAATATTCCTTCCTCTTCTTCTGTTGCCCATACCATTCTATGTTTTTGTACTGTGTTTTATTACTATTTACAGTGGATTAGAATGACTGGCCGCCCACTGATCCACAATCTTAGCAAATAATCCTGATAGGGCAAGACCAACATGGCCTGTTTCAACAACAATGTACGTTTTGTCCTCGCTTGAGACAAGATCCATAATTGGCTTACTTTGTTCTTCCAAAATCAAATTGTCTCTAGAACCTGAAACAACGAATAAATTGGCTTTGATATTCTTTAAATCTGCCTTTTTATTGCCAATCATTAATTCGCCTTTTACCAGTTTGTTTTCTTTAAACAATTCCTTTGCCAATTGACGGTAAGCTTCCCCGGTAAATGGAACCTGATCAAGGGTCCATCTATTCATCCTGCGCCATTTATCAACATATCGATGATCATGTGCACGATGCAACAGCATGGTATAATTGGTAAAATAAATGGGTGCTCCAATGGCTCTGAACATGCCTTCTACATATTGAGGAGGTACATTTCCATATACATCAATAAAGTGATCAATATTAAAATCACCCTGTCTTAATCCTTCTGCCCATTTATCTGGTCCCATAAATGGTCCAAAATCAATCGGAACGGTTGCAACAATTAAGTTTTTAATTGGCTCTTCAGCAATGGAAGCGTAAATAGAAGCGATGGTACCGCCTAAGCAATACCCAACTAAGCTAATCTCTTCTGCACCAGAATGACGGATTGCGCGTTTAACGGCTGTTCTTAGGTATTTTTCAATATACGTATCCAGCCCAATATTTTTATCCTCATATCCAGGAGTACCCCAGTCAAGTAAATACACTTCATAGCCCATATTTGTTAAGCCCTCAATCACACTTGCCTTAGGGGCAACATCTAAAATGTATGGTTTATTAAAAAGGGAGTAAACAAAGAACAATGGGATTTCGTATTTTCTTTCCTTTGCAGGGTAATGCCAAAGGACGGATTTATTTTTTCTCCACACTTCGGTCCTGGGTGTGTGTCCCATTTTAGGCTCAGGTTCTGTCAATGCCTTATAAATATTTTTCCATCGGCTCATTTCTTTTTCATAATCTAATCCTGGAATTTTTATTGGTGATTCAACAGCCACTTCTTTCCCTCCTTTTTACGATTATTTAGATGAACCTGTTCCTGTTAACTCAGGTTCTGCTGTTTTTTCCATGAACTGTTTCAATGTTACAAACTCTTCCTTAAATTGGTTTAATTTCAGCAATTCAAATTTCATTTCTTGTAGCTCTGCATGGAGGCTCTTCGTATCTGCCACTTCTTTTTTGGTCTTCGTTAATTCTGTTTTTAATTGCTTTGACAGTTTAATAACTTCCTTGGAAATCTCAACAACACTTTCAAGATCTTTGCTCTGAGATTTTACCGAATCCTGCAGTTCCCAAAGCTGCTCCTCGAGGGCTTCGATTTTCTCCTCTGCCTGAATGGTTAGATTGGCAACATTGGTAATATCACTTTTAGTAGGCAAATTAAGGACACTGGCCATCATTTCTTGGTTCTTTTTTAATTGCTCTAAATACCGAGAATGAAGCTCTGTTCCCATATTGCTTACTTTTACAAATTCATTGTTATTGGTCCATAGATAGATAAAATCATTGATTTGTTTTTCCCATAACAAGCTCATCTTATGAAAAGCCTCAAATGGATCAAACGTTTTGTGATCAGACATGATTGGGTCACCTCTTTAAGATTTGGTTAATTCTGAAACGTTTTGTATATATTTTTGAAATGGAAAAATGGCTGACTTTACTTGCTTGGAAACTAAATCTACAATAACCTTTTGGTTCTCGTATAATACAGCTGTTGTTTTCTTTACACTATCAATATACTTTTGACGCGCTTTCTTTCTATAATTGATATATTGCTCAACTGCATCCAAATATTTGTCAAGCGCCTGCAAATTATTTAATGACTGAATGGGAGTTAACAAAATCGATGCTGTTTTATTTTGAATATCATCGACAACTTGATTGATTTCCTCATATGATTTAACCGGGAAAAAATGCTGGAGAGAGGTAGTGGTTACCATAAGCTCTTCTCTCGCAGCCTTTTCCCATTCCTTTAATTCCCTTCCAAATTGTTCACTAACAGTTTTTACATTTTCTTGATTTCTCTTTACTGTTTCAACATAGCTTTTAACCATTTCCAAAAATTTTTCGTCACGTTTGTTATAGCGTTCTGCCCATGCATCTACTTCATCTAACCCAATTTTCCAGACTAGATCTAAACTTGAAAACTGCTTTTCTACTGTATTTTCTTTTTCCGTCATAATCGATTCTCCTTTATTTCACATCTGATTTAAATAATTGTTTTAATTCAGCCAATTCTACTTCTAAAGTTTCTATTTTATTTTTCTGAATATCACTTATTTCCTTTTCCAAAACCGCTAATAATAGTTCTAACGAGCTTTTGAATTGTTTGATGCTGCTTAGGTTTGCTTTTTGTTCCTTATTAATTAAAAAAATCACTTCATCTTGAAGATCTAGTTTTTCCTCGCAATCTACTAATCTGACCGAAAGGGAGGCTAATTCATCTTTATTCGCAAGATTTAACTGGTTTAACCACCTAGTTGTTAATCTTTTGTGACGCTTTAAACGTTTTAGATGTCTATCTAAAGCTCTCCCATATGCGGTCGTAAATGTGCGGTTATTGGTTGACTGATGAATCTGTTTATTGAGTTCTTTTTCTAATTCTTTAAAAAATTCAATAGGATCTTCGGGTAATTTTTCCATTGGAAACCCTCTAACTGACTAGTTGGTATGTTTTGTTTAAAAAATATATCTATTTCCATCAAAACATATTTTTGCACTCCCTACAAGTCAGCCAATTTTAAATTCGGAAAAATTTCAGAATCTTTACTGAACCCCTGCAGTT
Source organism: Neobacillus solisequens (assembly GCF_051233465.1). Lineage (NCBI taxonomy): Bacteria > Bacillati > Bacillota > Bacilli > Caryophanales > Bacillaceae > Neobacillus > Neobacillus solisequens. Next base: position 285,636 of record NZ_JBKFGJ010000003.1, on the reverse strand, counting down.
GTTCCTCCATCTACAACCAATACATGTCCGAATACATAATCAGAAGCAGGTGATGCTAAAAATAATGCAGGTCCCTTCATATCGTCATCTGAACCAAAGCGTCCAGCTGGTGTACGTTCAAGGATTTTCTTTCCAGAATGGTCCAAAACCATCTTTGCCATTTTTGTTGGGAAGAATCCTGGGGCAATCGCATTTACGTGAACATTGTAAGGAGCTAGCTTAACTGCTAAATCTTTCGTAAAGGAGATCACTCCGCCCTTACTTGCAGAATATCCAATTGCATCCATAATGGAAGCATCCTGACCGCCCATTCCTGCAATAGATGCGATATTAATCATTTTTCCAGATCGCTGTTCGACCATCACTTTTCCAACTGCCTGTGAAAAAAGGAAAACAGCCTTTAAGTTAATGTCCATTACCTTGTCCCATTTATCTGCAGGCATTTCCAAGGCGTTAGCTCCCCAGCTGGTTCCACTGTTATTAACCAAGATATCAATTCTCCCAAATTCCTTCAGCGTTTCGTCGACAACATGCTGTATATCTTCTTGATTGGATACATCACATTTTAAAGCAAGAGAGCGAACACCCTTCTCTTTAAAGACCGCGGTCAATTGTTCACAAGCATCTAGATTCCTCGAGCAAATCACCACATTGGCTCCCGCTTCTGCATAGGCAATGGCAATTTGTTGCCCTAAACCCCTGCCGCCTCCAGTGACAATGGCTGTTTTGCCCTTTAAGCTAAATAAGTCCTGTATTTGCATTCCTAAATTCCTCCCTCAACAATCAAACTTTTAATTTTGATTTTTCTTGATCTCTCAGTACTCTTCGTAATAATTTTCCTACTGATGACTTTGGCAATTCTTCAAGTATTTCTACCTCTTTCGGTGCTTTATATGGGGCAAGATTGTCCTTACCAAACTGTTTAATTTCCTCTTCTGTAATAGAATACCCTGGCTTCACTTTCACATAGGCTTTGACTGTTTCTCCGCGATATGGATCCGGAACTCCAACAACAAGTGCTTCTTCAACCGCTTCCAATTGATATAGAACTTCTTCAATCTCACTTGGATAAACATTGAAGCCGCTTGCGATAATCATGTCCTTCTTACGATCAACAATATAGAAATAACCGTCTTCATCCATTTTGGCGATATCACCAGTGTGGAGCCAACCATCTTTAATAACTTGTGCCGTCTCCTCAGGACAATTCCAATAGCCCTTCATGACTTGAGGACCTTTAACAATCAGCTCGCCTGCTTCACCTACTGGTGCATCCACATACCCTTCGTCCGTTTCCCAAACAATTCTTATCACTGTGCTTTGGACAGGGATTCCGATACTTCCATATTTTCTTGGAACGAATGGTGGATTAAAAATAACGGTCGGTGAAGCTTCTGAAAGGCCGTAGCCATCAAAAAGGGTCGCACCAGTTCGCTTTTCAAATAATTTAGCTGCCCCCACAGGAAGAGGCGCTCCACCGCAGCTTATATAGTAGAGCTGATCAAAGCCGCTTTCCTCTAATCCAGGTTGTGCATTTAAGGCAAAAAACATGGTTGGTACACCTGACATTTGGAACGGCTTTTCTGTTTTGACGATTTCCATAACTTCCTTTGGATCAAATCGAGGTAATACAATTTGATTAGCGCCTTCACGGATTCCACACAACGCCACACTAGAGAGGCCGTAGACATGGAACATTGGGAGGACGGTGATCATTTTAAAATCTTCAGGCTTGTTATCACATGCTTTATAAGCAAAATCACAAACCATATTAAAATTAGATAATAGATTGCTATGAGTCAACATAACACCTTTAGAGAGTCCTGTTGTTCCTCCGGTATACTGTAAAATGGCAACGTCTTCATCTCGATCAATGTCGATATGAGGAATTTGGATTTGTTGATCAAGGAATTGATCAAAATATACATCACCTTCCGGTAAACTGACTCTTTCTCCACCGAAGCTGACAACAATAATTTTTTTAAGAGAAGTATTCGTTTGAATTTTTTTTACTTTTGAATAAAGCGCATCAAGCACTATCATATACTCTGCACCTGAATCATTTAATACGTGCTCTATTTCTCTTTCCACGTACATCGGATTCACTTGTACAGCGATTCCACCCAATCGAAAAATGGCAAATAAGGAGAAAATATAATGAGGAGAATTAGGCAACATAATTGCCAAACGATCACCTTTTATGAATCCTGATTTATGTAATGCTGACGCCAACTGATTTGTAATAGCCAAGGTATCGTTATAAGTAATTTCCCTTCCGAAAAAGGTAAAGGCAGGTTTCGTATTGTAACGGTTTACTGCATCTTCAAGGAAATTATAAAGGGAATTATGTTCGATACTTACATGTTCAGTAATTCTTGGATCATAAAACTTTAGCCACGGCTTTTGCTGATAAACCATAAAACTCAATGCCTCCCAATAATAATATAAGATTAATATTCCAAATTCACAGGATGCAATCGTTCTTGTTGTCGGTCTTGTCAAAACTATTAGAATATTAATATAATTTTAATTATTGTAGGAAAATGTAGATTTGTAAACCCTTCCTTCTCGACAAATTCCTCCATCTATTCTCAAATATTCGTTTGTAAATATTACCAAATATTAAACAATGTTCCAACCTAACCAGCTTTATTCAACAGAAAAAACCCAAGGGAAATGTAGAATTCAGTCGAAATATTTTACCTACCCCCCTTTAACTACACCTCCCATACTAAAAACCCCCACAGATAACACCATTACCACCGCAAACGCTTACAAAATCACTCCCCCCTAGTTAATATATTCCGATAAGACTTTAGATGGTGCCAGGCACCACTAAAAGACATTTGTCCACACCAGGCGGACATTCATGGAGAGTGAGCTTATGATTTTGTCTGCTAGTTTGGTTTTCTATTTATTTGGTTCTTCGTGTTCAAGCTAGTTCATATAATCTACTAATATTGGTAAATGAGGAGTTGTGATGGGATGCCTGTTACGAAGGTTAATGGGATTGATCTTTATTATGAGGTTCATGGTGAAGGTGAACCGTTATTATTGATTATGGGTTTATCACTTAGTTCAAGGTCTTGGTTTAGGTCGGTGCCTGTTCTGAGTGAACATTATCAGGTTATTATTTTTGATAATCGTGGTGTTGGACAGAGCGGGAAGCCAAACACGCCATATTCAATCGAGCTGATGGCAGAGGATACTAGAGCTGTTCTGGATGCTGTAGGTGTTGAGTCTGCACATGTATATGGTATTTCTATGGGAGGAATGATTGCTCAAAGATTTGCACTCAAGTACCCGAATCGAGTCAAATCTTTGATATTAGGGTGCACGACTTCCGGTGGAGCAACACATGTTCAACCGGGAGCTGATGTTTCGATGTTAATGATGTCAAGGGCATCTTCTACAGCAACACCGGAAGAAATGGCCTGGGCCACTGCACCCATTTTATACAGCCAATCCTTCATAGAAAATCACCGACAGCTAATTGCCGAAGATATTGAAAAGAGAATTGAACAACCTATCCTTCCACATGCCTATGTGCTGCAGCTTCAAGCTTGTATCGGACATGATACTTCCGAAGAAATCAACACGATTCAAAAACCTACTTTAATTATTCACGGAAATGAGGATAAATTAGTCCCATATGAAAATGGCGTTGTTTTAGCTGAAAAGATTCCGAATGCTGAGTTTCTTACCATTCAAGGGGCAGGACATATTTACGTTACAGAGGCCATAGATTTGGCTAATCAAAAGGTGCTGGAATTCTTAAACAAGCAGCGATAATCATTTCATGACAAACCTATTAAAAATGCCCGATCGGATGTGATCGGGCATTTTTCTACACATGGATTTCCGTGTCAGAGACTTTTTAAAATCTTCCAGATTTAAATATCGAAAAAAGCAGCCAAAGAAAGAGAGTTGTGGCAATGCCTAGTCCCATTTCGACTATAGGAATCTTAGTTAACAATGGTGCTGACTTTCCTGAGAGTGAAGTCCCAATTATGATACCAGCCAGTAATATGCAAAAGGATAGCAGGATAATACTAAAGGATATTCTGTTACTGGTGCGGTTTAGCCTTTTCAAAAGCATGTCTGCCTCAGGAGTTGATAAATCTATTTTCATTTTACCCTTTTTCATGATAGAGGTAATTTCCTTGATCGTTTTGGGTAATTCGTTTATGATTTCCCCATAATCATTCACCTGATTGCGCATTTTTTCCGCCATATTTTTAGGATTCATTCGCTCCAGTAATAATCTCTGACCAAACGGTTGGGCAATTTTTATGATACTTAATTCAGGATCCAGCTTCTCAACAACTCCCTCGATGGTCAACAGTGTTTTACCCATAATGGTTAAATCTGTCGGCATTTTTATCTTATGGTGATAGGCTACTGAAAACAATTCATTTATCGCCTCTCCAATGCTCATGTCACTAAAGGGAACGTTACTGTATTTCTCCCGAAGGTGATCCGCATCTTCTTCCAATTTCTTCATATTCACATCTTCTGGAACCAACCCCATGCTGGTGATAGCCCGAATGACTTCAGTAGTACTCTGATTCATCATCGCAATCACAAATGAGGCAACATTATTTCTCATTTCTTTACTGAGGCGTCCGACAATGCCAAAATCCATAAATGCAATCACTTCATCCGGCATAGCAAGGATATTACCCGGATGGGGATCTCCATGAAAAAAACCATCCATTAATATTTGCTTTAGAATTGCATTAACTACTGCTTCACCGAGTTTTTTATTGTCATAACCTGCTTGAAGCAGCTGTTCAGTTTCATTTAGTTTTATTCCTGAAACAAATTCCATCGTTAAAACCTTAGATGTTGTGCATTCCCAATATATTTTTGGAATAAATATCTTGGGATCATCTTTAAATTGGGTGGCAATTTTTTCGCAATTTCTGGCTTCATTTTCATAATCCAGTTCCTGTCTAATGGATCTGGCCAATTCTTCAATAACCTCTCGGACCTGATACCTTCTTGCCCACTCAATCCTTGCCTCTGCAAGTCTAGCCAACTCAAAAAGAATCTCTAAATCCGTTTCGATCAAACTTTTAATATTTGGGCGTTGTACTTTAACAGCTACCTTTTCTCCCGTAACGAGTACCCCATAATGTACCTGTCCTATTGAAGCTGCTGCAATCGGAGTCTCATCAAATTCTGCAAAAGAACTCTCCAAAGTATCAGCTAATTCTGCTTCAATAATCTCTTTTACCTCATTAAATGAAAAGGGTGGAACTTGATCTTGAAGTTTAATTAACTCCTGAATAATATCTTCAGGTATAATATCAGGTCGTGTGCTGGCGATCTGCCCGATTTTTATAAAGGTTGGACCAAGTTCCTCCAAAAATAATCTAATTCTTTCACCCGTAGATTTGTTCGCAATTGTTTTATTGCCTTCCACAAAGAGCCTTCTAGGCACAGACAAAATATCGAGAATTCCCAATTCCTTCATGATATACCCAAATCCATGGCGGGTAAAAGCATAGACAATATCACGAGAGCGCCCGATATGACGAATTCTTTTCTTAATCATTTCAGATCCCACCAAGTAGTTTTTCTTGATAAAACCATCTCATGGTTTATGGGGGCATTTCAAGGTTGTTTCCATTATTTCTTAAAATGTTCACTATTTGGCAAAAAGGGACGACTCCTTTATAAGAATCGTCCTTAAAACATAGATTACTTATTGATCATGTCAAAAACCTGTTCGACATCCTTATCGCCGCGTCCAGAAAGGTTTACAATCAATAGATCATCCTTTGATAATTCCTTCGCCAATTTGATTGCATAGGCAACGGCATGAGAGCTTTCAAGTGCAGGAATAATACCTTCTGTTTTACTAAGTAACTGAAACGCTTCTAATGCTTCTTGACCAGTAATGGTTACATAGTCTGCTCTACCACTGGTTTTTAAGAAACTATGCTCCGGACCAATCCCCGGATAATCTAGACCTGCCGCGATGGAGTACGTTGGTTTAGGCTCACCGTTTTCATCTAATAAGGTAATGCATTTAAATCCATGAATTACAGCCGGAACACCTTCTGTCAATGTAGGAGCTTCTGCTGGTTCTACCCCAATTAAGCGTACATTTTTTTCATCGATATAATGTGCAAAGGCTCCAATTGCATTACTTCCGCCACCAGCGCATGCAATTATAGCTGTTGGCAGTTTTCCTTCTTTTTCTATGATTTGTCTTTTCGATTCCTCACTAATGATAGATTGAAAATGTTTTACCATTGTTGGATATGGATGTGGTCCAACAGCAGAGCCAAGCAAATAGAACGTATTGGTATAGTTTTGCACCAAATCACCCAATGCCTCATCTACTGCATCTTTCAATCGTCCCTGCCCTTTTGAGACCGGGACCACCTTTGCACCAAGCAGCTCCATTCTAAATACATTCAATGCTTGACGTTCTGTATCCAGCTTGCCCATATAAATGACACATTCCATTCCAAACATAGCGCAAGCGGTAGCAGTTGCTACACCATGTTGTCCTGCTCCCGTTTCCGCAATGATCCGCTTGGCTCCCATCCGTTTTGCTAATAAAATCTGCCCAAGGGCATTATTAATTTTATGTGCACCAGTATGATTCAAATCTTCACGCTTTAAATAGATCTTTGCTCCATTTACTTTCTTTGTTAAATTTTGCGCAAACGTTAACGGGTTTTCTCTACCGATATACTCTTTTAGATAATATTTATACTCAGTTATGAAATCCGGGTCATCTTTATATTTTAAAAATTGTTCCTCCAACTCATCTAACACGGTCTGCAATTCTTCGGGGACAAAACTTCCGCCAAATTCACCAAAATACCCTTTACTTGCTACACTCGTATTTTCCATTCTCCACTCGACTCCTTCTCCTCTATTTTTTCAACCTACATTATACTATTATCTGAATTTTCCATCAAATAATCAATATCAAAAAAATACTTATCATGATAATAAAAAATGCAATAGCCACGTATATATACCGACTATTGCACCCTATACCTTTATAATTTTCTTCTAAATACTTTAAAATCAAAAATTTCCGGATTAAAGAACTCTTGCGACCATAGAATAGGGAAGTTACCAGCACTGTAACCCACCTCATCCAAGAAAAGAAGGACATCACCCTCATTTATTTGAAAAATATTCGCCAACGAGTCGTCTGCTTTTACCGGTTTAACATGTGATAAATCAGATTCAATTTGGTCAGAACATTTTTCCTTCATGAATTCAAAAATGGATCCTTCAAAATCGCGAATATCATATGGAGCCCGAATAAGTTTAACCGGTATTTTATCAATAATATGTACCGCAGGAATTCCATCTGCACATATAATACTTTCTACCTGTAAGATTTCTTCATCTGGATTGAGACGAAGCAACTCTGATACCTTTTCATCTGCAAGTTTTCTCTCGAAGTGGATTCCTTCAACCGAAGGCGTGTATCCCTTCTGAACCAAAACTTCTAAAATCTCTTGATCAATGTCAAGCCGTGCAGTTGCTTCAAGAACATGTTTATTAATAATCGTTCCAATGCCTCGACGCCTGCTAATAAAGCCTTTCGATTCCAAATCAGAAAGAACATCCCTTACTACCGTTCTGCTTACTCCCAAATTTGCAGCCAGGTCAGCTTCTGGAGGTAGTCTGTCTTGCTGACTTTCCGATAATTGTTTAATTAGCTGAATAACTGCTCTTTTTACTTTTTGAAAAAGTTGTTCATTATCAATTTTTATAAAAATCCCTTTATCCACGATAATCAATCCTTTTATGGATGTTTCTCTTATTTCACTTTAAGTGGCCCATGATTATAATCATAATATAATAAGAAATAAAATCCAATTTATCATAATAGATTTTTTTCAGATTTGCAAGTCAACTAACAACCTACCTACATTGGATTTAATTATATTCGATTTCAATAAAAGAAAAAAGACTTACCTTGTGAGTAAGTCTAAAAAAGTAGCTATAGTTTTCTGCGGAACACCACAAAATCAAATAAATCTGGATTAAAATATTCTTGTGACCATAAAACAGGATAATTTCCTGCGCAATACCCGACCTCATCTAAAAACAGAAGCATTTCGCCTTCCACGATTCGAAAAATATTGGCTAATTTGTTATCTGCTTTTACAGGTTTAATCCTAGAAAGATCTGTTTCAATTCGATCAGAGCATTTCTCTTTTAAGAAATCAAAAATGGAATCCTCAAAATCTTTCATACTGTAGGATCCACGAATAATTTTCACGGGAATCTTATCAATGATGTGTACAGCAGGAACTCCATCAGCACATATCACCTTTTCAACCCGCAAAATTTCTTCGCCAGGATTAAGATGTAACAGTTCAGCAACCCACTCATCGGCTTCTGTTTTTTCATAATGGATCTGTTCCACAGATGGTTGATAGCCTGTCTTGGCCAAAATTTCCTTTATTTCTTGGTCTATATCCAAACGGGCCGTTGCTTCAAGTACATGATGGTTGATGATTGTTCCAATTCCTCGTCTTCTGCTGATAAATCCCTTTGATTCCAGATCTGAAAGTACATCCCTTATTACAGTTCTACTCACCCCTAGTTGGGAAGCTAAATCAGCTTCAGGTGGAAGCCGATCTTTATTTGTAAGCGACAATTGGGATATTAGCTGTATGACAGCTCTTTTTACCTTTTCAAATAGCTGTTCATTATCAACTTTGATCAATAAGTCCATTTTAACCAATCCTTTACGGACGTTTCTTAGGCTGTTGCTGGTAATAAAGTGAATATTGTCTCCACCTAGAATAATCTCTCCTGCAAATCTAAGGAATTTGCATTTGAATAGTTTTTCAGCTTCAAATAGTAGTTGTATCAATTTTATGTAATTGTGATCACAACTTTTTATAATCCTTGTCACACGGTTAATCTTGATTCTGATTACATCATAATGAGTTCCCTGTTCAATATCTGTTCTATTTTTTCATGGTATTTTTCTTCTTCCTCTTTTGTTCCTACTCTAACCGTTGGGCAAGTTAAATAGACGAGCAAGCCCATTTGTGCAGTTAAACGGTTTTCAGCCTCATCAAAAACAATAGACGCAGGGGAATCAATCACCTCATCCAGTACTTCTACATTCCTCGATGCTGGCAGGCAATGCATAAACTTGGCCTGTTTACCGGCCATTTCCATTACTGCACTTGTGACTTGATAGGTTGGCTTGAAAGCGGCAACCCTTTCTTCAGCTTCATCCTCCTGATCAACCCACCACCACAAATCGGTATAGATAAAATCAGCGTCCTCTACCGCATTCATGTTATCTGTAATGGTTAAAGATCCACCATTTTCTCTAATGTTGCTCTCTGCAATTCTTACCCATTCTCCTGGTGCTTGATATTTTACTGGGGCAATTTGAGTAAAGTGCATACCCATTTTTGTTGTCATATGCATAAGTGAACTGCAGACATTAGTCCGGTCACCAATGAAAACTACTTTTATATCCTCAAGTCCTTTTCCAAATGGCATGTGCTCTATCATTGTAAATACATCAGCTATTACCTGCGTAGGATGGTTATAATCTGTTAATCCGTTTATTACGGGGACATCTGCAAACTCGGCTAAATCAGTAATCGTTTTATGAAATAGGGTTCTGGCCATGATGACATCTGCCATTCGTGATAAAACCTTAGCTGTATCAAATAGTGATTCCCTTACTCCTAGATGAATTTCCCCCGGTTTTAAATAGAGAGCATGTCCTCCTAAAAGGGTCATAGCTGTCTCAAAAGAAACTCGTGTACGTGTTGAAGGTTCTTCAAAGATCATGGCTAACGATTTGTTTCGCAACAATTGTGGAATAGCCCCCTGCTTTCTGGATTCCTTCAAAGTACTCATCAAATCAAAAATCTGCAGTAATTCTTCCTTTGAAAATTCCTGGGTGTCAATAAAATGGCGAATCTTTGACATAATTTTCAACCTCCTGAGTTTTGCGTAATGCACTCACATTTTCTTGAGGAATACCTTTGTGCCTTATCGTTCATGTAAGTAGTAAGCCAAAGAATATTGATTCATTTCACTTTATAAAGCTCTCTATTTATATGATAATACACCCACTTCTTTAAACAATACATAATAGGTATTACTTATTACTATTTTGTTATTTTGTCGTTTTTCAGTCACGTAATGTTCATAAAAAAAACCTACAAGATAAACTTGTAAGTTCTTTATATCTATATCTTATGCTAGAACTGGAGCGCCCTTTAACGAGACAACTGTCCCAGCTTTACCTTCGATTGCTTGTAGTGCTTTGTCAAGTGAGGTAATGATTGTTTTTCTTTCCGGGCTGGTTTCTGCAAAGCTAATAGCTGCTTCTACCTTTGGAAGCATGCTTCCCGCAGCGAAATGTCCATTTTCAATATAACTTTTTAATTCATCTACACTAATTTCTTCTAATTTCTTTTGAGTTGGTTTATTAAAATCAATGAAAACGTGATCAACCCCAGTAAGGATGATTAATGCATCTGCATCGACAAGCTCAGCAAGCTTCTGTGAAGCAAAATCTTTATCGATGACAGCTTCAACTCCAAGCAATCCCTTCTCTGTTTCTACCACTGGAATTCCGCCTCCGCCAACAGAAATGACAATATTTCCTTGATCAACTAGGGAATTAATGACTTCGTACTCCTTTATACTGACTGGTTTTGGTGATGGAACTACCCTTCTCCAACCACGACCAGAATCCTCTTTAAAGCAAGTATTTGTTTCCTCCATAATTTTCCTAGCTTCCGCTTCTGAATAGAAAGGTCCTATCGGTTTAGAAGGGAGGACAAACGCAGAATCATTTTTATCCACTAGGACTCTTGTTACAACCGTTACAACATTCCGAGCAATCCCTTTTTCTTTAAGAGCCTTGTCCATCGCATTTTGCATCCAGTACCCAATCATTCCTTGAGTCATTGCCCCACAAGTATCTAGTGGCATTGCAGGGTTTTTTTCTGAATCTGCTGCCTTTTGCTGCAATAAAATATTCCCTACTTGAGGACCATTACCATGAGATATAATGATATCAATACCATTTTCAATAAGATCTACCAATTGCGTTGCAGTTTTTTCTAATGCTTTTTGCTGGGCCTCGGCAGTAGCATCTCCTGACTGAATGGCGTTACCACCTAATGCAATAACAACTTTTTGTCTTTTCATTTTAATCGCCTCTTTTTATTTGGTATGTTTTCTTTGGAAAAGGAATAATTAGTATAGGTTGGAAAATTTTATATTCTTCCTTTTGGCTGCTGTTGCGTAATGCAGTGAATATTTCCACCTCCCAAAATAATTTCTCGAGCGTAAACTCCGACTATCTCTCTATCAGGATATATTTCTTGTAGTTTTGTCATTGCGAGCTCATCATGAGGATCATTAAATAATGGCATGACCACTCCACCATTTGCGATATAATGGTTAATATATGAACCTGCTAAACGATCCCCTGCTTGGCGTGGCATCGTTCCATCCATTGGATGTACACCTTCTGCTTCTTCAGGCGTAATAATTATTGGGTTAGGTTGATAGATTGTATGAATTTTAAGTCTACGGCCTTTTGCATCTGTAGTATTGGCCAATACATCGTATGCTTCTCGTGAAATGGCATATTGTGGATCATTAATATCATCTGTCCATGTTAGTGCTACTTCACCAGGACGAACATAACAAAGAAGATTATCAACATGTCCATTAGTCTCATCATTGTAGACTCCGCGTGGAATCCAGATGACTTTTTCGACACCTAAAAACTCCTTTAATAAATATTCGATTTGTTCTTTTGTCAGATCAGGGTTGCGATTTGGATTCAACAAACATTCCTCAGTCGTAATACAAGTTCCCTCTCCATCAACGTGGATAGATCCTCCTTCTAAAACAAATGGTGCATAATAAAGGGCTTTCCCTTCAATATCACACACTTTTGCAGCAACTAAATCATCCTGATCCCAAGGAAAATATAATCCCCCTCTTAAGCCACCCCAAGCATTGAAATCCCAGCTAACCCCTCTAATTTCACCACCATTGTTAACTACGAAAGAAGGCCCAACATCACGCATCCATGAATCATTATTAGTCATTTCAATGACACGGATATGTTCAGGAAGCATTCCACGTGCAACCTGCCAATTTTCAGGAGAAACACACATCGTCACTTTTTCAAATCTGGAAATAGCCTTGGCCACTTCAACAAAAGCTTTTTGGGCATAATAGCCACCATACCGCCAGTTGTCACCTCTTTCTGGCCAGATCATCCAGCAGCCTTCATGCAACTCGTATTCCCCAGGCATTTTGAATCCTTCGCTCTTGGGAGTTACTGTTTCTAATTCCACCCGTGCCAATGTAGCTAACATAATATTTAACCTCCTTAATTATTAATTAATTTACTTCCTACCCTGGAACCTAAGCAAAAAGAACCATTCTATTGCTACTGATGCAGGTACAAGATCTATAAAAAGACAGCATAGAGTGTAAATGGTGTAATTTGTAAATTTATCAAGGATTTCTTTTTAGTTTTCTTGAGACATGATCAACATCTCCCATTATGTAGAAAACAATTACAAAAACTACTATCCATTAATTGTTTTTATCTTGAGATTTCGTTATTCCGGTAAACGACATCATAATGTGAATGATTTCCAGCCTACGTACCGAATCACCTCCCCGAGTTAATTGCGCTATCATTTTTTTAGAAGAAAAGAATTTGTTAAATAAGGACCCTTATGAGTTACCTCGGTTAATACGTTTATCAAGTAACTCTACCTTTATAATAATATATTTATTTTTATTAGCAATACGTAATAGGTATGACTTATTACTTTGTCGTTTTTCTGCCTTAATTTCTTCAATAATTGTTCAAAAAATTCATGTTGAAATAATGAAATCAGGTGTGCCTGACTTACTGGATTTTTAAAATGATTTTTAGTTTGAAAGATTATTGATTAATTCTTTTAATAAATTTGGCAGAGTGTTTAGCGTATAAGGTAAATAAAGCCGTTCTATCTTTTTATGAGCGTCTTTGCCGATTGGGCCCAAATTAACGATAGGAATATTTAAAAAACTGGATTGTTCGAATGGGTATACGAAGTCCACACCCCAGCCGGCAAAGTTTGACGATAATACTTCCATATCTTCCTTTGTACCCTTAAAGCCAAATTCACTTAAATCTGAGATGCCCTCATATACTTCACCAATTGAAATTGACATATTATATTGAGAATGTGCGAGTTCTACTATTCTTTCAGCCGCTCTGACAATTTTAATTTCATTTGCTGCTATTCTTTCATTAAATCCAGAAGGGCAATATGGAGGAAGAAAGCCTATAATAACTGTTGGACCATTTAGCCCTGTTATGTCAACAAGGTGATTGATTAGTTTCATACCACGGTCCTGAAGTTCAAGTTCTTGAGACAGCCCTTCTAGAAATGAAGAAGTAATGTGTTGAGCTGTATCCCCAGTTTTCTGTTCTGCCAGATGAAGCAATTCGCTAAATTCAAGAACACGGGTGGTAAACTTTTTCTGTTTCGTGCGAGTTTGCTGTTCTTGCCAATTTTGTTGATAAACAGCCAGGGATTTCTCTAAAGCTTCATTAGCTGCAGCCTTCATTAATTCGAGGACCTCCAAAGGGGTCTTGGTGACAAATAAACAATTATAATACATTGCCACACGTTCGATTATAGTTACCGAATAAGTCGGTTTTAAGTCATATACCCTAAGGCAAGTTAACGGTGGATAGGTTACATTCTTAAATACATCAGCAAACTTCCCACTCCCTTCCAAAATATTCCCAAGTTGAAAAGCAATTAGGGATGCAGGGATCCCTTCAAAGTATTCTCCAACATGAGTCTCCCTTCCAATTACAAACGAAAATGGTGTATACATACCAACTGTTCCAAGATGAACCCACCCATGATTTTTATTCTCCTGGGTAATACTTGGTTCACTGTCTATACAGCAAATAAACTCATACCCTTGCTTCTTTAGTTCAGCCAGATAGTGGACTGCCTCATGGATGCCAGATGCATTATTCTCTTCATCTGCTACGGCTAGATAAAGCAAGTTGACTTCCAGTTGCTCCAACTTTACTGCAAATTCAGACAATACAGCAGCTTGAACGACTAGACCCGATTTCATATCTGCTGTCCCACGGCCAAAGAGCCATTCCCCCGAATCTAGGTCCTCTCTTGCCTCAGTTGCAATCATTTCATCCTTCATTAAATTTGTATAAGTTTCAGGGTCAAACGCCTCTTCTCGTAAATGACCGCACACATCAGTATCCACTACATCAAAGTGCCCCATTAAGATAATGGTTCTATTCGTTTTCTTTTTAGGCTTCACCCAAGCACAAAGATTAGATCGGCCTAAACGATCTTCCCGAATGGGCTGAATAAAGAGATCTTCCGGGTGCTCTTGAAAATATGGCCATTGCTTTAATTCTTCAAATAAAAACAACGGTGCCTCTTTTTCCCCTGCCGAGTCAGTGACACTCTTAATCTGGCAAAAACGCAGTAAGGTTTGATAAATGGATTCTGGTGAATTATTTAGTATTTTTGACATTGTTCATTTGACTCCCTTCCATAAGTCTGCATTTATGCATTTGTAGTGTAAATGTAAAACTTAATTAATAGATTTACGTATTGACATGATTTTTACTATAGGCTTTGTTAAACTTGTCTGTTGATTTCCGCTCCAGGTGCTTCGCTTTCCGTGGGCGTTTCGGCGAGCCTCCTCGGCGCTTGCGCCTGCGGGGTCTCTCCAGAACCGTACTCCCACAGGACATTGATTTTCTTCCTGGAATTCGCCCACGCACGAAGGAAATGCGTTAGCATTTTCGAGGAGTCTTCGCACCTTCCGCTCCAATCAACAGAGTGGAAAAATCAACACTGTTCTTTAACACAGCCTTACTATAAAAAAAAGCTATCCCACTCAAGGTCTCAAATGACCCCTACTAGTGAAACAGCCTTTGTATATTAAAGAGAGAGGATTTTAGAATGTTGCAACTAATTCCTTTTCAGGTTCAAATGTTGCTGCCAACAGTCTTTCCAATTCGAATTTAGACTCTGTTACCTTTTCTGCATCAGGCTTATCTAAGCCTAGAAAGTATACAAGTAATCCGCGCATAGCAGTAAGTCTGTTTTCAGCTTCATCAAATACAATTGAAACATTAGAATCAATTACTTCATCAGTCACTTCTTCATTGCGTGATGCTGGTAGGCAATGCATAAATTTAGCCCCTGGTTTTGCCAGTTTCATTAATTCAGATGTTACTTGATATTTAGGATAGAAGATGGCTAATCTTTCCTCTTCAGATAGTTCTGCATCGTATAATCCGTACCATACATCTGTGTATACGAAATCTGCATCTTTTAGTGCTTCTTCTGCATTATCACTGATAAGGAAGCTTCCGCCAGATACTTTGCAGTTTCCTTCTAATATATTTCTGTGGTTTTCACTTAATTGGTAACCTACAGGTCCGAATTGAGCAAAACGCATTCCTACTTTTGTGGAGATAAATCCAAGGGATGCACAAACTTGGGTGGCGTCACCAACAAATGCTACTTTGCAGTCTTCGATTCTCTTTCCTTCAGGAAGGTGCTCAATCATTGTGATCAGGTCTCCGATTTCTTGTGTAGGGTGGTTATAGTCGGACATAGCATTAATAATCGGGATGGATGCATATTTTGCCAAATCTACAACTGATTGATGTCGATCAACACGGGCCATCACGATATCCACTAATCTTGAAAGAACGCAACTAGTATCTTCTAAAGTTTCGTGACCGCCGAGTTGGATTTGTCCTGGTGCAAGATATTGAGCATGTCCACCTAGTTGTTCCATAGCCGTTTCAAAAGAGACACGGGTTCTAGTAGAGGATTGTTGGAATACCATTCCCAATGTTTTATTTTTTAGAAGCTGTGGATAGTAGCCAGCTTTAATACATTTTTTTAGTGACAATGATAGGTTTACAATTTTCATTATTTCTTCTTTAGAGTAGTCGTTGGTATTGATAAAATGTTTCACTGTCATGATAAACACCTCCAAATAATATTGTTAATATGGATCACTTGAATTACTTTCTTTAAGTAACTCTACTTATATAATAAAACACATCGTTAAATTAACAATACGTAATAGGTATTACTTATTACTTTGTCGTTTTTCTGCCTTATTTTCTTCAATAAATGTTCAAAATATGGAACTTTGACAAAATAAAAACCCCTTTCAACAGGGGTTAATAAAGATACCATATTTATTCATACCTTAAAGATTCTATTGGATCGAGTTTAGATGCTTTATTTGCTGGTAGGATTCCAAATACTACTCCGATTACCATTGAAAATAGGACTCCTCCTAACACCACTTGCCATGAAATTAATGATGGCCATCCAGCAAAAAAACTAACAATAGTGGCTGCTCCCCACCCTAGTCCGATACCGAGAATTCCACCAAGGAGCGTAAGTGTCATCGACTCAATTAAAAACTGGGTTAAAACCTGGCCTCTGGTAGCTCCCAATGCCATACGTATACCTATTTCTCTAGTTCGTTCAGTTACGGAAACAAGCATTATATTCATGACACCGATGCCGCCAACAAACAGAGAAATTCCCGCGATGCTCCCAATAATTAAGGTCATAATGCTTGTAACCTGACCAATTCCTTGAGCAATTTCTTCCATATTAATCACTTGATAAGATTTTTCCGTATTATGCATTTTGTTTAATAGGTTTGCTGCTTTTTTTCCAGTTGCCTGCATTTTCTCAGCAGACACAGCTTGGATGGTTACTTGAGTATAGTCACTACTTCCGTAGATTACCTTCCAAGTCTGGAATGGCAAGTAAACCTCCATAGAGCCAAATGCAAGCAAACCTGTGGGTTTTTCAAGCACACCTATAATTTCAACAGGCTGATTAGCCACCGTTATGATTTTTCCTAGCGGATCTTTCCCTTTAAAAAGTTTTTCCTGCAGTTTTGAACTAATAACAGCAACTCTTCTTCCTCCTAAAAAATCTGCTGAAGAAAAATTCCTTCCCTTTTCCACCTTTAAATCATTCAATTTCATGAATGCCTGATTAATACCGGTTGAACTGACATCAGCAGTATCGGTTTGAAACCTTGCTGCAGACATTTGGGTACTAGATGCAACTACTTGCTTTATTTCTGGCAGTTGTTCAAGAGCACGTATATCTTCTTGTTTAAAGGGTGCTTGCATTAGAGCATTGCGATTTGCCCGCATTTCCTCATCAGAAGGTTGATAAAACATCTCCATGGTATTACTTGTACCAGCGATTTGTGATTTCAACATTGCTTCTCCACCTTGTCCAATGGCGACGACAATGATTACTGCCCCAACCCCAATCACAATCCCAAGCATTGTCAAAATACTGCGCATCTTATGTGCTTTTAATGAGCTGAATGCCATCAACAAATTTTCCACAAAGCTCATGATAATGGACTCCTTTCAATGGCAGAAGCAGTCTGTATAAGTCCGTCTCTCACCATAATCGTCCTATGGGCATATGTAGCAACCTCAGGCTCATGGGTAACCACTACCACTGTGACACCTTCTTTATTCAGCTGGCTGAATTGCTCCATTATGGAAATGCTAGTTTTTGTATCTAATGCTCCTGTTGGTTCATCAGCCAGAATTAATTTCGGTTGATTGACAATTGCCCTGGCAATGGCAACACGCTGCTTTTGTCCTCCTGATAAAGCATTTGGTAAATGATCCATCCTATCGGATAATCCAACCTTCATTAGGGCTTCTGCCGCTCGCTCTTGTCTCTCCTCTTTGCCAATTCCTGCGTAGATCATCGGCAATTCAACATTTTTTAAAGCTGTAAGTCTTGGAAGCAAATGAAATTGTTGAAAAACAAATCCGATTGATTGATTTCTAACATTTGCGAGTTCTTTTTCACTGTAATTTGAAATATCCACGCCAGCAAGTAGATATCTTCCTGTGGTCGGTTTATCAAGGCAGCCAATAATATTCATCAAGGTGGATTTTCCTGATCCCGATGGACCCATGATTGCTGTAAATTCTCCATTTTCAATAGTGAGACTAATGCCATTTAAAACACTAATTTGTTCTTTACCCAGTGAGAAGGATCTGGTAATGGACTCTAACTGAATCATTTAATCGTCACATCCATCCCATCCTTCAATTTATCAGGACCATCTATAATGACTTGGTCGTCCTTTGATATTCCATTTAGGATTTCAATCTTTTCCCCAGAAGTGATTCCAGTTTTAACCTTTTTTTGTTTAGCTTTTCCGTCTTTTACTAGAAATACATACGGCTGATTACCATCATCGTGCACAGCTTCGATCGGTAAAACATTAGATTGCTTTTTATCCGTTTCAATTTCCATTATCATCTGGAATCCCGGCTTTAAGGAATTTACATCACCAGTTATTTTCACTGTAACGGGATATTGAACAGCTTGATTTCCAGTTTGAAGACTATTCTGATCAGATTGTGGCAAATAGGCTAGCTTATCAACCACACCACTCCACTCTTTGCCAGGGACGGCATCGGAGCGCAGGATTACTTTCTGCCCATTATGTACTTTCAATGTATCATATTCCGATAAAAGCCCTGTCGCAATCATTCCTTCCTGCTTTCCAATATGAATGTATGGGCTTAAAGCTGTAGTTTGGTTCGTTGTTTCCGGTTTTTTCGCTGTCAAAACAACCCCATCTATTTCACTCTTAATCTCCAAATCAAGTTGTTTTTTGCCAATGATATCTTTTTGTAGATTTGCTTGTTTTAAATCTAGACTGGCCAATTTTTTTTCGGTGTCCAAATTAGTATATTCAGCGCTAAGCTGATTCTTGGCTTCCACTTTCCCCACCTGTTCAGCCAATGTTTTTTCTTTATCATTTAATTGCTTCACTTGTTTATCGAGCTGAGCTATTTTTAAATTTGCTGACTCAATGGCAATTTTATTTTGCTCTGCTTCGAGATCCAGTTGGGAATTTTGAAGTCTGGCTATAACGGTTCCTTTTGTCACCTTCTGACCCTCAGTAACAAGGAGCTCCTTGAGTTCTCCCTTTTCAGGAGCAGGATAAACGAGCTGCTCCTCTTCTAATTTTATTGAGCCTGGAATCATGAGCAGTGAAGATATTGCCTCCTGTTTCATTTCAGCTGCCTTTACAGTTGGTCCTTTAGCAAAAACCTGGCGGTAGACACTGACAGAAATCATCAAAAGGAGCAATACTACGATTCCAATGGCCATCCATATTTTCTTTTTCATTATGTACGGGCAGATTCCTTACGTAATAGAATCTGCTCTTGTCTCCCCTCTTTTTATAAAAATAGTTTCATTGATTATAGTTTGGGCGCCCCTTGAAGAACAGTTCCCATTAAGGCAAAGCCAATTTGGATTAAAAACATGACAATTGCAATAGTCCAAGCTAGGCCCTTCGAAAATTCGGCTGTACGATTAAGACCAATCGCTGTTAAGATGGTTGACCAAATACCAAAAACCTCCAAAGAACCTAATACACCTGGCTTATCCAGATTCAGCAAACCTGCTACACTAGTAATATAAATTTGTGGATTTCCGCCAATTCCAAATTTAATAGCCATGTTTAGCAATAAACCAACTGCCCCAATAATTGAAATAAAAGCATTCATTGAAAATAATTGCTTAAACGTTACAGGAGAACTGGCAATTTTAGCGATAATTAATTGGATGACCGTGCTTATTAGAATTCCAAATACCGGAGTAAGGATTCCTGTAACTGCCATCGTTATCTTGGTGATGCCTAACACCATCTCTGCTTGATCTTTTGGGACTCCCTGATCAATTAAAGTGCTAACATCCATAGATGCAGCCATTAATCCCATGCCCACAGCATAAAGAACACTTACCACAATAAGCGGTACCCAGAATTTCGGTTTCCGTCTTATCCTTTCAAATTGAGTCCCAGGGCTAGCAAACATTCCAAATAATCTTGGACTTTCTTCCTTAACATTCATCTCTTTTTCTAATTCCATTGTTTAAACCCCCTATTTTC
Organism: Neobacillus solisequens; assembly: GCF_051233465.1. NCBI lineage: Bacteria > Bacillati > Bacillota > Bacilli > Caryophanales > Bacillaceae > Neobacillus > Neobacillus solisequens. The sequence goes on along the minus strand of NZ_JBKFGJ010000003.1, from coordinate 265,599 downwards.
CAATTATGTAAATCTTTACAGTTCAATTATACGTTAACAGGAAAGAAAAAGTTTCATGTAATATGATCCCTTTATAGTAAAAAAAACGGACTGATATAGTTCAGACCGTTTATAGTTATATGTAATGAAACCAGAAAAGGTAAAAGAAACTAAAAGGTACACTCAGAATTAGAGCTTTTCTGTAGGACAAAAAGTGCAGGCGCATCATCGGAAACATGATAATGTTAAATAGAAATGACCATCCCAAACTCCAGCCATTTTCATATTTAATCACACCAAAAAAGTGACCCGCCAGCCACTCAACAAATGTGAAAATGAGAATCCATTTTACGATATGGAGGATTCTTTCTCGAGGAGTAGATGGATAAGTAGCCAGGTAAATAAGAATTCCCGGACTTGCAATGAAAAAAAGTAAAATAAAATCAGCAACGATTTCTGGAAAATAGCCTTTGCTATCCATATGCCAAAGATGAAAGTAAAAATGTGCAATACACTCATAAGCTAAATTGCCTACAGCAAAATACAACAAAGTTGGATAATAGCGATCTAGATGTCTCCATGCACCTTTGATGATGGAAGCAGCAATGGATGTAACGGCAATGGCCAAAACAACTATTTTCGACACCTCCTTCATTTCATAGTCATTTTAGTGTTATTATTTCCATTTTCCTTCCATTTTTTCATAAATATAAAAAAATAGGGAGAGCACCCTGTTTGAGCGCCTCCCTTATTAACAATTTATATTTATAATTTTTATGGAACCATATTTCCAGCAGCCTTATAAAGCTGATACCATTCTTCCCGTGTCAGTTTGATTTCTGATCCTTTACATCCTTCTTTCAACCTTTCGGAATTTGTTGTTCCGAGGACTACCTGGATATTAGCAGGATGTCTGGTAATCCAAGCAACAGCAATAGCTGTTGTGCTTACACCATATTTTTCAGCCAATGTATCTAATGTTTTATTTAACTCCGGATAACGTTTCAGATCTCCAAGGAAGACTCCTTCGAAGAATCCATGTTGGAATGGTGACCACGCTTGAATGGTTATATCATGTAAACGGCAATATTCTAGAATACTGCTATCCCGATTTATGGACTGATCTACATTCATATTTAAGGCGATGCCGGAATCAATCATTGGAGTATGAGCAATACTGAATTGAAGCTGATTGACTACTAACTTGTATGGAATTGATTTTTGCAATAACTCAATTTGAGCAGGATTAAAATTTGAAACACCGAAATATTTTACTTTACCAGCAGTATGAAGTTGCTCAAAAGCTTCTGCTACCTCTTCAGGCTCCATTAACGGATCCGGTCTGTGTAATAATAAAATGTCCAGATAGTCTGTTTTTAATCTGTCCAAAATGCCATCAACAGATCGTAAAATATGGTCTTTTGAAAAATCAAAATAGCCCTCAGGCACTCGAATGCCACATTTACTTTGAATAATCATGTTTTCACGGATGTTGGGAGTCATTTGAATAGCATTTGAAAATACTTCTTCACTTTGCCCTCTTCCATAGATATCGGCATGATCAAAAAAATTGATCCCTTCTTCCAGGGCAGTACGGATTAATTTTTCGGCTTCTTGCAAATTAAGCTGGGGTAAACGCATATTGCCCATGATGATGTTTGAGGTTTTTAGTTCAGTGTTCGCGATAGATATGTACTTCATTCTTATCCCTCCCAATCAAAATTCTTTTTCATTATACTATTTTAAACAAAAGGTCGTATAAAATATGGCTCTTTTTCAAATAAATAAATTGAACTAAACCGCCTTTACTACTTCACTTTACCTTGGAAGGGGCTAGAATAATGTGGCGAACCCGAAAGAAACCCTATTATGGAGCATTGCCCTTCCAGGGTTTGGGCAATTTTTAAACAAGAAATATCTAAAAGGTCTGTTATTTGTTATATTAGAGTTTCTTATTAATGTGAAATCTAATTTCAATACCATTATTTTACTTAGCTTTCATGGGAAAATCGATCAGGCAATTGGAACGACAAATTATCAATGGCTAATGTTTTACCCTTGTTTATATTTCTTTTCCATGTGGGATGCTTTTAAAGATGCTGGTGGAGGAAGAACTAAACATGCTTATTTGCCCTTCGTCTTTTGCGCCTATTTTGTCACTGTTGGATGTATCTATTCCCCTAACCTTAAGATCTTTGGGATTTTATTTGGACCTGTTTGGCTGCCCATTTTATTCGTAATACCGGGGATCTTGGTAGGATTTCTTATAAAAACCATTATTTATAAAAAAGATCCTACATGAAGTTAGGATCTTTCACCTCAATTCTTTACAACTATGAAGTTACACGGATCGCTTCACTTTTGATCTCTTCATTACCACATGCCCCTAAAATAAGGAGTTATCCTTCTATTTTTGTAACTAAAAGAAGTTTTCCTTCTTTATCAATATAACCCCATCCGCTAAATGACGAACAAATATACATATTTTTTAATAAACCCATATTCCGTAGTGTTCTACTTGTTTCTTACTTTTTGAACCAAATCCTAAGTCGATTATTTTATCAGGAAACATGCTGCTTCATCGGCAATGATAATCACATTTTCATGCTTTTGTAAAATTGATGCCGGGAAATCTTCAGTTATCGGCCCATTTATTAATTTTGACAAAGCCATTGCCTTGTTCTCTCCGGAAACCATTATTACGATCTTTTTGCTTTCCATAATTGTTCCTATTCCCATCGTAATTGCTTTGGTTGGAACTTCGCTTATATCATTAAAAAAGCGGGCATTGGCCTGAAGGGTTGAAGGCGTTAGATCGATAACATTGGTTCTGCTTGAAAACGATGTTCCCGGCTCATTAAAACCAATGTGGCCGTTGATTCCCAGCCCTAAAACCTGGATGTCAATTCCACCTGCATGACGGATTTTTTCTTCATATATTTCACACTCCTTGAGTGGTTCCGCTGCAACTCCATTTGGAACATGAGTCTGCTCAAGAGGGATGTCAATATGATAAAATAATTTTTCATTCATGAATGAATGATAACTGTTTCGATCCTCATTCTTCATCCCCACATACTCATCTAAATTAAAGGTGATGATGTTTTTAAACGACACCTTTTTATGTTGGTATTTTTCAATTAAAGATCGATACAGTCCCTCTGGTGTAGAGCCAGTGGCTAAGCCCAAAACTGTATTGCCGCCTTCTTCTATCATTTGCTGCACAATTAAGGCACACGCTTTTTGACTCATCTCTTCGTAATTTTTCACCTTAATTAATTCCATTTTACTCATCCTTTTCTTAAAGATATGATCATGTCATCATGTTGTCATTACCAGTATAGGTGAGCATTGAAATAGATCAACGCTCCTCCTGGTACACGTTATAGATTTAATTCAGTGGTATACTCATACTTATTTCCTCGTGCCACAGAGAAGGTATACTCAATCGCACGCCCATCAGAAAAAGCGACACGCTCAATCCGCAAGGCAGCGGAACCAACCTTTTCATGCAAATAAGCGGCCTCTTCTTCAGACATATTTACTGCTCTGAAGTTTTCTTTTGCCTTGCTGATTCGATAGTTATACTTTGAAAGGAACAATTGATACATTGCTTTTTCTTTGAAATCATTCTCTGATAAGTTAGGAAAATACTTTACAGGCAAATAACTGGTTTCAAAGATGATTGGCTCTTCGTCCACTAAACGAAGTCTGGACATTTCAAATACTTCCTCACCCTCATCTAGCAATAGGATAGCCGTTGCCTTTCCGAATACCTGCTTAATGGCAAAGTTAATCATCACAGCCCGGGGATGTTTCCCAAGTTTTTCCATTTCTTCAGTAAAGCTATACATTTTGACTAAGCTCTGTGTAAAAGTGGTCGGTGAGACAAAGCTTCCTTTTCCATGTTCCTTATAAATATAGCCTTCCTTCTCCAACTCAATCATAGCCTGCCTGATGGTTGTCCGGCTTATATCAAATTGGTCACACAATTCCCGTTCGGAAGGAAGTTTATCATGCTCCTTTAACTCACCCGAATTTATTTTATGAAGAATAATGTCGATTAATTGAGCATAAAGGGGAATGCGGCTTTTTTTATCAATCACCCTACAAACCTCCTTTTAATTAGTCATGTTGTCATTACCAGTTGCTTTAAAAATAATATATCAGAAATCCTAGGTATAAGCAATGAGCTCTTCAAAATTACGCTGTTAGCCTACAATGTTTAAAAATCTGACACTAATAGTGTTATGGATTTTTCGGAACATCTACTTAATGGAAATAATCATCATGTAGATAAATGAATGCAACGAAAAAAAGACTACTTCAAGCAGTCTTTTTTCAAAGCGCCGACTTCCGAGGGATCTACAGGTTTAGAACCAAATGACCTGTTCATGGATCGAAACTGTGACCTCAACCATGTCAACTACTAAACAAGGGACTATTTTAATGTCAACTTATAGTTGCACAAAGATATCAAATCAGCATATAGTAAATATTTTCTTATTTAGGTGAATTCTTTTATGAAAAGGTTATCCTTTCTTTGTTCTTAGTATCATATTCTCCTTCTGTAGAGCACGAATATGTTTCTGAAAGAATTTAAGTCGTTGAAATTCTGTCATTTGAGGGAGAGTTTCATGAATGAATTCCAGGGCATATTTCTTTTTCCAACTATAAAGAGTATTAATATTTATACCCGTCTCTCTTGCAACCTGTGCTACTGACTTGTTCTGTTCCATCATCATTTTAACAATCCTTTTTTTCAATTGCTTATCACATATTGATTTACTCACTAGCACTCACCTCCAACATTTTGTAATGGACGTTATCTGATCAGCATTTGAAAGAAAGGTAGTGTAACATGAGTCATTATCTTAAACTATAGACTTATTATCCACCATATCTAATTAATACTATCTGAATAAATCAAAAAAACACAGGTTTTGTCTAAGCTCCCAAAAGTTCTTTCTCCTTTTCAACAGGGGACAATTCTAGATGTTTTTTCTTTCTTTTATAAACGATTGTTGAAACAAAGATACTTATTTCATAAAGTAAAATTAGAGGGATCGCTACTGAAATATGAGAGACGAACTCAGGTGGTGATATCATACTTGCAATAATTACTAAGATAAAACAGGCATATTTACGAAACTTAGCAATTGTTAAGGGATTAACAATTCCTAAAGATGTCAAGAACATCATAACTAACGGCAGTTCAAATGCCACTCCAAAGGGTAAAGTAATGTTTAATAAAAAACTAAAGTATTTTTCTGCCGTAAAGGTGGTAGACATTATACCGCTGCTTAAATTTAGTAGAAACCTTAAGATATTTGGAAATATAAAAAAATATCCAAATACTAAACCACTAATAAAAAGGATAAATAGAGCTGGTATATAAGCTAATGTCGTCTTTCTTTCAGAGATTTTTAAAGCAGGTTTTACGAAAAGCCACAATTGCCACGCTGCTACTGGAATTGTACCTACAAGAGCAACAATACCCGCTAGATTAAAATATACCCTTACTATATCACTTGGCCCCAATGCTAAAAGTTTGTAATGAAAATTTCCCATTAAAAATTGATAAATATCTTTTACATAATTAAGCCCCAGAGCCATGAAAATGATGAAAGTAACAGCAGTAATGATTACTCTATTTCTAAGTTCATCTAGATGCTCAATAATACCTTGTACTTTTTCCATTTCATCCAAGCTGCATCACCACGCTCAAAATTCTCAATCAATTTTTGGAGAATAATCCTCCCCCCTTATAGGTATTAATTCAGGAGTTAAGGGGGGAATATAGAAATGCTTCTGAAAAAAAGTTAAAATGGCCTTTATTCACCTGTTTTTACAGCAATAGCTACTAATCTTGCTCTATTTTTTTGAACTAAAGGAATCAGGTAATTTTTCCATCCATGAGAATTCATGACAATTGGCACAATAAACTTTTGAAGGTTCATGCATCCTATGGCATTTGTTACAATCCAATTGCCCATTATGTGAATCATGTGGATTGGAGTCCTTAAAGTTTGTTTTCGCTTTGACTTTTTCATAGTCGTGGCATTTTAGGCACATGCTCTTTGAAAACTCCCTTGTTTTCATTGGATCCTCATAGTCACCAGTTACATATTTCACACCTTCCGAGCTCTTTTTGGCCAGTGAATCCTGATGGCAATCGTGGCAAACCACATCCTTCTTTTTGTGTGCATTAGCCAGCAGGTTACTATGTTCATAGGAATCATACATAGGTTCCATATTATGACATAAGGTGCTACAAAAAGCTGGATTATCACTTGCCTTTATAACACCAAATCCACTAAGCATTAACAAAACAAATACAGACAGAAGAATGAAGATAAGCCTTTTACGCGATAATTTTTTAAACAGCTTTTTTTTCGATTTTTGTTCGCTTGTACTATTTTCTGTCGCCATTTCTATCCCCCTATTTTATTAAAAAATTGTATAAATTTAGTAAGATTCACTTTAATATTTTTAATTTTCAGTCAACGAAAAATGGTAAACTGTTTTATTAATTGCTTGGGATACACTCATATGTAAAAAACTCTCTAATATTTCCCTAAGCTTATTTGTGAGTATTAATTTGCAAAATTAACAAAGAATACTGGAATCACAAAGAAATCCTATTCAACCTATGATAGATCTTTTGGTCCTACTTCCTTTTTTTCTACTTCTTGCTTATCTTTATCAGTTTCTTCCACTAAATCACTAGTTAAATGACGGGCAGAATTTTTAAATTCAATTAATGTTTGACCCACAGCACGGCCCAATTCAGGAAGCTTTTTTGGGCCAAAAATGATAAAAGCAAGAACTAAAATTAAGATTAAACCAGGGATCCCTATATTGGTAAACATAAAAATCAACTCCTCTTCTTTGACAGATGCTTCTTAAAAACAACCCTTGATATAAGGGGAATTTGTCCAAACCGATGATGGCTATTAGAAAAAGGCCACCATAATTTAATAGTTATTTTACTTTCCCATAACATATTCTGCGACGAGCCTTCCGCCAGTTGCACACCAGCCCTGCTGAGCTCCAGAAAGGATGCTGACATCGTAATCAGGACCATAGATCATACCTGTATCGTTCCCAAGAGCAAACAGTCCTTGTATTGGCTTTCCTTTGTTGGTTATAACCCGTAGATACTCATCGACACGAAGACCACCGACGGTAGTGTACATAGCCAGTTGTAGCTCAGCCACATAGAACGGAGCCGTTTTCATAGGATGAAGAATCGAGGCTGGCGCACCAAACTCAACATCTTTACCAGTGGCGCAAGCATTATTGTATTTATCAAGCGTTTCCTGGAGTGTTTTGACGTCACAACCTATAACTTTAGCTAGTTGTTCAACGGTATTACACTTATGAATTTGACCTTTTTTAATTCCCTGCTCGACCACTTTATAAGCCTCAGGAAATGGCTCACCTGTATTTGCTCCTTCGTTTTCAAAGCCGACCATAATTTCTTTATCATGGAAATAATCCAGTAATGATTGATCAAGCATTGAGAATACTCTTTGCTGAAGTCTCATCGCATTACAAGTAACAGTAAAGTCTCCCGCATAGTTTTCGTTAATGAATCGTTCCCCACGCTCGTTAACACGAAGAATTGGTTGCATTGAGAACAAAAAGGGAACTCCACCACCAAAAGGCTTGTAACCGACTACCTGAGGATATCCATACATGACCGTACCAGGAAGATGAAGAGCAGCATCTAACTCTTCTGCCCATTTAATACCATCACCATCTCGGCCTTCAGGCAGACCATAGTTACAAATAGGATCTGAGTCCATATAAGTGAATCGCTTAAACATCTCTTTATTGTTAGAGTATCCGCCAGTGGCAAGGACTACATTCTTAGCTTTTATGGCGTATTCTTGGTTTTTATCCTTATCTTGGACATATACCCCCTTGACGGTACCATTTTCAACAATAAGCCCTGTTGCAGGATTTGATATTCTTATTTTAAGACCATGCTTCTTACCATACTTGATAAGTGGTTTGTGAACAGCTTGGCCAGTATAGGCAAATTCACCGTTTACCATCCCTAGATGCCATGATGGATAGGATGTCGGTGCACAAGGATCTGCCGAAAGGAACTCGACACCACAATCGAAATGGAGCCAGTCGATTGTCTTTCCACTTTCTCTTATAAATCTCCGAAAAACTATGGAATCTGCAGACCAATGGGCATATTCCATGCTTCGTTGTAGAGCTTCATTAAGATCAAAAGGTTTGCCACCTTCACCCATGTTTTTATTCATGTAGGAGTTTAGCGCTCCGATACCTTCTGTTAATGCCGAGGTACCACCAATAGCAGGCATTTTCTCAAGTAAAATGACTGAAGCCCCCAGTTCGGCTGCACGAACGGCTGTACATAAACCAGCTGTACCACTGCCAACTACCACTAGATCACACTTTTCAGTTCGGACCGGGTTATGGGTGACTTTGGTATCTTTTTTATTTTCTTTATTATCAGCACATCCCCCCAAGAGGCTGATAGATGCAACTCCTACAGCACCAATGGCAGTGTTCTTCAAAAAATTCCGTCTGCTAATTTCGCTCACAGTAAACACTCCTATTTATCTATATATTTATTATTAATAACCTTCATGGCTAATAAACAATTCTACGCAGAAAGATAGATCTGAGGATTTCATCTATCGAAAACAGTTATATTTTCTTTACTTCCTTGCTTACTTCTTTACTTACTTCCTTAATTTCTTCCAGCGTATCGCTGGTTAACTCATGTGCTGACTTTTTGAACTCCCTTAGTGTTTGACCAACAGCACGGCCCAATTCTGGAAGCTTACTCGGTCCAAATACAATAAGAGCTAAAATTAGAATTAACATTAATCCCGGGATTCCGATATTTGATAGCATATGAACAGCCCCTCTTTAAACTATTTTTTGAACTTCTATGACAACGATTTTCCAGAAAAGAAATAGTTGATTACGGAATAGGATCAGACGGGGTCAGTCAGATTGGCATGAAATGGGTGGAAGTCTTTTTTGTTTAGCAATTTCCCCTAAAGTGCACCAGACGAGAGATCCCATTGCAGAATAACTACAGCACTAACTGGTGTCATGTAATAAACCCTTGATCTCACTCCTTTGTAAGTAAACGTTATGGTTCTTCATTGAAGTACGCTAAATTTTTAATTATCCAATACACCCCATCTAGACCAAGTATAGGAGATTTTGTTTTTAGGATAAATTGTACAAAAGTGTACTTTGAAAAAGAAAATACCACTTTAGTGGTATGGATTTTTGGGAGATTCCTATTTTCAAATAGAATGTTGGAGTTGGTTCAGAATAAGATTATGAGGTTGGATGGAAACTATAAAGTACTTCTTCACGATGTAAACAATCAAGAACTGTGTGCTAGTCCAAATAGTCATATTTTCATCAATAATTGATAATTTTTGCACCTATAATATATGGTAGACTACCATTAGGTTTTTTTGATTTTTGAAGATATTATGTTTTTAAAATCTGTATACATGTTGGTGACAGATATTCAATTTCATGAATGTTACAGTAAAGTTATTTCATTAAGAAAGGTGATAGATTTGTCTTCACTCACAAATAAAGAATGGTTGGTTATGTCAGATATCATACTCACCATAAATACTGCCAGCGATGATGAAATGAGAATGTCATTTTTGAAGAAACTAGAAGGTGTGATTCATTTCAGTTGTGGTGTCTTTTACATGGGCAGCAATACTGATAACCAAAAAAAGCTTATCAACCCCACCTTCTATAAGCATCCTTATCAAAAAGTAAGTAATCCTAATGACCTGTGTAATGAATACAATAAATTCCAAAACAGGGATTATGGCAACTATATGTATTGGCTACATAACTCAATAGTTTATCGTGATTCAGATATGTTACCAAATTCCGTTATTCCTGAAAGTACTGAAATGTATCAAAAAATTTACAGTCCCCTTGGAATGCATTATGGATGCGGGATTACTCTAATTTACGATAAAGTTTTCTTAGGAGAAGTTATTTTATTCAGAGAAAAGGGACATCCGGATTTCACTGATAAAGACTTATTTATATTAAATTATTTACAACCCCATTTAACGCACCGAATGTATCAACTACATCCTCAAGGAAAGTATCAAATTAATGCTAAAGGTACTATTTGTAAAGAATACGGGTTGACCCAAAGAGAGTTTGAGATTATTACTCTTATTTGCAAGGGATACAGTAATAAAGAAATTAGCATGAGTTTATTTATTTCCGAAGAAACAATCAAAAAACATACCCAGCACATATTTAGTAAAATGAATGTCAAATCGCGTTCAAAACTCATTAGAAAATGCACAGAGGAACAATTTAAGTTAAATATTTTAGATTAATTTTTAACTAGTTTACGTATTCTGAATGGTTCTTACTTTCCAGAGTGCTTCACAAATGGCCTTGAATTTAGTATTAAGCCGGAGTAAAGAAAACAAAGCTCAAACCCCTGATTTATCAGTACAATGGACTCCTGGTGACCCTCTGGAGAAAAATTCTTTTGTAGATTGGAAAGGTTATTGTTAAAAAAGAGAGGTAAATCGAGGAATTTATAGGTTGGCTAATTCATAAAAAGTACGCATGGAAATGAAAATAAAAAAGACCACTTCCGAAGAAGTGGTCTTTTGTCAAAGAACCCTTTGTTCCGAAGGGTTCTACGGGTTTGGCACCCAATGACCTGTACAGGGATCGAACCTGTGACCTCAACCCTGTCAAGGTTGCGCTCTCCCAGCTGAGCTAACAGATCTTAATCAATACAAAATTAATTATAGTTATTAAACGAAAAAAAGTCAATAGAATTTTCATAACAGAACATACGTTCGAACAATACTTGAATATAGAACTAACGTTCGTATATAATAATACATAAAGACAAGGAAGGTGTGACAATATGGATGGATTGTTTTTACGTTCGCTAGAGGAAAAGACACCACTGGAGATGATATATCTTGCTGACAATCAAGAAATCACTCAGCGGAAACTTATTATAACAGAAGTGAATGTTGGCTACATTCGTGCCTATTGCCTTCTTAGAAAACAAGTACGCACCTTTAAACGTGATAATATACTCTCCATCATGCCGGAAACATATTCCACAATGCGGATTCTGCACTAATTCAAATTAATCCCCTTCCCATTACCTTACCCTTTCAACACACATATGTTAAAATGCAATTGTATCAGTAGAATCAGGGGGGAAACTTATGGAATACCCAAAAGGTAGCATGAAGGAAATAAGTTTTTTTAGTATGGAACTTCAAGAGGAATTGCAACTGTTAATCTATCTACCTGCCAATTTTTCACCGTTATATAAGTATTCATTACTCATTGCCCAGGATGGCAGAGATTACTTCCAACTAGGCCGTATTGGTCGTATTGCTGATGAACATCTTTTTAATCGGGAAATGGAAAATTTAATCATTGTTGGGGTACCCTATAAAAATGTAGAGGATCGTCGTCAAAAATATCACCCTAAAGGATCTCAAAATAAACAGTATATTCGTTTCCTTGCCCACGAACTAGTACCATTTCTTGACCAGGAATTTCCAACTTATCAAATGGGGACTACCAGAGCATTAATCGGAGATTCTCTTGGGGCCACTGTTTCACTAATGACAGCTATGCAATATCCGCATACATTTGGAAAAGTGCTCTTGCAATCACCTTATGTGGATCAACATATTTTCGAGTTGGTTAAGAACTTTTCAGAACCACAGCTTATCGAAATATATCATGTTATTGGTAACCAAGAAACAGAAGTACATATGACCAACGGAAAAGTTGGTGATTTTTTAACTCCAAATCGCAAGCTATCCACACTTCTATCAAATAAGTTTTTTTCTTACTTTTATGAAGAATTTAATGGAAACCACACTTGGACCTATTGGCAGCCCGATTTAAAAAGAGCACTTAAAAAGATGTTCTAAACTAAGGCTTTGTTAAAGAATACTGTTGATTGAAGCGGTAATAAACATACAAATTCAACAAAGCCTAAACTAAAAAAACGGGCAGGACGGATTATTTATTATATTTAGAAAATTTGATATAATTGGACGAGTTCTTTTCAAATACGATACTCAAATATTGTAAATTGGGGGTATTCATCATATGAAATTTGGAGTTGTTATTTTTCCATCAAAAAAGCTTCAAGACTTGGCAAATTCCTTTCGTAAACGCTATGATCCACATTACGCTCTAATTCCTCCACATCTGACATTAAAAAATGCTTTTGAAGCAACGGATGAGGAAGCAAAAGATTATGCTGAAAAATTAAGGCAAATCGCTCAAAACACTAATCCATTCAACCTAAAAACAACAAAATTCAGCTCCTTCTTTCCCGTTAATAATGTCATCTATTTTAAGGTAGAACCTACAGATGAACTTACTGGACTTCACTCAAAAATCAATAGTGAATTTATTGATCAAGATCAGCCATATGCATTTGTTCCACATATCACTATTGCGCAAAAACTTTCAAATGATGAATATTCTGATGTTTTTGGCGCGTTAAGCATGAATAAGGTAGAGCATGAAGAAACGATTGATCGATTCCATCTTCTTTATCAATTGGAAAATGGATCTTGGTCCGTATCGGAAACTTTTCGTCTTGGAAAGAAATAACCATTGTGACAGTAAAAATAGTTGAAAACAAAAAAAGAACTGAATGATGCCCTACTGTTCGAAAGGTTGTATTCGTAGATGAGCAAAACGTGCCGGTTGAAGAAGAAATTGATCAATTTGAAGAGGACTCTACTCATTTTGTCATGTACCACGATGGTCATCCGATTGGTGCCGGGCGTTTCCGAATTCTAGATGGGATTGGAAAAGTAGAACGAATTTGCGTGTTAAAGGATGCTAGACAACTCGGGGCAGGTAAACAAATCATGAATACGATAGAAACTTATGCAAATCAAAAGGGTATTCATAAGTTAAAGCTTAACGCGCAAATACATGCTATTCCTTTCTACTCCCGTCTCGGCTATACAACCTCCTCTGAAGAATTTTTAGATGCTGGTATTCCTCATAAAACGATGATCAAAACCATCTAACTCAAGAATGCACCTGCCAAAATTGGCGGGTGCATTTTTTGGTAATTAATTTTTCCCCTTTTTGATACCTACATGTTTTGTTATGATTAAAGTTGTCTCATTTTCTATATTGGAGTTTTTAAACATGAAAACAGCTATTTACAAAAATCAATTGATCTTCCTTGATCATTTACAACGTGATGAATTTCAAAAAATCTATCTTGCCGGAAAGAATAACGAAATAAAATGTCCAACTTGTAACGAACGAATGCAACTTTTTCTAGGAATTCAGGAACAGCCACACTTTTTCCATGTCCATTCTCCTGAAAAGAAATGCCAAGAGCCTGAGCATGAGAAAACCTCAACACCCGTTAGCGTTCAAACCATCGAAAGGAACGGTTTTATCCTTCCACAAAGCCGGACCATTACTGTCCAAGATAATAATGTTCAATTGTTCAGTCCCGCTAAACCAGTTCGTCACACAGTTCCTTTCATACCTCCAAATACATGGGACCATAAAGTCAGTGTTCCCTATTTTCAGGAACTCGCCGAACAAGGTGTCAGCTTAGATCAAAATCAAGCTTCCGCGGTAACCATGACAGAGGGTTCACTATTAGTACTTGCTGGGGCTGGTAGTGGCAAAACCCGCGTTTTAACAGCAAGAACCGCTTATATGCTCATTGAAAAACGAATTGACCCGCGGTCTATCATGCTAGTTACCTTTACATCGAAGGCTGCAGCAGAAATGAAAGCCCGGTTATTATCTTATCCAAACGTTAACAAACAAGCTGTTCATCAGCTGGTTACAGGAACTTTCCACAGTATTTTTTACCGAATTCTAATGTACCATGATGGTGCTAATTGGGCATCAGATAAACTTCTTAAAAAAGATTGGCAACGCGATAAAATCCTTAAAGAAGCCGGGAAACAGCTCGATTTGTCAGAAAAAGAATTTGCGTATGATTTAGCACTTCAACAGATCGGATTATGGAAAAATACGATGGTAATGCCGGATCAGATAACTCCATCTTCAGAATGGGAAGAAAACACAGCCCAGTTATTCAAACTATATGAAACGTTTAAACAGCGGGAAGGTTTATTTGACTTTGATGATATGCTCATTGGCTGCTATCGACTGCTGCAAACATCTGCTGATTTGCTTGAATTTTATCAGGAGCGTTTTCATTATTTTTTGATTGATGAATTTCAGGATATTAATAAGGTCCAATATGAATTAATTAAAATGTTATCAATGAAACATAAAAATGTTTGTGCAGTCGGTGATGATGATCAGGCTATTTATTCCTTTAGAGGAAGTGACCCTAAGTTTTTGCTGGATTTTGAACAGGATTTTCCATTAGCCGAAGTGATTAATCTGGACCAAAATTACCGTTCATCCCATGAAATCGTCACTGCAGCAAACCAGATGATTGCCGCTAATAAAGTTCGTAGAATTAAAAAAATGAAAGCACAGGTATCAAATGGCCTGCTTCCCTATTTATTTTTCCCTTATGATGAAGAGGAGGAAGCAACCATGATTGTGACGGATATTCAGCAACAAATTACGGATGGTGCCAACCCATCGGACTTTGCTATTTTATATCGGACTAACGCTGCTTCACGGGCAGTATTTGAACGATTGGCAATCTCCAATCTTCCGTTCAAACTGGATCTGGATGCCGAGGCCTTTTACGACAGGTATATTGTCAGATGTACCCTATCTTTTTTAAGAGTCAGTATCCATGAGGATGACACCCAGGGTATATCAGAAATATTGCCATTATTATTTTTAAAGCAAACTGCACTTAAAGAATTAAAAGCTTTGAGTATCCTCCAGGATTGCAGTCTCCTTGAGGCACTCTCTTACATTAAAACAACCCATTCTTTTCAAGAAAAAAAATTAAAAAAAGTTGTACCGCTCATTCGTTCTCTAAAAGCATTGGCTCCAGTCAAAGCGATTGAAAAAATTGAGAAAGATATTGGATTTCTAGATTTTCTAAAAAAACGCGGAAATGAATCTAATCAATTGGAGAAAGGCTCTGATGATTTAAAGGATTTAAAAGTTGCCGCAAAAAGTTTTGAATCCATCGATTCCCTTCTCGCCCATGCAGAGCACATGTCTGCAATGAATCGAGAAATGAAAAATTTAAGTAAACACTTCCGTGAGGCCATTACCCTAAGCACCATTCACCGAGCGAAGGGTCTTGAGTATAAGACGGTCTATCTGATTGGGGCTGTTGATGGAAGTCTTCCGCATGACTATGCATTAGAAAGCTCACGTAATGGAGATTTTGCCCCATTAGAAGAAGAAAGACGTCTATTCTATGTTGCGATGACACGAGCCAAAGAACAGCTATACATTTCCGTCCAAGAGAACAGACGCGGAAAGAAAAGCTATCGTTCACGATTTCTGGCTCCGCTGCTAAAAGCAAATAAACATTAAACAAAAAGGCCCATTTCCTTTAAGGGAAACGGCCTATTTGTTTATTTTTTGTTCATCATATTTGATATGGTATTGAAATCCAAGCTTTTACCATCTTTTACAATCGTATTAACGATTTGATCTTCCAACTCTTTACTTACCGGTTTATTAGCTAATTGAGAAACCTTACGGATAACCCCGCGCACTGTTTTTTCATCTTTAAAATTAGCATTCTGTAAGGAATTCGCTAAATCAAAAATATCTTGCATATTTACGCCAGTTTTCTTTTCTATGTTTTTAAAGAAACCATTATCCATGTTTTTAGATTCACACTCCTTCATAAACTACTTTATTGTATGAAGGAAGTGGAATTTGGTGAAAAAAATGCAAAGAAAGGGCTGGCCAAATTTTAGCCAACCCCATCTTTGTTAAGCTAGGGATTAATACCAGCTAGCTCCAACAATGATTAATAGAATGAACAAGACAACGATTAAAACGAAAGTTGAGCCACCGCCATAACCGCCACCGTAGCCATATCCGCCGTATCCGAAACACATAGATAAATTCACCTCTCTTTAGTAGTTTCAATAATAAGATATGAAATCACTAAAGAAAGTGTATAGGCACGGACAAGCTTATTCATAAATAGACTAAAAAATGAGCATTTATCCTTTCGGCTTGAACACAAGGGCGCCTATGAAACCAAATATAATCGCAGCTGAAACGCCTGAGCTTGTTACTTGAAACATTCCGGTTAACACACCAATGATTCCATGGCTGTTGGCATCCTGAAGTGCACCATGCACTAATGAATTTCCAAAACTTGTTATTGGAATCGTTGCTCCGGCCCCTGCAAAATTGACCAACGGTTCATATAAGCCAAAGCCGGACAATACAGCGCCCATTACAACCAACAAGCTTAAGGTATGGCCAGGAGTAAGCTTCGCAACATCAAACAGTAGTTGACCTATAACACAAATAAGGCCACCAATCACAAATGCCCAAAAAAACATTGCTAACATAGAACCACCGCCACTAATTATTCATTTCCATTGCAACTGCGTGAGCAATGCATGGTATTGATTCTTTTTGCTGAAAAGTTAGCGGAGACAACAAGGCACCCGTTGCCACCAACAAAATCCTTTTATAAGTCCCTTTTTTCATTTCATTCAGCAGGTGACCATATAAGACAGTGGCTGAACAGCCTGCACCACTCGCACCTGATTGAACTGGCTGATTATCCTTATAAATAAGAATTCCACAATCCTGAAACTGCTTTCTTTGCAGGTTGAGTCCACTCTTATTTAACAATTCAAAGGCAACGTCATGTCCAACCCTGCCTAAATCACCAGTAATAATCAGGTCATAGTAGGAAGGATCGAGTTGCATATCTCTAAAATGGGCCATGATCGTGTCAGCCGCCGCCGGTGCCATGGCACCACCCATATTAAAAGGATCCGACAACCCCATATCAATGACTTTCCCGATCGTGGCTGAGGTAGTTACGGGATAATTTTCCCTTGGATCATTTGGCTGGAGCAGTGCTGCACCGGCTCCAGTTACCGTCCATTGGGCGGTAGGAGGCTTTTGGCTCCCATATTCGGTTGGATAACGGAATTGTTTTTCAACTGCAGCATTATGACTTGAAGCACCAGTCAATACATACTTCGCTCCCTGATAATTTATGACAAATGAAGCGAGTGCCAAGCCTTCCATAGAGGTAGAACAGGCACCAAATAGTCCAAAATAGGGAATTTGCATGGTTCGGGCAGTAAAACTTGATGGTGTTATTTGATTAATTAAGTCACCAGCAAATAAAAATTGAACTTGTTCCTTCTCCATATTTGCTTTTTTCATAGCAATTTTAATGGCTTCTTCCATTAATACACGATGTGCTTTTTCATAAGAGTCTTGCTCCATCCACAAGTCCTCATACAATAAATCAAAATCATTGGCCAAATTACTATTTGCCTCAAATGGGCCCCCAGTCACTCCTGTTGCCCTTATCATTGGCCGTTTGTCAAATACCCATGTTTGATGCCCTTTTAGCAATTATATAACCCCCCAAATTGAGAGCAGTGTTCTGATTAATGCCACTATAAAGGCTGAAAATACCCCAAAAAGCAATACGGCCCCTGCAAGCTTAAACATATTTCCGCCGACTCCGAGTACAAACCCTTCCGTCCTATGCTCAATGGCTGCTGAAATAACCGCATTCCCAAAACCAGTCACTGGCACTGCACTTCCAGCTCCAGCAAATTGGCCAATCCGATCATAGACACCAAACCCTGTTAACAACATGGAGATAAACACCATCGTGGCTACGGTTGGATTTCCGACACTTTGTTCTGTAAAATTGAAAAAATAAATATAAAAGTAACTGATGGCTTGGCCAACTACGCAAAATAAACCGCCCACGAAAAATGCCTTTATACAATTTTTTAACACAGGCCTTTTTTTCTCGTGCTTTTGCTGCAGTTGTTGGTAACTTTGCTGTTGTGGCGTCATTTCTTTTTGTTTACTTGCCATCCTCATTCTTCCTTTCCTTACTTTATATCCTCTGTCATTTTAACGATTTCATTAAATCTTTTATCAGCATCTTTCCGAGAAATTTTATCGGCTTGCATTTTTTCATCCAGCCTGACTACCTCAAGGAAAATTTTATAATCACTCGAAACAGTAAATTTTTCCTTTGGGTATCTTTTTTCTAAAAGCTTAGTTACTCTTTTTTCAATTTTCTTCATTTTAAAACGTTGTAAATGTTTGACCTTGTAAGCAACAAGGGTACCCTTATGTCCCTTTATAACAGCAACATCGTATAATTCCGGTAATGAGCTGACCAAATCCTTTATTTCCTTCACATTATCTTTGTTTTGTTCATGATCAGTAATGACCGGATTCGGGTTTGTGGTCTTAATCAGTGCCAGTTGACTATCCTTAACCTGCTGATTTTGACTGCAGGAAGTAAGAAATAATAATAAAGCAAATGCAATCCATTGATTTGTTTTTTGCATCTAGTCCCTTCCCCTTTTAATGAAGTATCCTGCCATATAGTTTTTTCGACATTCCCTAAATTTATGACCTAAATGGAAAAATAAAAAAAAACTGCCTTTAAATCAGCAGTTTCGAAATGATTATTTACTCGTTTTCTTTCCGCAGCCGCAACCGCCCTTTTTGATTGGTTTGGAAGGCTGATAAACCTTAGATGATGCTGCTTGCAAGCTTTTCTTCTTATTCACCTTACTCTCTCCCTTTTAATACAATTGATTAGCTAATAAATAAGATATGAAAAAAGTGCAAGTCTTGTCTAAGGCAAAAAACCTTATTTATCCAGAAAGAATTGTACAATTGTTTCAATAATTGAGGCTAAACCAGCTATAGCTAGTATTGAAATAATGGGAATAGTTATTTGGGAAAAAAAATAATGGAGAAATACGATAACTGAAGTGGTCCATATGCCCGTGCACCAATAGCAGCTAAGTAGCTCTCCAAAAAATCGCTTTATCCCTGTTTGTTTAGGGATGTAATAGGTTTCAAGTTCTCCATTCTCAGTTTCCTGCTGAATTTCATCAAAAAATGGGTTTCGCAGAAATTCAGTAATTTTATCATAAACCAGTAGTCTTGTCAGACGAAAGCTTGCCAACGATAGCAGAATCAATTGTAAAAAGCTTAATTCCATGTCCGTATGTCCTTTCTTTATCGAGTTGAAATAATATCCGCCTAATTTTGTTAAAAAAGGCAATTGTCCGTAACCCATAAGGGCTAAGTGAAATATGTTAGTAATGTAAGATATATATATTACGGATTAAGGAGGAAAAATAATGGGTTGTGGAAGAAATCATCACGATGACTTCAATAGTGGCAATTGCGTATGCCAAGTAGTTCGCGCCATTAATGATCTTCAACAAAACGTTGCGGGTGAAGAATGTCAAGCGTGCACCAGCTGCTTTAACGAACCACTTGGTTCACTTGTATCACCTGTGAGAGAGGCCGTTGATACTCGTGTTTTTGTATTAAAAACAGCAGATGGATCACCATTCCATGCGTTCTTTAACGACGACTTCAATGCATGTGTTTCTATCTATTTCCGCGTTGAAGATGTATTTGACAACTGCTGTGCAACGCTTCGTGTATTAGTTCCTGGTAAAAGAGAAGGTGGAAACTTTGTACCGGTGAATCTTGTATCCGGAGATGATAAATGCTGCATTAATCTTTCAAGAGTCTGCCAAGTAACGAGTTTTCGTGCCAGCAATGATTGTGTAACAGTTGACTTGAGCTGCTTCTGTGCCATCCAATGTATCGCAGATGTAAACTTGGGAATTTGCAATTAAATAAATTAGCCAGTCGGTTAGTCGGCTGGCCTTTTTTTGTGCTTATCAAAGTTTATTTTTTTAACCCGATCATCATGATACTTTTTATTTCATCAACGCATAAGGTTTTGGTTTTTTCATTATGAAATTGGATGATAGCTTCATCATTTTCATAACCAATTAAATAGCCCTGATAACTTTCCTTATCTGTATAAAAAACACATGGGACCATGGGCAGAACCTTCGGATAATGAATCAAATAATCTAATTGCTCAGAAACATTCATTTCCTTAAAAGGTTTTACTCGATTCATGGAGGAATGAGGTTTGACTTTCTTGGAAGAAGTGGTTGTTTCCAAGGTATTATCTTCTGAAGAGGTGACCTGGACGGGAACTCTCTCCTCGACTTTTGGTTTTTGATCAAACTCAGGGACATCATCCATGTTCTTTTTATTCTTAAAAACCTCTTGCATATTGTAGTTAGACGGTGTCCTTGAAAAAGGTTGATAAATATACATTAACGGCCCTTGTTCCTTTCTTATTGCCATGAAAAGCACCTCCTTTTACAGTTTCCTACACTTTATATGTATGCGAAAAGCCCAGAGGTGTTAATAAAATAGATAAATTCATACAAAAAGCCCGCAAACAATTGCGGGCTCTCACAACAAATGATTAAAGAATATGGAATCCTGAATCTACATGAATATTTTCACCGGTAATACCACGGGAAAGGTCACTGAACAGGAATACTGCAGTATCCCCGACCTCTTCTGGAGTTGTAGGTCTACGTAAAGGTGCTTTTTCTTCAATTTCTTTTATAATTAAATTAAAATCACCTACACCCTTTGCAGACAAAGTACGAATCGGTCCTGCAGATATAGCATTAACTCGAATATTGTCTTTTCCAAGATCAGCTGCTAAATAACGAACGCTAGCTTCAAGAGATGCTTTGGCAACACCCATAACATTATAGTTTGGAATGGCTCTTTCTCCGCCCAGGTACGTTAAGGTTACAATGCTGCCACCCTCTGTCATCAAGGCACGTGCTTCTTTTGCCACTGCGGTCAATGAATAAGAACTGATATTTTGTGCCAGTAAAAAGCCATCACGAGTTGTATTCATGTATTCACCTTTTAATTCCTCAGTCTTAGCAAAAGCAATACAGTGGGCAACACCATGAATGGACCCTACAGCCTCTTTAATTTCAGCGAAACATTTGTTGATATCTTCATCACTTGTCACATCACATGGTAACACCAATGTTCCTTCCGCTTCTAAAGACTCTGCTAATTCCCGGACACTTTTCTCTAGTCTTTCTCCTGCATACGTAAATACAAGTCGAGCCCCAGCATTATGAAGAGAACGTGCAATTCCCCATGCTATACTGCGTTTATTGGCAACACCCATAACAACATATGTTTTTCCAGCTAATGATATCATTTACGAAAGTCCCCCTATATATCAACTGATATTAGTACTTGGTACTAATTTTACACTACTTTTAAAAAAATGAAAAGAGCAGCTGCTTCAATAATAATTTTTATCAGGCTTCTCACAAAACTCCAATTCCTGAATTAAATCATCCACATACTCCTTCGATCCCGTAACAATGAGGCGATCATTCAACTGCAGTTCCGTATCGCCATGTGGGACGATTGAATCATTGCCTCGAAAAATTCGCACAAAAATAATATCTCCCATGAACGGAAATCTTCTAAGCGGCACTCCGTCAAATTGGTCATTATTCATCACTATTTCGTATAGACCCGTTTCCTGGTTCGTTAGAATATTAATCACTGTCGGCGACTCTATTAACGCACGCAAAAGTGTTTTGGTCGACATAAATGATGAAAATACTTCAATCCCATGTTCTCGTAAACTCTCTTCTAATTCAGGAATCTCTATTCGGGCTATGACCCTAGGAACTCCTTTCGTTTTAACAGCTCTGGCCAGCTCAGCATTTAACTGATCAGTGCCTGTTGATATCACGACAATCTCTGAAAGAAAAATGTTAGTTTCCGCAATCGATTCTATTGAATAATCATTTATTTCTACTATTTCAAATAAGGAATTGGTCATTTGTTTTTCTCCATCTCTCAATTTTGGAGAATAGACAATTGGCTCATAAAGTCCCGACTTCAACTCGCGTGAAATCGGAAGAGTGATTTGGTTTGCTCCCAAAAAAGCAACTCGTACCTTTTTTCCAGCAAGGATCTCTTTTGGGAATAATTTCTTAAAAACGATTGGCGTAAAAATGGAAGTAATGACAGCGACTAAAATTAATGTCCCCTTCATTTGCTCAGAGATTACGCCAATTCGTTCTCCTATTGTTGCCGCCGCAATAACCAGTGATAGGGTTGAGGTTAGTAAAAATCCAGAAGCAAGAACAGTTTTTGTATCATACCAACGCTTTAAAAGATAAACTGGAACAAGTTTTGATAGTAATAAACCAATCAGTAAAAAAGGGATTAGCATTAATAGTTTTTTCTCAGAGAACAATGACCAGATATCAAGTTCAACCCCCACCATTACAAAGAAAATGGGAATGAGGAACCCATATCCAAAGGAATCAAGTTTATGAATTAATTCCTGATTCGGAGAAAGTAAGGAGACCAGTACTCCAGCCATAAATGCACCTAGAATATTTTCTGCCCCGACTGTTTCTGACAACCCAACTAACACGATAATCAAGGTAAAGACGGCTCTTGTACCGATTTGCACCGTCCCTGTTGCCAACGATTCCATAAAAGTTCGGTTTTTAAATCTCTTTCCAAGTAAATACAAAATCATACCACCGATAAATAAAAATAACAGCAACCATGTACTGCTATGCCCTGGTTCATAAATAGAAACAAATACAGCGAGAAGGATCATCGTTACCAGGTCAGCAATGACTGCGACTAATAAGATAATTTGCCCAATAACCGTCTTCATCAGATGGGCTTCCTTCAGGGTTGGCACGACAACACCTAAAGAAATAGTTGATATGATCAAGGTCATTAAGAAGGCATTATCAATAAATCCTACTAGTACAAATAAGTAGGATAATCCCAGTGAAAAAATAAAAACTCCAATAAAAATCAATGAAGCTGCAGTGAAAGAATTAGGCTCCCTTTTTCCATTGGGAAGTTTCCCACGTTTATTGCTTCCTGTAAAAGCAGTAAAGTCAATTTCAAGTCCGCTTAAAAACATCAAAAAAATAAATCCTAATGTAGACAGAGTGGAAAGCCACATATCTTCATGGACAACATTTAACCCACTTTTTCCAATGATTAAGCCTACAATAATCTCTGCAACGACAACTGGAATAAAATTCAGCTTAAAACGATGCAGAATGATTGGGGTCAGAAATGCCACTGTAACAACAATGAGTAATGAAAATACAGATACGTGCTGTTGCAATTTATATCGCCTCCCATTTGTTTAGCTCATAATGATTTGTTAATCTAATAAAAACACTTAAAAAAGGAGCATATTTTCCATGCAAATTGATATCATCGGAGATATACACGGATGCTTCAATGAATTTAAGGAACTCACAATAAAATTAGGTTATTCCTGGAAAAATGATATTCCTATTCATCCCCAAAATCGGATACTGGGATTTGTCGGTGATCTGACTGACCGTGGACCTAATTCTTTAAAAGTGATTGAGGTCGTTTGGCAACTGGTGATAAACAAAAAACAAGCTTATTACGCACCAGGAAATCATTGTAATAAATTATATCGTTATTTTCTTGGGAATAAAGTCCAAATTGCTCACGGACTAGAAACGACCGTCGCGGAATACGAGGCATTAAATAAATCTGACAGGCATTCCATTCGACAAAAGTTTATGAACCTTTATGAAACTGCTCCACTGTATTTATCGCTTGACCAAAACCAGTTGATAATCGCCCATGCCGGCATTAAAGAAGAACTGATTGGTAAAGACAATAAGAGAGTGAAAGATTTTGTACTGTATGGAGATATTACAGGTGAAAAGCACCCAGATGGAACACCCGTCAGGAGGGATTGGGCAAAGAATTATCGTGGCATGAACTGCATCGTTTACGGACATACTCCTGTAAAAGAACCAAGAATCATTCATAATACTTATAATATCGATACTGGTGCGGTATTCGGCGGTAAACTTACTGCCTTGAGATACCCCGAAATGGAATTGGTTTCTGTTCCTTCTACTATGCCATATATTGAAGAAAAGTTTAAACAATTTGATTAAGATGAAATGAAAGGCTGACAATCAGCGATTGTCAGCCATGATAACTTCTTGCATATCCTCAGGAAGAGATGCTGTAAACATCATTTCCTCCTTTGTAAAAGGGTGTATAAATTTGATTTTTTTACAATGAAGTGCCTGCCTCGAAATCAATTCATGATTTCCACCATATAATTCGTCACCCAAAAGCGGATGTCCTAAGTAGGACATATGAACTCTGATTTGATGAGTCCGGCCTGTTTCAAGTTCAAGCTCAAGATGAGTAAATCCAGGATAATGCCTGACTACCTTATAATGCGTACAGGCATATTGACCATCTTCACGAACTTCTCTTTCAATAATACTAGTAACCTTACGGCCAATCGGTGCCGTTACTGTACCTTGATCAACAGAAATAACCCCTTCAGAAAAGGCTTCATAGGTCCGCCTCACGACTCCATCCTTTTGCATCTTACTAAATAAATGATGCACGTGGCGGTGTTTGGCAATTAACACAATTCCTGATGTATCCCTGTCAAGCCGGGTTACAATATGGGCGGTTGCTTGTATACTTTGTTTTTCATAGTAACCTACTAATGCATTTGCCAGACTACCAGTAGGATGTTCTCGTGAAGGTATGGTATTCATATAAGGAGGTTTGTTTACCACCATTAAATACTCATCTTCATACAATATCTTTAGTGGAAGGCTTTCCCCTTTTACTCCTTCACTTGGATTTTCAGGTGGGAACCTTACCAATAAAACATCATCAACCTCAAGCTTATATCGAACATTAACGTGCTCTCCGTTTACAAGAATGCTTCCGCCTTTAAACTTTATATCGGTTAAAGCAGCTCTGGAAATTTCCTTTTCCTGTAAAAAGTCTCGAATCAATTTTCCTACACTAAATTGATCAATCATCCACTGCATTTGAAAACTTTCTGTCATCTGTTCTCCTTAACACTAATCAGAAATAAATGAGTCATGAACCCTTTTCCAAAATGGAAATGGCCTAAAACGGGCAAAACGGATTTTTTCTTCTGGTACCCTAAATTGGATCGACTTTACATCTTTATGTAACAGAGTAAGGTGATCAACTGTTACCTGAAAATCTGTTCGGTTTACCGGCTTTAACATACAGGTATGATGTGCTGGCAAGATCAGCGGAGATCCCACTGTTCTAAACACCCGATTGTTTATGGATGCCATCTCAGCCACTTGCAATGCTGAAATCGATGGATGGATGATGGCTCCTCCCAGTGCTTTGTTATAAGCAGTACTACCTGAAGGAGTGGAAACACAAAGTCCGTCACCACGAAAACGTTCAAAATGCTGTCCACGAATTTCCACATCCATGACAAGAGTACCTTCCACACTTTTAACTGTAGATTCGTTCAATGCCAAATATCTTGATTCCTTACCGGCATGGGAATATCGTATAATCACTTCAAGAAGCGGATATTCAACAACCTGATATGGAGTTTTGGCAATGGCAATAACCAGCTTTTCAATTTCATCAGGCGTCCAATCCGCATAGAAGCCCAAATGCCCTGTATGAATCCCTACAAAAGCAGTTTTATTTAAACGGCTGCTATAGCGGTGAAAGGCATATAATAATGTTCCATCTCCGCCAATCGATATCACAATATCAGGCTGGTCTTCGTCATATTTTAGATCAAAATCAAGTAAATAGGTGCGCATTTTATGCATTAAAATATTTGAGTTTTGATCTCCTTTTGAAGTGATCGCAAATTTCATTTTGATTTACTCCTTGTATTAAAATACTTGACATGCAGGGACAGGTTTAGTCTTAGTCTTCTTGGGCGGATTCCTTTTTTCGTGTAAAAAATGCTTGAGCATCTTGGATTTCCCCACGGATTAATGACATTTCTTTATCAAGACGGAAAGCTGCTTCAGCGGCATGTTGAAGCCGCAATTTAATATCTGCTGGGAAAGCACCTTTATATTTATAATTTAATGAATGCTCAATTGTAGCCCAAAAATTCATGGCTAATGTTCTAATTTGTATTTCTGCTAAGATTTTTTTTTCACCTTGAATCGTTTGTACTGGATATTGAATAACAACGTGATAGGATCTGTATCCGCTTGTTTTTTCATGAGAAATATAATCTCGTTCCTCCACAATTTCAAAATCATTTCGAATTCGTAATAATTCCACAACCCGATGGATATCTTCGACAAACTGGCACATGATACGTAATCCGGCGATATCCTGCATTTCTTCTAACCTGTCAAGGGGAATACCTTTTTGGTTCGACTTATCCAAGATACTGGCAATAGGTTTAACCCTTCCAGTTACAAATTCAATTGGAGAATGGGATGCATTAAGTTCAAACTGCCCCCGCATACCTTTTAATTTTATCTTTAATTCATCAATCGCCTGTTTATAAGGAGCTAAAAATTGGTCCCATTGCTTCATGATTACACCTCTTTATGTCCAAAAAATTCTCTCCACCTTAGTAACCATTTCATCTCCATAATTGTGATTTCCCTTTATATTGTTAATGATAAACTCAAATTCATCATGAAAATGAACTAGTTCTATTTGTTGATTATTCCATTCAATCCAAATAGGCAATTTCTCTTCATAAGCTATTTTTAAATCTGGCCATATTTGTTCATTAAGACTGATATATGTATATTCTTCATCGGTTTCCATTAAGTAGATAAAACTAATATGATCGGAATCCACCAGAATTTGACCGGCCGGAACTAACCCCTCCAGTGACCCGTTTCCATGCAATAACAGTTTAATATCAGTAAGATTTGCTTTTAAAACTTCCATTCGTTTTTTCACTTTTTTTTACCTCCAATATTCACTTACTTATTTTAGCATAATTCAGCCATTTCTCTCAAAGTTTGAAGTATTGGGGATAAAAATGAGATAATAAAGTCATGGTATCGGAGGGAAGGATAAAAATGTCGCAAAACGTAGAAATTGAATTTAAAAATATACTTTCTGAATCAGAATATGAAACATTAAAAAAAGCGTTTCAAATCCCCGATTCGCAAATATTTCTTCAAGAAAATCATTATTTTGATACTCCAGAATTTGGTCTTAAAGAACAAAATTCAGCGTTAAGGATCAGAAAAAAACAAGCTCATTATGAATTAACGTTAAAACAGCCTGTTAAAAAGGGGCTGCTTGAAACCAATCAAGAGTTGAGTGAATCAGAAGTTACCCTGGCTCTTAACGATGGAATTCTTCCATCTGGCGAAATTAAAAGGATCCTGGAAAGCATTAGAATACCTTTGGAAAGAATAGAGTACTTTGGTTCGCTATCAACCTATAGGGCCCAAATTGAATATAAGAACGGTTTACTTGTTTTCGATCATAGCGTCTATTTAAATACGGAGGACTTTGAGTTGGAGTATGAAGTCCAAAACTATGAAGCAGGAAAAGAGAATTTTATACTTTTGCTCGAACAATATAAAATTCCAAATCGCAAAACGAAAAATAAAATCCAACGTTTTTATGATCAAAAAACACAAGAAAAATAAATACTATATCAACGGTGTTTAAATGGTTTTCAAAGCAATTCATTTGAGATATCGCTAGGGCATTGATAAAATAAAGAAAACTCAATATGTCATTTATTTGAGTTGTATACATGATTTAAAGAATTTTTGAGGAGTTGTCAACATGATTGGTAACAAACGTACACCCTTTGAGGTTATTGGGGAACAAACACTCCATCGTCTTGTAGACACTTTCTATGGTCTAGTTGAACAACATCCTGACCTGGCACCTATTTTTCCTAACGATTTCTCAGAAATTGCTCGTAAACAAAAGCAATTCCTTACTCAATATTTAGGTGGACCGCCATTGTATACAGAAGAGCATGGTCATCCTATGATGAGGGCTCGCCATTTACCTTTTCCGGTAACTCCTACTCGGGCAAAGGCATGGCTCTCTTGCATGACTCAGGCAATGGATACAGTTGGTCTTGAGGGACAAATAAGGGACGAGTTTTATTCCCGACTTTATTTAACAGCTCAGCATATGATTAATACACCTGATGATGAAGTGAATTTTGGTGACGATTGTGAATAATTATTGGTCAAAAGAATCTAAAGCGTCTTGCCATGGCAATGATCGAAAACCGATTGAAATTTATATGTTTATTGACCCACTATGTCCTGATTGTTGGACACTTGAACCCATAATGAAAAAATTACTTATTGAATACGGGCGTTATTTTTCATTGAAGCATGTGCTAAGCGGAAAAATTGCCCATTTAAATCTTACACGGAAAAAGATTTATGATAACTTTTCAGATATATGGGAAAAGGCAGCTTCTAGGACCGGGTTGGTTTGTGATGCAAAGTCTTGGAATGAGAATCCTGTTGATGCACCTTATCATGTTTCAATCGCGCTTAAAGCTGCTGAGTTGCAAGGAAGACGTGCAGGAATTCGCTTTTTACGAAAGGTCCAGGAAGGATTGTTTTTAGAAAAGAAGAATCTTTCTTCTTTTGAAGAATTACTTAAATGTGCTGAGCGTGCCGGTTTGGATGTAAAGGAATTTGCCAATGACTTTCATTCCGAAAGTGCTGCTAAAGCCTTCCAATGCGATTTGCAAGTTACCACTGAAATGGATGTACAAGAAATTCCAACACTTGTCTTTTTTAATGAAAACACAGAAGACGAAGGGATTAAAATTACTGGCAGCTATCCATATGAGGTATATGTGCAAATTTTAGAAGAAATGCTATCGGAGAAACCGGAAAAAGCAACGCCCCCACCATTGGAAACCTTTTTAAAGATTTTTACATTTGTTGCAACAAAGGAAATTGCCGTCGTCTACAATATGTCCATATCCCAAATTGAAAGGGAAATGAAAAAATTGCTTCTTAAACAAGTTGTAGAACAGATCCCAGCGAGATATGGAACATTTTGGCGTTACATTGAGGAATAGACATTGTCAGTGTATTTTCACTGAACACTGTCTATTTTTTTATTGACCAAAACAAAAATGCCTTGCAGAATCTCTATCTGCAAGGCATTTTTCTAATACGAACAAAGGGGATGGGAGAAATTTTTCACGGTCAAACAAAGGGGTATATGTTTGTTGTGATCAACTTCACGCATTTAATATACCATGGTAAACAAGATGATGACAATAAGTATGTGCTTTATTTCACATAATTGTCAAATTATCATAAATTCACGAAATCGACAATAGACATAATAATAGCGGTTGTACTAAATATTATTTATAGGGTGGTTATCATGAAAAGAAGATTCCCTTATTTGTTAATGGTACTATTTTTTTTGATTGCTTTTTCACTACACATCTTAGCTTTAATCCATATTTTTCCTTTGATCGTTAGTATTCCATTATTATTTATTGCCATATTACTTCCGATCGGTTCCATCAGTCAACGAAAAAGATTTAAGGGGTTTTAAAGGGGATGGTACACATCAGGTACCATCCCCTTTTACATCTTGTTTACTGTAATAACTGTTCAAGCTCCGCCAACTTTTCTTCAAATACCTTACATGCATTTTTAATTGGCTCAGAGCTTGTCATATCGACTCCCGCTTTTTTCAGTACTTCAATTGGATAATCTGAACTTCCGGCACTTAAAAAGCCAATATAGCGCTTAACAGCAGGCTCCCCTTCGTCAAGGATTTGCTTACTTAATGCGGTTGCTGCTGAAAATCCTGTTGCATATTGATAAACATAGTAATTGTAATAGAAATGAGGAATCCTTGCCCATTCCAAACCAATTTCTTCATCAATGATAATATCCTCTTCACCAAAATACTTTTTATTTAATTCATAGTACATTTGTGTTAATGAATCTGCCGTTAAAGCTTCATTATTTTGTACCTTTTGATGAATGAGATGTTCGAATTCAGCAAACATTGTCTGTCTGAACACTGTCCCTCTAAAACCTTCTAGATAATGATTAAGCAGATAGATTCGTTTTTGTTCATCATCGATGGTTTTTAATAAATAATCGTTAAGGAGCGCTTCATTACAGGTTGATGCCACTTCTGCAACAAAAATGGAATAATCTCCATAAGCATATGGCTGAGTTTTTCTTGTGTAATAACTATGCACAGAATGACCGAATTCGTGTGCTAATGTAAATAGATTATTGACATTATCCTGCCAGTTCATCAAAATATACGGGTGGGTACCATAAGCGCCTGAAGAGTAGGCACCGCTTCTTTTTCCCTTGTTTTCATGAACATCCACCCAGCGATTTTCAAATCCTTCTTGAAGAATTTTCGTATATTCTTCTCCAAGCGGAGCCAATCCCTTAAGAATAAGATCCTTTGCTTCCTCATATTTAATTTCCATTTTTACATCCTTTACTAAAGGAGTGTATAAATCATACATGTGAAGCTCGCTTAAACCCAATACCTTTTTACGAAGCTTTATATAGCGTTGCAATAAATGAAGGTGATCATTTACTGTGCTCACTAGGTTATCATAAACGGATTCCGGGATATTATTCGCAGCAAGGGCTGCTTCCCTTGCTGATTGATACTTCCTTACTCTGGCGTTGAAATTATCATTTTTAACATTACCGCTTAATGTACTAGCAAACGTATTTTTAAAGCTGCCATATGTTTTATAAACAGCTTGAAAAGCATCATGTCTTACCCGCTGATCTCCACTTTCCAAAAAACGAATATAGCGCCCATGAGTGATTTCTACCTCTTCTCCGTTCTCATCTTTTATGGTCGGGAAGACTAGGTCAGCGTTATTAAGCATACCGAACGTATTACTAGAAGCATTCATCACCTCTCCTGCTTCAGCTAAAAGTGCTTCCATATCTGCTGTTAATACATGGGGTCTTTGCTGATTAATTTGTTCAAGAGCATGCTCATATAGTTTTAACTCTGGTTTTTCTTTTAAAAACTCTGTAATCTTTTTTTCATCAATGGATAAAATTTCAGGGACAATAAATGCAAGTTGGCTGGATGCTTGTGAATACAGGTTTTTCATCCGATCATCCAACCCTTGATAGAAGGAGTTGGTCGTATCCTGATCATACCTCATATGTGAGTATGTATAGAGCTTGCCAATCCGTTCAAGCAATTGATCTTGATACTGTAGAGCTTGATAAAGTGTCTCTGCATTTTCACCAAGTTTTCCTTCAAACTCCTTAATTCCCGGAAACATACCTTTTACCTCTTGAAATTCAGCTTCCCATTGCTCATCAGATGCAAATATATCCTCTAATTTCCATGTATCCTCAACTGGAATTTCACTTCTTGCAGGCAATGATTTTACAGCAGAGTCATTTGCCATTTATTACTCACCCTTTCATGTGAATTTGATTGATTACCCTTAAATATATTCTTCTAAATTCCGCTTTTTTCCTCTTATTGTTTACTACTTTATTATGCCCATTGCTGAAATTTCATAATAACCAATTGTTCTTTAGCAAAAATAACTGTTTTACTTCCTCCCTTTCCCGGTTTGTTTTCGGGACTACTATTTTATTTATTATCACAAACGAAGCATCACCTTTTTGGGTTATTAAATTTAATCTACATAATAATTGAATATATTCCATTACAGGCTTCATCGGATTCACATCAGGAATTTGCGGTAAATTTCGCAATAGGATTTCTTTTCGGTTAATCCTTTTAAAAACATGCCCGTATATCTCCTTTATAGAAATTAAAGCTCCTGGTTCCTTATTCTTTATGAAATCGAGAAATAGATAGGATTGCCAAATAACTGGTGGTGTTTGGATGAAAAAAGAGTGAGGAACAGGAAGACCTAATTCAGGAGGCAACAGAAAAAGATTAAGATTGTGCCTGTAGAGTTCGCATAAAAACGGATTTCTAATAGTATCAGAGCGCAGTGCCCAATTCCGGTTATACTGCTCAAGTTCATTCACCCATCCTGTCATACTTACTTGGCTACGGCTTTGTTTGGGTGATAATAAATTTTCAATTTTGATTGTATTCAGCGGGAATTGCACTTGCTGGGTGAAGGTATTTTTAATCGAATAGGGTTTGAGGGATTGAAGCAAATGAAAGACTTTTGTCTCTGGACAATAAACGGGAATTTGGTAAATGTAATTGGAGGTTAGTTGTAAAAATAAATAGGCAAAATTGGTAAGTGAAAGTTGGTTTTTTTTCTTCTTTTTTATATTCGGCAAAGATACAATCCAAAGCGGTGAATATCCATTTTGAAGATAGTATGTTGTTCGCTTTATAAAAAGTTCTTCCGATATCATGGAGCACTGAAATTCTAATGCGTATCTATGCCCATTGTACGTAAACATGACATCAGGCCGTTGCTTTAGATCCTTGTCATAGTATTCTAATACACATGGTATACCTTGGCTTTTGATCCATTGAAAAAGTTGAAGTTTACCTTTCATATGGTATATGGTTTCCCCTTCATGACATTCACTGCAGCAGTGTTTATTCTGATGAGCAAAATGAAAAATACGCTGATCTCCTAATTTAAGTACAACTGGCTCTCCACATATTGGACAATAGAATTGTTCCAACCTGCGAAGCTCCAATAGTTCCTCTTTTTGGTGATCCCCGCCTAGAGTAATAGGTTCACCAGTTTTTGTTTTAGCTGTTAACAAAAGAATCTTCCTCCTTTCTATCCTTACCTATTCGACAATTTTTTTCAAAAGTCCTTTCCTTAAAAAAATAAAACTCGCCAAATTGACGAGTTTCGTTTTTTATAAGAGAGGGGATAGTAATCGTGCTGTTGATTCCAATAATTTAAAGCCTAGATGGCGTTCCTGAAATGTTTTATACTCTAACAGTTTTGAGTAATCCAAATCATTAATAAACTCAGCCACAAGTTTTTGAGTGCTTTTTGTTTTAAACAAGAAAGCATTTACCTCAAAGTTTAAATGAAAGCTCCGCATATCCATATTTGATGTGCCAATTGAGGCCAATTCCCCATCAACGATGACAATCTTACTATGCATGAATCCGCGTTCGTATTCATAAACCTTCACTCCCGCCTCCAGAAGCTCCGGGAAGTACGATCTAGAGGCGTGGAAGACAATCCTTTTATCTGGACGATTCGGGACAAGCAGTCTTACGTCAATACCACTTAATGCAGCAATTTTTATTGCAGAAAAAATGTCTTCATCTGGGATAAAATAAGGAGAAGCAATCCAAACCGACTTTTTTGCCGTGCTAATCATCGAAAAGAAGATATTCTTAATAACACTCCATTCATTATCAGGGCCACCCGCAATTAACTGAACACCACCGTGACTACGATCATCAACCTGCGGCGATAAATACTCAGCTGTCAAAAAACTATGATTGGTCATATAATACCAGTCTTGTAAAAAGATCAATTGAAGCGTTCTTACCGCTTCTCCTCTAAGCATTAAATGGGTATCTCGCCAAAATCCAATGTCTTTGTCTCTTCCTAAATATTCATCACCAATATTTAATCCGCCAACAAATCCTACTGTTCCGTCAATGACAATGATTTTACGGTGATTTCGAAAATTAAATTTATTATTTAAAAATGGTAATTTAACAGGACCGAAAGGCAATGCTTCGATTCCAGCATTTTTTAAATCATGAATATACGCCGAAGAGAGCTTCCAGGAGCCCACGGCGTCAAACATGAAGCGAATCTTAACCCCTTCTCGCGCTTTTTCGATGAGAATATTTTTTATCTCCTGTCCGATTTGGTCATGTCTGACTATGTAATATTCTAAGTGTATATGATGCCTTGCTCTTTTTAATTCCGCAATGATATGACGAAAAGTTTCCTCTCCATTTGTTAGCACCTTTGTGGCAGTATCAAAAGAAATGGGACTGTTCCCTAGTTTTTGGGCAAGGGTAAATAATGTTCCTTGATGTTCACCCATTAATTTTCGTTTTTCTTCATTTCGTGGGTCATCCTCACCTTCTACCGTTAAAAATGCCTGTTTATCAAGGAAATATTTTTTACGAAACATTTTTTCTTTTCGATAATTGCGACCAAATAACAAGTAGAAAATAAACCCCACGAGCGGGAAGCTTCCTAAAACTACCAGCCATGTTATCGTTTGGGTAGGATGGCGATTTTCCAAAAAGATTACAAAGCCAATAAATATGACTGAAAGCGTAATTAAAACACTAAGAAATCCAAGTACTCCACTTTCCAGCCTATCCTTAAATAAAAATAACAAACTGGACAGCACAGATAGAAATAGGATTACCCTAAATGTATTTTTCAGTGCTCTCACCTTCCAGATCCTTTATTTTTTCATTCATGTAAAATACCGATTTCAAAATTGAAATCGGCAGTTTTTTAGCTAAAATGTTTTCGAATTTCCTCGAATACCTGTTCAGAAATGATTTCTTTCCCATATTCTTGAACGCGATGAATCGTAACTTGAGTTTCATATCCAAATTCAAGCAAAACACTTAAAATGTCATCGATTTCATCTTCTTCGAATAAATCTTCTGGGAATTCTGTATATAAGTAATATTTCCCTTCGAAATAATAAAGTTTGGTCATTAACTCGTCTAAACCAGGGCGTTTCGAAAGCATGATAACATCTTCAAATTCCCTAAAGACAAGCATAAACTCTAATGAATCATCCTCAATCAATATTTCATCATCATCTGAGTAATTTGTATTGAAATGCTGATCCAAAAGTTCTTCTATTTTTTCATCGACCGGTAAATCTTTACTTTTTTCACCAGGAATCGGAAGTTCAAATTTTTGACCATCTTTTGAAAGCTGTGCCTTTGTAACCAGTACTTCCAACCCTTTATCAAGTGCCTGAACCTGAATCCACAATGGACCTTCAACAGCAAATTCTTCCTCATCATGGACTTCATCCATCATTTCCCAGAAGAGTTCTTCACTACGTTCACGATTGTACCAAATTTCCTCCCGGTCAAATCCTCTTTCTTCTATATCACCATAAGAAATATAAAATTTTACGGTATTTTCATTAATTCGTTCAATTTCCATATCAACCTCTCCCTTCCGTCGTCGATAATTGAAGGGACTAAATACCCCCAAGCAGATAACCTATAGCATTGACTCATATAAAAAGGTTTATACAAACTGAACTTTAGACAAAAAACTAAGTACTCTTGTACTTTCATTTTATGACAAAAGCTGTGATTAGGGAAATAAAAATATCTAAAATCACTAAAACCATCATATAGCCTAGTTACATAAACCAGAGGATCATTTGGGAGTTCATATTCATCAAGATATTCCTTTTATTATAACAAATAAACAAAAAAACTACAAATATTTATGCAAGAAAAAGACCTTCAAATGTGAAGGTCTTACACTTAGTTTACCATACGTTGTGCTTCACGCAATTGGTAAGTACGCACCTTTCTTGGTAGAAAGCGGCGAATCTCATCTTCATTATATCCAACTTGTAAACGTTTCTCATCAATAATAATCGGACGACGCAATAATCCAGGATTTTCTTTGATTAATTTAAATAAATCCTGTAAGGGCATTGAATCTAAATTTACATCTAATTTTTGAAATGTTTTTGATCTGGTTGAAATAATTTCATCTGTTCCATCTTCAGTCATACGAAGAATTTCCTTAATTTCTTCTAACGATAATGGTTCAGAAAAAATATTTCTTTCTTTGTATGGAATCTCATGTTCTTCTAACCATGATTTTGCCTTCCGACATGATGTGCAACTTGGTGAAGTGTATAGTGTTACCATCCGTCTTCACACTCCTCTAATATTTACAATAATGTATTAACCGTAAAATCAGGATACGTAATAATATTTAAATAATCATTAATTAAAATAATTATAAATAAAAAATTTATATTATTTATTATACACCACAGATTTAAAAAAAGGTATCCCTTTTTAAAAATTATTAATAGAGTTAATCGGTATAAAATAAATCATTTCACAATATATTAGACGAATAATTAACTAAAAAGTTTCATACTTTTTTATTTTTTTATCTTGATTTTTACAACTATACTTTAATGGTCAATATAATGTTCGCTTTTTAGAATGAATCTTATGAGGGTCAATAAAAAAATATACTGATTTTTTTTACTATTTAATGTTATTCTTTCATTAATTCCTCCATTTATTCTCATTATATTCTCAATTAGGATTATTCCACTGAAAACGCATTCATCTATAAAAACTTTTAACAAATAAGATTAATTCCCTTTCAATATGGTAAAAGTTCTTTTAAAATAAGGAGTAGGGGATTATTCTTTTTAGGCAATGAAATGTTTAGCTTATTTATGGAGGGATATAGATGGGAGCTTACATAGTGGATTTAACTGTTGTAGCTGTTTTAATTATTGGAATAACAGCTATGATGGGCGTTATTACAAATACCATCGGAGAAAAAGTATTTGGCGGAAAGCGCCGAAGTGAATTTGTAGATCAAAGTGCAAAATATCAAACTGGCTGGAAAATGGTCGGCGGGAAAAAGCACTAAATAAAAGCGGTGTTCCTTCAATGAAGGAACACCTTTTAATTTTATTACAACCGATTAGGAACTTCTAACCAGTCGTTAAAGTATTCCTGTGGCACTTGAAAGTAATCCTTGGTAAACCGTATAAATTCGGCAGTATCTACTTCTTTATATTTAAACCGTTTGTAGTAGTCAGCAAGGTATTCACTGAGGACGGTTTTAAAATCTTTATCCCTTATCCGATATTTATCCTGCACAAGCGAGAATAATTTTAATGCAGGCTGCCCATAAATATACCCTGAATTTTTGTTTTCAGATAGGGGGACATTGGAAACCTGCCTGCCTAACCCAAGTTCTTCAATTTTTTTCATTCTATTGATAGAAAGGCTCTGTGACTGATACGCCCCCTCATGTTCTCCTAAATAATAGAAAACATTTGTAGCAAATTCGCTCATCCCTTCATCAATCCAAGCTTCATGATAGGGGTCGTTAGAAACCACTCCCGAAAAATATTGGTGGGCGACTTCATGAACAACATCCATGTTAAAGAAATGTTCATCTTCAATATATGGATTTACAGTAACAATTCCCGGGTATTCCATATTCTCCCCTTTATCAAGGACAATATCAAGTTGGGATAATGGATATTCTCCAATTTTGTCCTGATAAAAACTTAAGGCCCTTTTGGCCAATCCCAATACTTCCTGTGGTTTTTTATCTTGATCCTTCTTGGTATACAACCGGACTTCAACTCCATTTACATCGGTTGTATAAGTTTGCATCCCTTTCACAATAGCAATAAAAAACTCTCTGACTTTTTCAATTTTTACCTCTCCACTGTTTTCTTTAGAACCTGCATCCCGGTCAGCTGTTGAAATTATCGAATATCCTTTGGGAATATCATACTGAACAGAGTAATCAGAAAAATCAGTATGGTACGTTTCAAGTCCTTTTTGATAATCCTCTTTATTCCATTTTCCATTTTGGTAGGTGGCAAGCATTGGATACCATTGAGCTAAATAGTAATTCTGCTGAACTTTGGAAAATCGGCTTCCCTCTTCTGGAACAGTGAAGCTATAAGTCACGTTAATCTCAGCATGATCATCTTTACCCATATTTTTATCGAGCTTAATCTTTAAGGAATCACGTTTTAAGCTATAGACCGCCTTTTGATTATTCACTTTAATTTCTTTTATAATCAGCTTGGAGGCACCCGATTCTGAAAAAACGTTTGGGATGAAGTAAAAGACAATATCTTTCCATTCATTTTTAGATTTATTGGTAACGTTTATATTTGCAGTTGAATGGAACAACCCATTTTTGTTCATTTTAAGTTTTAAATCGTATTTAGCAGCACTGAAATTTTTTACACCAATATCATCATCCTTGTGAATCGTTACATACCAGCCAGCACCGACAAATAAAACAAATAGGAATATTAAGCCTATCATTTCTCCTTTAACTAACCATCCTTTTATTTTTTTAACATATGTCTTCCGTTTAGGCATTACATTAGGCTCAAAGCCAGTTTTGATCCATGGTGTTCTCGAATAGTTTGATTGAAAGCGATTTTTCAACCCATTTGCCAGTAAACTGAGGGCAATAATGGTAAAAACCAAAAACAATAATGGAATATAAAGAATATGGGATGTACTATAGATATTTCCCCTTGCAGAACCTACCAGTCCGGCGATTTCTTTCGTAATCGACAAGTAAATCGGTCCTTCCAAGGGATCCTTTCTCACGATGGTGCCGCCAATAAAAATATGCATTAGCGCGAGTTGCCCCATTAACGTGATAACATGGATGACCTCAAGAACAAACATGACCAGCAATGATTCTTTTAACTGTGGAAAAATATGCTTCCAGACCATTCGATGTCTAGATGCGCCCAAAGTTTGTGCTGCTTCAATAAAAGCGGACTTTGAGATTTCTTTTGACTTCTTTCTTACCGAAGAAATGATACTCGGAGTACTGACTGCTGCTGCGAGAATGATAAAGTAATAGATTAACTTATCGCTATCTACTAACTGATTGAAAGTAATCGGATTAAGGAAGAAAAATAGTATCAGAAATAGTGGAATATAACTCCATGCTGTTTCAAATGCTTCAATCCATTGTGGAGTTTTTCTCAACATTCCTGCATATAATCCAATAAAAGAACCGACTGTCATTTTAATTATGGTCACCGCTATAGAAATAAAGAGCGTATATCGGATCCCGTATAATACCATTGAATAAAGATCATAACCCCATTTATCCGTTCCAAGTGGATAGTCCTTGGACTCAAACGGATCAAGTGGTGGTGCATATATTTTACCGTTATCATAACTTGTTTTTAATGTTTCTGTTAAAGTGTGCGGAGCAATTGATGGTCCAAAGATTGCTAAAAATATAAGAACCATACAAAAAATAAAGCCAATATATAAGGAATAATTCACTGAAAATAACTTTTTCTTAATCATGGACTATTCCTCTTTTAAACATGAAGAGTACGATTCTAACAGAAAGGAAAACAATTAATGAAATCAATAGCATTGAAAATAAACCTATCGCTATGGGCTGAAATTGACTGCTTTGAAAGATAAATTTCGTAATCCCTCTGACATTTAATAAGTATTCAATAATAAACATATTGCCTACCGCTAGTGAAATAATTTTTGTTAACTCAGCAATGATAAACGGTTCAATGTTTTTGTATACATGGTGGAGATTAATATAATTTAAGTCCATTCCTTTTGAGACAGCTGTACGAATATAATCTTCACCACTTATTTGATAGTATTTAACGGCTACTAATTTAAACAAATATAAGGTAGGAGCTAAACTTGACAAACAAATTGGAAACCACAAATTTAAAGCTCCCCCATCTACCTTCAAGGAAAGTACTCTAACCCCAGTTATTTGGTAAAATTCAACAGCAATAATCAATCCAAAAATGATTAGAATAAAATCAGGAATGGACGAAAGTATGTTAAGCAGTATATTGATCAAGCGAGAAAGTTTGAATCGACTTAAGAAGACTCCAAATAGTAAACTAAAAATTACGGCTATGATCACACCACCCAGTAAAATGATCAAGCTAGTTGTAAAGTTGTAAGGTATGTCACCGGAAATTTCCCTAGTTTGACTGCCAATCGTATATGTACCCAAACCCCCGCCAGCAAGTGTTTGAAAAAATTCCTTATAAATTTGCCCCAACCTTGTAAAATCCCAATCAATACTTTTATCAATAGGATTAATGTGAATCACCCAAGGAATAGCAGCAAGAAATAATACTAATAGAATAATAAATACAACTTGTTGAAGAACCCTCATGTCCAACTCCCTTCTTTCCTCTATATAAAATTAGTTACTTTTACATTTTCCTTTTTTTGTAGTATAATGTCAATAATATTCAATATTTTTTGAAAACACTTTTAATTCAGAACAACAAAAAGCTTGCAGAATACTGTCTACTCTGCAAGCCAAAACACTAAAGGTGTATTATTTTTTATATTTAGCTTTATATTGTTCGAACTCTTTTTCTGAGCAATATATTAGGTGACCAGGGGCAATTTCTCGCATTGCTAATTGTTCGTTCTCCTGATAATGATGAATACTTGGATCGTACATGATTCGATGACGTTGTCTTTCAGTATCTGGATCTGGAAGCGGAATAGCTGACAATAAGGATTGTGTGTAAGGATGCATTGGATTCTTATACAAATCCTCGGATGAAGCTAATTCAACTAATTTACCGAAATACATAACACCAATACGGTCACTAATATATTTCACCATTGATAAATCGTGGGCAATAAACAAGTAAGTTAGCCCTTTTTCTCTTTGAAGCTTTTTCATTAAATTTACTACTTGCGCTTGAATTGATACGTCCAAGGCGGAAATAGGTTCGTCAGCAATGATAAATTCTGGCTCAACTGCCAATGCCCTAGCGATTCCGATTCTTTGCCTTTGACCACCCGAAAATTCGTGTGGGTACCGATTAGCATGCTCTTTGTTAAGACCTACCGTTTCCAATAAGTCATATACATGCTCCATCCGTTCCTTTTTACTCTTGGCTAAACCATGAATATCAATTCCCTCGGCAATAATATCCGCAACTGTCATCCGAGGATTCAAGGAAGCGTATGGATCTTGGAAAATCATCTGCATTTTTCGATTAAATTTCTTTAATTCTTTAGCAGATTTCTTTCCGTGAACATTTTCACCATTAAACAGGACTTCTCCATCAGTGGCATCATATAAACGAATAATCGTTCTTCCAGTTGTGGATTTTCCACAACCAGATTCACCAACAAGTCCAAGGGTTTCGCCTTTGTAAATATCGAATGATACATCGTCAACTGCCTTTACTTGGTTTGGACGACCTTCATTAAAATACTGCTTTAAATGTTTTATTTCAAGTAGTTTCTCAGCCATCTATTTTGCCCCCTTTACAAATACAGGTTTTTCAAAGGTTGAGGGCAGTTTTCGCAACCGTCTTTGTACCGCTTCAGGCGGATTAATTTTCGGTGCGTCTGGATGTAAAAGCCAAGATTTAACAAAATGAGTTTCTGAGATTTGGAACATTGGCGGTTCCTCTTCAAAATCAATCGCAAGAGCATATTGATTTCTTGCAGCAAACGCATCCCCTTTTGGTGGGTTTGTTAAGTCAGGTGGTGTCCCTGGTATCGCAGCTAATTCTGCTTTATCATCATTATCCAAGCTCGGCATGGAAGCAAGAAGTCCCCATGTATATGGATGACGCGGGTCATAGAAAATTTCATCTACCGTTCCCACCTCAACAATCTGACCGGCATACATAACTGCTACACGGTCAGCAACATTTGCCACAACCCCTAAATCATGGGTAATAAAAATAATGGATGTATCCATTTTCTGTTGCAAATCCTTCATAAGCTCAAGAATTTGCGCCTGAATCGTAACATCAAGTGCTGTTGTTGGTTCGTCAGCAATCAATAATCGCGGATTAGCAGCCAAGGCAATCGCAATCATCGCACGTTGTCTCATACCACCGGAAAATTCATGTGGATATTGATTAACACGTTTTTCTGGCATTGGAATACCAACAAGTTTAAGCAATTCAACAGCCCGGTCTTTCGCTTGCTGCTTAGGCATATTTTGGTGCTTAATTAAAACTTCCATAATTTGAATCCCGACTCTCATCGTTGGATTTAATGATGTCATCGGGTCTTGGAAAATCATACTAATATCTTTTCCGCGAATCTTTTCCATTTCCTTATCGGTTTTCGTAACTATATCATGACCATCAAATAAAATTTGACCAGACGTTATTTTACCTGGAGGCATCGGAATTAATTTCATAATAGTTTGAGTCAAAACGGATTTCCCTGATCCTGACTCACCAACGATCGCAAGAGTTTCCCCTTTTATAAGATCAAAACTTACATTGCGGACGGCTTTAACTTCTCCTCCATAAACCTGGAATGAGACCGATACGTCTTTTACTTCTAGTATTTTTTCCATATTCTCACCCCTTATTTCGCAATCTTGGGTCTAATGCATCCCGCAATCCATCACCGACAACGTTAAATGCAAAAATGGTTAACGCAATCAGTGCAGCTGGGAAGAATAAGCGCCATGGAAAATATTGAAGTGCTGGCAAACCGTCAGATGCCATCGTTCCCCAACTTGCCAACGGAGGCGTTAGACCAAGACCAAGGAAGCTTAAAAATGATTCTGTAAAAATAGCAGAAGGAATGGTAAGTGTCATTGTCACCAAAATGGATCCCATTGTATTTGGAATCAAATGGCGAAGCATGATTCTTTTAAGGCCCGCTCCTAGTGTCTTAGCAGCTAAAACATATTCCTGATTCTTTAGAGAAAGAACTTGTCCACGGACAATCCGCGACATATTGATCCACCCTGTAATGGTCATAGCTAAAATCATTGTTCCCAAATCTTGTCCCAATACAACCATCAATAAGATAACAAGAAGTAAGTATGGTACCCCGTATAAAATATCAGCAACCCTCATCATAAATTCATCTACACGGCCACCTTTATAACCTGCCAAACCGCCCCAGAATACACCAATTGTGAAATCGACAATGGCTGCAGCTATACCTATAAATAAGGATATACGTGCACCTTGCCATGTACGAGCAAACATATCACGGCCAAGATCATCCGTTCCAAACCAGTGATCTCCACCTGGTGGCTTGTTTGTGTTCATCAAATTATTGGTTGCATAATCATACTTAGTCATATATGGGCCAAAGATTGCCATGAAAATAAGGATAATTAATAATACAACTCCAAACATGGCAAGCTTGTTCTTTCGAAATCGAATAACAACATCTTTCCAAAACGAAAGACTCGGTTTTGAAATTTTCTCAGCATCGGATGCTTTCGCACCAACAACTTGAAATTTTTCTTTTGATATTTGCTGCATTATTTATTCTCCTTTCTTCCCGCCAGCCAATTTAATGCGTGGATCGATAAGTCCGTACGCAATGTCGACAAGGAGAATCGAAAATAGTAGGATTATACTGTAAAAGACTGTAACTCCCATAATTACCGTATAGTCACGGTTTGCAATACTTAAAACGAAATGTGAACCTAAACCGGGAATACCAAATATCTTTTCAATTACGAAACTACCTGTAATGATCCCGGCAGATAAAGGACCCATATAGGAAACAACCGGCATTAAAGCATTACGTAACGTATGCTTTATAATCATTGCACCTCTGCTTAATCCTTTTGCTTTCGCGGTTTTGATATAGTCATTGCTTAATACTTCAAGCATACTTGAACGAGTTAATCTAGCGATAAAAGCCATTGGTGTAGACCCAAGTGCCAAAGCAGGCAAGACGGTGTAACTAAAAGACTCCCAACGTGCAACTGGAAATAAGCCTAATTTAATCGCAAGGAAATATTGTAAAATGGTTGCCATAATAAATGAAGGAACCGAAATTCCCAATACAGCAATAATCATCGCCGTGTAGTCCTGCCACTTATTATGCTTCAATGCCGCGATCACACCCAATAAAATACCCACTGCAACCGCAAGAATGATTGCTTCAACCCCTAAAGCTAAAGACACAGGGAATCCATCATTAATCAGTTCATTAACTGTGCGTGCTTTATATTTGAATGATGGACCAAAATCCCACTGAACTATTTTAACTAAGTAATCACCGTACTGAACATACCAAGGTTGATCAAGACCATAGTGAGCATTGAGACTCGCTTGGATTTCAGGAGGTAACTGCTTTTCTCCGGTAAATGGATTACCCGGTGCAATTCTCATTAAGAAAAACGTTGCTGTAATAATTAAATATAACGAGAGTAAAATGTACAGCAAACGTTTGCTAATGTACTTAACCAATAGACACACCTCCAATATTTAACAAAATGCCATAAGCGAAAACGAAGGTATATGGATTTCACTCCATATACCTTGTTCTCATTAGTTTAATTGTGGATTATTATTGAAAATAAGCCCACTTTAATTGAATATCGCCAAGTCCAG
The DNA here is from genome assembly GCF_051233465.1 of Neobacillus solisequens. Lineage (NCBI taxonomy): Bacteria > Bacillati > Bacillota > Bacilli > Caryophanales > Bacillaceae > Neobacillus > Neobacillus solisequens. The sequence continues at coordinate 221,716 of NZ_JBKFGJ010000003.1, read as the reverse complement.
AAATTACTACACCTTTTAAATTCTTGGATTGAACCCAAACATCAGAGTAGAAGTAGATTGGAGCAACTGGCATATCATTGATAAAGATTTTTTCTGCATCTTTAAGCATTTGCGCACGTTTCTTCGCATCCGCTTCTTTTTGAGAGTCAATTAACAACTGTTTGAATTTAGGATTTTCCCAGTTCGTATCATTGTTTCCGCCTTTTTTGTCACGGAACAATTCAAGGAAGTTGATAGGATCGTTAAAGTCACCCAACCAACCCATACGGCCAACTTGGTAATCTCCACTGTGAAGTTTATCAATGTAAACTTTCCACTCTTGGTTATCAAGTTTTACGTTAATACCAAGCTCTTTTTTCCACATATCTTGAATTGCTTGAGCAATTTTTTGGTGAGCTTCAAGAGTATTGTAGGAAAGAGTGATTTCTGGAAGATCAGATGCTGATTTTAAACCAAGATCTTTTAATCCAGCTTCTAAGTATTGTTTTGCCTTTTTAACATCATTATCCTTAAAGTAACCTTTTTCGTTCTCTTTAAACATGGATGGAGGAACAGCTGCCATTGCTGGAATTTGTCCGCCTTGAGTAATGTTTTCAACGATTGCTTTACGGTTAATAGCGTAAGCAAGTGCTTTACGGATATTTACATTGTTCAAAGGTGGTTTTTCAGTATTGAATTTATACCAGTAAGTACCAGCGATTGCTTGAACTTTAAGAGAGCCATCGCTCTTTAACTGTGGAAGAACGTCAGTTGGAAGTTCGCCAAGTGGTGCACCAGCCCAATCAAGTTCTCCGTTTTTGAACATAGAAAGCTCAGTGTTTGAATCGTTAACCATGTTGAATTCAACTTTTTTAAGTTTTACATTTTTAGCATCCCAGTAGTTATCGTTCTTTTCAAGAACAATTTTATTGCTGTGTGACCATTCAGTCATCTTGAATGGGCCGTTAGAAGTATACTTGTCACCAGCGTTGGTATGCCAGTTCGGATCTTCCTTAGCAATTTTGCTGTTTACTGGATAGTAAGTATAGAAAGCAGTTAATTCTAAGAAATATGGAGTTGGGTTCTCTAGTGTTACTTCTAAAGTTTTATCGTCTACCACTTTTACACCAAGTGTGTCAGCAGCAGCTTTTCCTTCGTTAATTGCTTGTGCACCTTTAATATAATAAAGTTGATAAGCATATTGTGATTCGTTTTTAGGATCAAGTGCCCATTTCCAAGCATAAGCGAAGTCTTCAGCAGTTACAGGATCACCATTTGTCCATTTAGCATCACGTAGTTTAAACGTATAAGTAGTCAAGTCATCAGAAGTTTTGATTTCTTTTGCAATCGCAGGTTCTGGCTTGCCGCTTTTACCAATACGAGTTAAACCATCAAAAGTTTGACGCAAAATACTACCTGAAGTAGAGTCATTTGCTAAGCCCGGATGTAACGAGAACGGTTCTGTTCTAATATTAGCCCGGAAAACTTGTGCAACATCCTTTTTACCGGATGTACCATTTTTGTCTTTGTCCTCAGATGTATCTTTGCCGCCGCTACAAGCTGCAAGAAACATGCTTAGTACTAGTGATAATACTAAAAGCAGTGAAAGTTTTGATTTTTTCACTAGTAGACCTCCCTTTTCTATTATTCTGAAAAATTACTACATTCTCTATTATACATATTTTCGGGATAATGTACATACTTTTTAGAATTTAATTTACAGTTTAGATACAATTTTTGCGATTGAGTTACATTTACTCATGTTATAATAAATTTTTGTACGGTTTTTTCTAAAAAAGTATGTTAAATTTCCTAACAAATCAATGTTTTTACGCTTTAAAGTATCCATTACCTCTTTATAAATCAGCTAAAAATGGCAGCGGTTACATAGATTTGACTATGTTGTAATAATGATATTTTTTTTATAATCATGCAAATTTATGCTATTTCGATATAATTTTTTATTTATTTTATATTATATTAATTAGGGGGATTACTTTTTTAATAAAAAATTTTTTCTATTGCTTTCCATCAACTTGAAATTATATTTTCTATTCTTTATAATATCTATAATTAAATAGTTATTTAAAGCGATGATAAAGAGTAGTACGTATTTTAAATCGTCTAAGAGAATTTGTGGCTGGTGAGAACAAATACGATCAAATACGGAATGGACTTTTGAGTGCTTTCTGAACTATAAGTAGGAATTGACGTTTTCCTTGCGTTAAAAGGAATTCAAGATGAATGATTATCATCTTGAAAATGAAGTGACTCTTTTTAGAGTAATTAGGGTGGTACCGCGAGCCATTCGTCCCTATTTTTGGGGATGAATGGCTTTTTTTTATTTATTTTTAGGGCAATTGTTAAGGAGTATTATTGATTTTCATCATCGTTGATTGGAGCGGAAGGCACGAAGACTCCTGTGGGAGTACGGAACAAGAGGGACCCCCGAAGGCGCCAAAGCGGCGAGGAGGCTCACCTGACCGCCCACGAACCGCACGTGCCTATAGCGCAAATCAACCTCCTTTTAACAGAGCCGATATATTTAGGAGGAAAATCATGAAAAAGACGATTTTTTCAGGGATTCAGCCAAGTGGGACTATTACACTTGGGAACTATATAGGAGCTTTGAAGCAATTTGTGGAATTGCAAAATGAATATAATTGCTTCTTTTGTATAGTTGACCAGCATGCCATCACGGTTCCTCAGGATCCGTTGACCCTGCGCAAAAATATCCGAAGTTTAGCTGCCTTGTACTTGGCAGTTGGGTTAGATCCTGAAAAAGCTACATTATTTATTCAATCCGAAGTTCCAGCACATGCTCAGGCCGGATGGATCATGCAATGCATTTCTTATATTGGCGAATTAGAGCGTATGACACAATTTAAAGACAAATCTGCCGGAAAAGAAGCGGTTTCTGCTAGTTTACTTACCTATCCCCCTTTAATGGCAGCCGATATTTTATTGTATAACACTGACCTCGTACCAGTTGGAGAAGATCAAAAGCAGCATATGGAATTAACTCGTGATTTAGCGGAACGTTTTAATAAGAAATACAATGATATTTTAACGATTCCTGAGATTCGGTTACCTGAAGTTGGGGCCCGAATTATGTCACTGCAGGAACCAACTAAAAAAATGAGTAAATCTGATCCTAATCCAAAAGCATTTATTACTCCTTTGGATGATCCAAAGCAAATTGAGAAAAAGATTAAAAGTGCTGTTACCGATTCTGATGGAATCGTTAAATATGATAGGGAGGCAAAACCAGGCATTTCTAATTTATTAGCTATCTATTCTATTCTTGGTGAAAAATCCATTTCTGAGTTAGAAGAAATGTATCAAGGAAAAGGTTATGGTCAATTTAAAGGTGATCTAGCTGATGTGGTAGTAAATTTCTTTAAGCCGATTCAGGAAAGATATTATCAATTAATTGAGTCAAGTGAATTGGACGATATTTTAGACCAAGGGGCAGAACGAGCCAATCAGGTTGCAAATAAAACCCTAAAAAAAATGGAAAAAGCCATGGGACTTGGCAGAAAAAGAAAATAAGAAATAAAAAAAGCCTGAGCCACAAAAGGTATGAGATCATACCCTTTGGGTCAGGCTTTTAGTTTACTTTAGGACCATGCTCCATTTCCCAAAGCTTTTCAAAAAACGGCTGTCCTTTTATTAAATTTTCACAAAAGTTTTCATGCTTCTTTGACCAGCCAAATTTAATTTCCTCAAAAAGTTGTTCCCACGCATCAGCAAAATTCATTTCCTGGATTATTGAATACCGCTCTGGGCACCATTCAGTAAACCAGTAACGAACTTCCGCTTCATTATTAGATGAAAACAGCTGATCAAGGGCCATAAACAATAATTGCTTGATTTGGCGTTCTTTTCTGGTAAGTCCTCTCATTAATATAGGTTCTGGTGAAAGAATATGAAAATCTTTTTGCTTTGTCTGTGGATAAAATTGATATTCCTTTGCCTCCTGATTACTGATCATTTCGTAGGCAAGCTGCTCTTGTCTTGGAATAAGCCGGCTTTTTCGGATTGGGATATTATAGCCAATTGTATCGATAGCTAAAATTCCGGATCCATCTGTAACCACAAAGCAGTAATCTAACTGGATTCTTTCATGATTTTTTCTTAAATATGCTTTTTGATAGATATCATCTAGAAGTTGTTGTGGTAATTCTGATAAATCATTTTCAATGTAATGAAATAATACGGGCTCCACCTTTAACAATGGTACCTGATCTAACAGCTCTACTGCATCGTCCTTTCGCCATTCATGAAAATGACAGACATTATAACCGTTTTCTTCCCCTTCAAACCAATTTACCCAAACATCATGAAGATATAACATTGCACAACCCCTCACTTCAATGAAACTGTTTGTCAATCAGTATGGGCAGTCATTAGTTAAATTATTCCTCAAGATATATTTTGCTCCAATTACTTTGTAAGATTATTTAAGTGCATTATAAAAATCAATCGATAAATTCAAAGGGATGATCCTAAAACGGACCATCCCTTTGAATATTGCTTATTCTTCTTCCGCAGTTTTATTTGTAACTCCCACTTTTGCCCAGATATATGGATCTGCCGAGTAGTTAGCTTTTAACTCAGTTACCCGGTTATTAACAGCTGAAATCGTAGAGCGGAACAATGTTGGAATGACAGGAAGTTCATCATTCATATAATCTTGCCATTCATCATAAACCTTTTTACGGTAATCATGATCAAATGCTTTTTCAGAATGACCATCTTTTAATAATTGATCATTTTTCTCGCTGACATAGCGTGAATAGTTAAATGGTACATCACTGCCATACAATCCATAAGGATCCACGTCAGTACCAGTACTCCATGCGGCTAAGAAAATATCCACTTTTGGATCGTCTTCCTCAACCATTTTATAGAAGGAGTTAAACTCTGCCAAGCGGCCGTCAACAAGCTGAACATCAAGACCAACATTTTTCCAGCTTTGCATATAGAATTTAGCAAGAGGTTCAGCGATGTCACCACCGCTCATAGATAAGAAATTGATTTTAAATTTCTTTCCTTTTGGATCTTCACGAAGTCCATCCTTATCCACATCTTTATAGCCGGCTTTATCTAGTAATTTCTTGGCTTTTTCCGGATCATAGCCAATTGATTTAGCATCAGGATTGTACCAGCTTGGGAATGAAGGCGGAATTAATGATGTAGCTGGGAAACGCAACCCGTTATAGAGCTTTTCTCCAACAGATTTCTCATCAAGTGCGTATGCCATCGCTTGCCGTACACGCTTATCTTTAAACTTCGGATTATCCATCACATTTACGCCTTTGTCTGCATCCCAATGTCCTAGTTTAAAGCCAAGATAGTTGTATGCTAAGTCAACTTGACCAATGAATTGGAAATTTTTCGATCCCTTTGCAGCCGAATATTGATCTACAGGATACTCAGCTACATCTACTTCACCTTTTTTGAGTGCTTGGAGAATCACTTTCGGGTTCACTACTTTAGCCACAATGGTTTTCAGTTTTGGTTTTCCACCAAAATAGTTGTCATTGCGTTCAAATTCTACAGATTCACCTGGTACCATCTTTTTAATTTTGTATGGACCAAATCCGATTGGTTCTTTGTGAATTTTATCAGATGTTGCTAAATCCTTAATTGGAACGTCACCTAAGTAATGTTTAGGCATTGCATATGGCCATAAGCCGGTCAGTAAAGACGGGTTGGCATTATCAAATGTAATGGAAAGAGACTTATCATTAATGATTTTAATACCGGAAATGTTTTGGGCTTTTCCTTCATGGTATTCTTTCATCCCAATGATGCTCTGTATAATGGCATCCCCATAACGGACTCCGGTGTAGTCCTTATTACCGATTACCAAGAATGAATATTCATAGTCTTGTGCCGTAACAGGCTTGCCATCTGACCAGTTTACATTGTCTTTAATAGTAACAGTAATTGTTTTCTTGTCTTCTGACATTTTGTAGGTGGCTGCGCCATCATTTGTAAATTCGTAGTCATCATTGGTTGAGAATAACGGAACATCAAAAAATTGAAGCACTTCGGCATCTGGTTGACCTTCATAATATGCATAGTTTAATGTACCCTCAAATGGAGTATCATACACGAGTGCATAATTTAACGAACCATCTGCAACTTCCTTTTTATTATTCTTCACCTGCAATGGGAACTTACTAATATCTTCTTTAGGCTTATCAGACGATGCTGACTTCTTACCGTCCCCTCCTGTTGAACCGGAACATGCTGATAACAGCATCGCCAAGACAACGAGGAGAGTAAAAACCGTAAAACCATGCTTCTTCTTCATCCTTTTCTTCCCCCTTTTTATCCTAGTCTTTGTCTTGCATCAGCTGCACGTTTAAACGCTTGACCGATGTAATTTATACACAACATCATGACTAAAATGAGCAATGATGCAGGTAACCAAATCCACCATTTATTAGCAAGTACATCAGGATTGGATGCATAGCTAACAAGGGTCCCTAAACTTGGCGTACTTTCCGGCAGACCGAATCCCAAAAAGGTTAGTCCCGATTCGATCCCAATATTTCCTGCCAGGTTTAGGGTTAAATTTACAATAATAATAGAACTTAAATTAGGCAAAACCTCACGAATAATAATTTTCCAATCTGGTGTCCCCAAGGTTTTTGAGGCACTTACATAATCTAATTCTCTTTCCGCAAGGGTTTTGGAACGAATTAATCTTGCCTTACCTGTCCATAAAAACATACTCAAAATTAAAATAAAGGTAAACACATTGTATTTTGGAGCAATCGTTACAAAGACGATAATCAACATTAATGTTGGCAGGATTAGAAAGAAATCAATAATCCGCATTAAGATATTATCAACCTTGCTACCAAAATAGCCTGCACATAGGCCGACTGTTAGTCCAATTATTCCTGTTAATATAGTTATGCATAATCCGATGGTAAATGAATTTTTAGCACCTATTATTAACTGTCCCAAAATATCTCTACCGCCATAATCAGTTCCCAGCCAATGTTCTGCTGAAGGAGGCGAATAAATTGATAACAAATCGACTGTAACGATCTTTTCCTGGTCCAGTAAAAGGGATGCCGAATATACAATAATCAGGATAAGTCCCAAAAGAATAAGTGATCCTAACGCTAGTTTATCTTTCACAATCTCAGTCCAAAGAATGGACCATATGCTATGCTTTTTCTGATTTCCAACACTTTGTTGTTTGGGGCTTGCTATTTCTGATTTCATTTTTGTCCCTCCCGTCTTTAATCGATTCTGATTCGTGGGTCAACAGCACTTAAAATGATATCGGACAAAAGCGTACCAACTAGAGTTGCCAATCCAGATAACATTACTAATGCTGTTACAACACTGAAATCACGTTGCGCGATGGAGGTGACAAATAGTTGTCCAATACCCGGATATCCATAAATTGATTCTAAAAATACGGAACCTCCGATTATGGAGACAATGTCATAACCGAGAAAAGCTGCAATCGGTAATAATGAATTTCTAAATATGTGCCGTGTATATACCTTTGATTCACTAACACCTTTTGCTCTTGCTGTTTTTACAAAATCTTTAATTTTAGTATCGATTATTTCGTTACGCAAATATTGAACCGTAACAGTTGTACTTACGATGGCACCTGAAAATGCTGGCAAAATGAGGTGATTTACTTTACTTAAATAATAGGCAAATGTTCCATTTTCAACTTGAATATCTACACTCCCACTTGTAGGAAACCACCCTAGAATAAAGCCAAATACAAATAATACCAGTAATGCAAAAATAAATAACGGGGTGGCATAAGTTAAATAATTATAGCCAACGATCATCTTATCAGCCCAGGTATCTGTCCACCTTCCCCCAATGATTCCAAGTGGTATAGCAATCACATAACTAAGGATCAGGATGGCGAGTCCCAATAGAGCTGTATTCACCATTTTACCTGCAATTAAATGAGTAACTGGCGTTTGATGGATGATGGACAGGCCTAGATCACCGTGCAGAAGGCCTTTTATCCATCTGCCATACTGTATGTATACGGGGTCAAACATACCTAATTTTTCCTTTAATTCATAAAGTGTTTTTGTATCCATTTTTGGATTGCTTGCCAATCTGCCTGTTAGGGCATCCCCAGGCATGGCCTTGGCCAAAAGAAAAATTAAAACACTTAAAATTAGTAATTGAGGGATCATAACTAAAAGTCTGCGTAAAATAAATTTCAACATTTTTTCTTCCTCCCTCTATGGCAGTGCAACTGAATGGGTGTTAGAGATTGGTTTTAACTCATACACTTTTCCCTCAGTATCAAAATATTTTTGGTAGGATTCTTTATACTCTGTATTAATTTCAGAGCGCAATTTCTTTTGCCACTCTCTGTTCTCAGGATTAATATCAGGTATGGCTGAAATGAGTCTCTTTGTATATATATGCTGTGGATTATTGTATATATCTCCACTTGTCCCCTCTTCAACGAATTGTCCGCGATACATAATTCCGATACGATCACACATATGACGAATAATCCCCAAATCATGACTAATAAATAAGTAGGTTAAATTAAACTCCTTTTGAATATCCCGCATAAAATTCAAAACCTGTGCTTGTACAGATACATCAAGGGCAGAAACTGGTTCATCTGCAATAATTAACTTTGGATTTAGTGTAAGCGCGCGAGCAATTCCGATCCGTTGCCGCTGCCCTCCGGAAAATTCATGTGGATATTTACTGATTGAATCAGGGCTAAGGCCTACCTTTTCCAAATAGAATTGGACTTTTTGTTTTTCCTCGGCAGGTGATAATTTTTCATAGTTTCGGAGCGGTTCCGCAATAATATCAATCACGCGTTTTCTTGGATTTAACGATGAATAAGGATCTTGGAAAATCATTTGAATATCTTTACGATAGCTATGAAATTCACTTCGTCTTAATTTTGTCAAATCCTTACCTTCAAATAAAATTTCTCCTGATGTTGCCTTATTTAGACCAATAATCGTTCTTCCTGTTGTTGTCTTCCCGCATCCTGACTCGCCTACCAATCCATATGTCTCACCTTGTTTTAGTTCAAAACTGACACCGTCAACCGCCTTTACATGGGCAACGACTCTTTTGAAAAAACCACCTCGGATTGGATAATAGATTTTGAGATTATTTACCTTTAGAAATTCCATCGTTCATGCCCCCAACGTTTAATTCAGGAAAGTAAAAATTCTTATAGCAGGTGCACCTTACAAAGTGATTTGGCCTTACTTCACGTAAAATGGGGTGTTCCTCATGTTCATGCTCATCGATCCATGTTATTCGATTTTTAAATCGGCATCCGCTTCTTGGTAACTTTTGTAGAGAAGGGACAATCCCTTGAATAACATGCAAGCGGTCTTTATTGGAAGTGGCGGATGGAATAGAATTAAATAACGAGCGGGTATACGGGTGTAAAGGATCCTTAAACAACGTTTTAACATCCGCAAATTCTACAATTTCTCCCGCATACATGACCGCAACTCGGTCTGCCATTTCGGCCACTACTCCAAGATCATGGGTGATTAATATAATGCCTGTTTTCATTTGCTTTTGAAGTTCCTTAAGCAGGTCCATAATTTGAGCTTGTATCGTTACATCAAGTGCAGTAGTTGGTTCATCAGCTATGACCAACAATGGGTCGCACGCTATGGCAATCGCAATGACCACCCTCTGCCTCATCCCTCCAGATAGTTCATGTGGATATTGTTTATAGGTTCTTTCAGGATTAGGGATACCTACTTTTTTTAATAAATTAATAGACTTTGCTCTTTTTTCATTATTAGAAAGATTGGTATGAAACGTTAAGCTTTCCTCAATTTGCTTTCCGCAAGTCATCAATGGGTTAAGTGCTGTCAAAGGATCCTGAAAGATCATGCCAATTTCTTTTCCACGAATTTTATTCATTTCAGCGGTTGACAAAGAAAGTAAATCTTTCCCTTTAAAATGAACACTACCTTCTAATCTTGTTCTTTCCTGCGGATGCAACCCCATGATGGATAGGGCTAAGGCACTTTTACCACATCCCGATTCACCAACAATGGCAACTACCTCATTCTCATTAACAGTCAACGTCACATCATCAACTGCAGCAAAAAACTCATTTTGGATTCTAAATGAAGTTCGCAGATTTTGTATTTGTAATAGCGATTTACTATTCAAAATAAATCCCCCTATTAAAAATTCCTTTTATTAAATAATTTTTCTCATCTCTTAGGATAACTTTTAATCAATTAACTAAAAATTAACTATATTTACATAAAATTCTATGACTGAATTGTTATAATTGCAATACTTTTTTGACAAATAATTAATAGTGAGGTTTTTTTCAAATAAAAAAAGCCTGATACAATCGGCTTTCTCGAAACATTTATTTTTTTAAATTTAGATAATTGGTTGCCGGTGTGGAAAATGATAGTTTTGTAGAATAATGGTTCTTTTTATAGTATTTTTCAACAATGTTATATCCGGCAGCATAACCGAGTAAAGGAGGGACTCTTCCACCACCATATAATAAGGCATCATGATCTCTTTCATTTTTTTTAATACCTAATTGTTCTTCCAAAAATCTTTCCCAGAAAAGATTGATTTCCCGCTCCGAATACATATGGCACCAGTTGGCCAAATACTCTTCTCCACAAGTAGATAGAACTGCATACTCTGCAAGACCCTCGATTATTATGGAATCCAGTAATGTATATTCCCCCAACTTCTTATTGATTCCTGTTAAACGGCAAACATGATGGTATTCATGGACAAAAAGTGCTTCAATTTCTTTCTGATCTTCATAATCAGACAGGAACAGGAACATTTTATCCGGAAAGGATACCCCTGATTTATTGCGGTCATCCTGTCTAAACAAAAAACCTCCTGAAGATTGTAGTGGAAATAGAAAAATCGGAATGTCCGGTCCAGACCATTTAGATTTATATTTCTGCAATAAACGCCCTACTTGTTCCCACGCTTTATAATCTACCATTCTCTGGTAATTCCTTTTTGTGGACCAGGATGGTCGGTACATACCGAAGTTCATTAGCTGATTATAAATGTTTTTTGCACTTTGTCCTTTAAAATTGGGAAGAAGTCGTTCGCAAATTTTTACAGGACGATCAAAGTCAAGTTTTAGCCATTCGTCTGTTCGGATAATCCCCATTCTTGCACCCCGTTCTTTGTTACTATTGATTATTTTATGAAGTTACGGAAGCGATGTTACCGAAAGAGGGTATAAAAAAATAGACCAGAAAGGTCTATTTTTTTAAAAATTATTGGTATTTCTTAAAAAGAATAGTGGCATTATGACCGCCAAATCCTAATGAATTGCTCATTACTACATTTATTTCTTTTTGTCTTGCTTCATTTGGCACATAGTCCAAATCACATTCCGGATCTGGTGTTTCGTAATTCATAGTTGGAGGCAGGATACTGTCTCGAATAGCTAGAACGGAGAATATAGCCTCGACACCCCCGGCAGCTCCTAATAAATGACCTGTCATTGATTTAGTCGAGCTCATTGCCAATTTATAAGCATGCTCACCAAAGACTTCCTTTACCGCTAGTGTTTCAAACTTATCATTATATTCTGTGCTGGTACCGTGGGCATTGACATAATCAATATCTTCCGGTTTTAAGCCCGCATCATGAATCGCCATTTTCATTGCCCTTGCCCCACCTTCACCGCCTGGGGCTGGAGCTGTAATATGGTAGGCATCACCAGTTGCTCCATATCCAACAATTTCAGCATAGATTTTTGCACCACGCGCAAGTGCGTGTTCTAATTCTTCTAATACCACAATCCCAGCACCTTCACCAATGACAAATCCATCACGATTTTTATCAAACGGTCTGCTTGCTGTTTTCGGATCTGGATTGGTTGAAAGAGCTGTATTGGCACAAAATCCTGCGACTGCCATTTTTGTAATAGGAGCTTCTGTTCCTCCGGTTACCATTGCATCGGCATCACCGCGTTGAATGACCTTAAAAGCATCTCCAATAGAGTTTGTACCTGTGGCACATGCTGTAACAGTACATGAATTAAATCCTCTTGCACCGAGCGTAATGGAGACCTGACCTGTTGCCATATCCGGAATCATCATTGGAACAAAGAATGGGCTAACGCGGCGATAACCACGTTTTAGGAATACCTCATATTGCTGCTCAAATGTTTCCATTCCGCCAATTCCGGAACCGATCCATACTCCGACACGATGAGAATTTTCTTCGTTAATAGTAAGATTCGCATCCTTTACAGCCATTAAGGCGCCTGCAACGGCATATTGGGTAAAACGATCCATTTTTCTTGCATCTTTTTTATCAATAAATAATTCAGGATTAAAATCTTTTACTTCAGCAGCAACTTTTGCTGAATATTCATCTGCATTCAATCTAGTAAGAGGGCCAACTCCGGATTTTCCTTCCAAGATCCCTTTCCAAGTTGTATCGACATCGTTACCAAGTGGAGTCACCGCTCCAAGGCCTGTAACAACTACTCTCCGCTTTTCCATTTTTACATCTCCTTTATATACCTTTTCCTATAACCTCATAACAAGTATTTCAAAATTTCTTTAATTAAGGATTATTTTCCCCAACGAATAGCGATGGCTCCCCAGGTTAACCCTCCGCCAAATCCCACCATTACAATTAGATCATCATCTTTAATTTTTCCTGCTTCCAATTCTTCTACAATCGAAATGGGAATCGACGCTGCTGAAGTATTACCGTATTTATTTACGGTTTTTGACATTTTTTCTTCTGGCAGCTCTAATCTCTGTCTGGAGGCCTCCATTATGCGGATATTCGCCTGGTGAGGAATCAGAAAATCAACATCTTCCTTTTTTAAACCAGCTTTTTCGAGGACGTTTATACAGCTTTCCCCCATTTGTCTAACCGCAAACTTAAATACTTCACGACCATTCATAATGATATATTCGTCCTGGTAAAGATGTTTACCGCCAGTACCATCTGCACCCAGCTCAAAAGAAAGGATTCCTCTATCTCCAGACACCGGGCCTATGACTACTGCTCCCGCACCATCTCCAAATAATACAGCTGTATTACGATCGTTCCAATCAGTAATTTTTGAAAGCTTTTCAACTCCCACAACTAGGACGTTTTTATAAACTTGAGACTCAATAAATTGTTTTGCCGTTACAATTCCATACATAAAACCCGCACATGCGGCACTAATATCCATTGCAGCAGCTTTTTTTGCACCCAAACGTTCCTGGATTCGGCAAGCAACCGATGGGAATGGCGAATCTGGAGTTATAGTGGCCACTAGGATTAAGTCAATCTCTTCAGAAGTAACACCAGCATCTTCCATAGCCTTTTGGGCAGCGAAAAATGCCATATCAGATGTATCCACATCATCTGCAGCTATTCTTCGTTCCTCAATGCCAGTTCTAGTACGGATCCATTCATCAGATGTATCCACCATTTTTTCCAAATCTAAATTCGTGAGCACTTTTTCTGGTAAATACCTTCCAATCCCAACAATACCAGCTCTCATCGTAACATCTCCTTTAAATTCATCCAAGCAATTCAATTTTATATCAATTATTATGACTTGGTACTAATTTTATCAAACATAACCTTATTTAAGCAATAGGTTTATTCTGTTATCTACTCCGCTAATGAACATACCCTTTTTTAGAATGGCTCATATTCTAAAAATAATAGATTTTTTTCGAAAGGAGGATGGACTTAATGGATCATAATGAGTGGGAAGAACTGAATGACATCGAAAATGTAATCGATCAGGAGAAGCTTGAATCTAACAAGGCTTCACAAGACACTTGGAGCCAAGACCCATTCACGGCACTCATGTTCGGCTCACCGACTACCATTCGTCAAACTGGAACTTACTCTCCCAATCAACAACAGGAAACTATTAAAGACAGTCATAATTATATTGATTTAGATGAACTTATGGTGCATATTGATACCCTATATTCTTCTTATCAAGAATTAAAGCCTATATTTCAAAAAATTTATCCTTTTATTGAACAATTTTTGAAAAAAAAATAGCTGCCCTTATGGCAGCTGTTTCATTTACTACTATGTATATCTATTTTGGTAGTTCTCCAGTTTCTTTATAATTATTAATTGCTTTATTCATTTTTTGGATAAACGCTTTACTTACTAACGGGCTGTATTTCCCTAATGAAATGACATCATCTTGAAAGTCATATGAAAGGTTACCGGATTTCAATTTTCCGTCATTAAACTGGTCAGCCACTTTTTCATATAATTTGTCAACCTGTTGAATCGTACTCGTAAGTACCGTCGATTCACCCAAATCGGACTGATCAGATACAAAACCGATAACATATAGTCCGCGTTCTTTCACATTCTCAATAACTGGAACATTGAATCCGTCACCAGCAGGATAAATGACATCAACACCTTGATCCATCATTTGGTTAACTAACTGGACAGCCTTTTGGTCATCATCCCAATTTCCGACGTATTCAATATTCACTTTACTATTTTTATTTTCAGCCATTGCTCCTTGATAAAAACCTTCGATTTCAGGTTGCCATTCATAAGCACCCAGAACGCCGACCTTTTTTGTTTTTGACATATGAGCTGCAACCATCCCCCCAAAAAAACCCATTGCATGAGCTTTAAAGCTTAGGCTGGTGGTATTGCTATTCTTGGCATCTCCATTAAAACTGACGAAGCGGATGTTCGGATATTCTTTTGAAATATTATTGAAGTATTCCGCATACTCTGAACCGTGCCCAAAAATGAGATTAACACCCTTTTGGTCAAATTCTTTTACGGCACGCTCTACCACTGATTGAGAGTTCATCCCTTCCTTATAATAGACATCAACTTTTAATTTTGATTGTATCTTTAACAGGCCCTTAAAGCCCTTTGTACCCCATACCTGGTCATTAATCGTTTCAGGGACCAGTAATCCTACTTTTTGCAGTTTACCTGGCGATTTTGTTCCCTCGCATGCTGCAAGTAAAAATAGGCATAAAAGTATAATGGAGAAACGTTTTAGCATCTAATGCAACTCCTTCGTGCGGCAGCAGCTATTTCGATAACACGTTTCTTGTGTTTTTAGACAGCATACCAATGACAGTTCAACATTCCATTTTTCACTTATATTCTAACCTTTAGATAAAAAAATGAAAAGTTTAATTACCACCTTTTTCTGTTTCACTATTGATCATGCTTGATTGATCCAGCCATCTTTCGTGTTCTATTTGAATTGAGAGAGATTCTGAGATCGATGAAAGCCTTTTTACAGAAACAGTGGTGAAATCGCCATTCACCTTTATGTTCCTCAAACTCTTTTGATGGTTGAACGATTCACCTGCTTGTAAAAACCGTGCACATTCTTCCCAATAATGTTCCTTGCCGCTTTCCAATAGAAAATTCCCAGAGTTCCCGTTTTCAATCAGTTCCATCAAAGTCTCCACAGCGTCATCCACAAAAATAATATCTTTCGTCCACTCTCTTGTTGACTTCATCTTATTCATACTTTTACCAAATTTGGAGCGAATCACTTGCTGAAATAAAAATGTGGAAGGCTGCCAGGTTCCATATAATGAAGGTAAATGAAATAGTTGAGCATTCGTGCTAGGATTTCTGAAACTTTCTATTAGATGGCCATTTACACCAATTTCTTGCATTTGCATAGGCATTGGCAAAAATAGGACCAAATTTAACTGTTCTTGATGTTCGATATACTCCATAATAGGTTTTAATATTTTATTATCAGCTAAAAGGGCTTCCCGATGAAGCATGTAAAAATCATAATAGGAAATCATGAGGGTTATCTTTGTTGTTTTATCAGAGGCATGACCAAGTTTAAATATTGACTGTTCATGGAAATTAGCATTTCTGCCAACTTCCATTCTTTTTTCATCCAAAAAAGGGATCTTATCCATTTCATTTAACAAGATCCCTGTCACTTCAATTCCTTTATTTAATAAAGTGTTACAAACATGAAAGCCCAAAAAATGATATGCACCTATCACAATGGCCTTGTCCATACACGCTTCCTCCCCAACCATAATCTTTACTGAATCCTATGCGATTGAATAAAGAATTATATCTTTGGAGAGGTTCCGATTATAGAATGGTTTCATACTGTCTGTAGAATTTTTTGCAGATGGATCCAAGCTGTTGTTTTTTTTCCGAGACAATAAAAGTGGGGGATATGTTTGAGTTTTGCAAGAAATACTTATATTGCTTTGATTGATTATACGATTTTGCACCTGAAAGGATATGAATGATTTTAACGGGGATTTCAGTGTCAAGCTGTTCCGTATCATCCAAAGCTGAAATGGTGTTTTCAAGAGATTGCTGTTCCAGCTTATAGGCAGCGGTTAATTCTCTCATTAATTTTTTATAAAAAAATTTATGCTCTTTTTCCTGTTCCAAGTGAAATTTTAATGAAAGAATAGGGTTTATTAGAATAACCGATCGAATTTGTTCTTTCATTTTTTCCATTAATTTAACAGCCACTAAACTCCCCATACCCTCTGCCAATATATGAATTTTATGATTAATAATTTCATGTCTAATAACATATTGGTATAATCTCTGAGCCAGTTCGACAGCGTTCTCGCTCCCCCAATTTCGCCCATAAAGATTTGAGGAAAAAATGGTGTATCCCTGTTCTTTTAACTTATCAACGATCGCCAGCTTTCCCTCATTTTGAGTCCAAAAACACTTATTTTCTTCCACGAAATGCCTTTCATCGCCGATTATTAAGACCCCGAATCCAGTTGGCTTTTCAGGGTAATAGACAATATTCCACTCAGTATCAATTTGAAAACTGCGGCTCTCCATAGGCAAATCTCCTTTTACATATTTCCTCAGAATATTGTATGTTTCTTCACACAGGATGAAAGGGGCTTTGCCTATTTTTAATCATATTAAATTCATGAGAATGGGTCAGTTTTACATTTAAATATTTATTATTTTTAACTAATATGATAATATTAAAAAGGATTAAAATAGGCAGGTGAAAATGAATGCGTTATTTTTGGACATTTTTTTGGACTTTTCTATTATCGGAAATGCTTACATACGTAGTTAGTTCTATGAGTGGGGTTGAATTTAATTACCAATTAGGAGCAGTTATAGCGGTTGTCATTACTGTTCTGATTTTTGTTCTATCTGCGGTAATTCCAAATGAGCCTGTAGAGAAACATTAATTATTAAGGTATTGGTTTTGAAAGGTCTTCCAACAAAATTGGAAGACCTTTTTTTTCGCCTTATATTTAACTCTCCAATTGGTGAGTTTTCTATTATTATATTACAGTATATGAATGGTTACTTCATGATTTTGCATTGTAATTTCGACAGTGGAGCCATCATGGATGTTACCTGCAATAATTTCTCTGGCCAACTTGGTTTCAATGGTCCTCTGAATGTAACGCTTAAGAGGTCTTGCTCCATAATTCGGATCAAACCCGTTAATGGCGATAAATTCCTTAGCATCCTCACCAATTCTGAAATGGATTTGTTGTTCCTTTAATCTCTTTTCCAATTCATGAAGCATCTTTACAACAATTTCTTTAATCTCTTGTAAAGATAATGGTTTAAAAATAATGGTTTCATCAATTCGATTAAGAAACTCTGGTCTGAAATGGCTTCTTAATTGACTCATTACCCGGTCTCTTGCAAGATTAGAAATTTCTACTTCATTTTCGGTTCCTTCTAATAAATACTGAGAGCCAATATTTGAGGTCATAATCACTACAGTATTTTTAAAGTCAACTATGCGACCCTGTGAATCCGTAATTCTCCCATCATCGAGTACTTGTAACAGTATATTAAATACTTCAGGATGTGCCTTCTCAATTTCATCCATTAAAATGACGGAGTACGGTCTTCTTCGGACAGCTTCAGTCAACTGACCGCCTTCCTCATAGCCAACATAGCCCGGAGGTGCCCCAATCAATCGTGATACTGAATGCTTTTCCATATATTCGGACATATCGATCCTGATTATATGTTCTTCGCTGTCAAATAGAGACTCTGCTAAAGCCTTTGCCAATTCCGTTTTCCCTACCCCTGTTGGACCTAAAAATAAGAATGAGCCAATTGGCCGGTTAGGGTCCTTGATGCCTGCCCTGGCACGAAGAACAGCATCTGTTACTAAGTTCACTGCTTCATTTTGCCCGATTACACGTTGATGAAGAATGGATTCAAGCCTTAATAATTTTTCTCTTTCTCCCTCTACTAATTTTGTCAGCGGGATCCCAGTCCAACGAGAAACAATATTGGAAATTTCATCACCTGTTACTTCTTCGCGAAGCAGGCGATCCTCTTTATCAGTTTTACTCTCAAGGTCTTTTAGTTCTTTCTCTGCAGCTGGAATAAGTCCATGACGAAGCTCAGCAGCCCGGTTTAAATCATATTTATCTTCCGCCTGTTGTAAATCACGACGGAGTTTTTCGATTTGTTCCCGTTTTTCCTGTAATGATTGAATGGATTGTTTTTCTTCCAACCATTTTGCTTTCATCGAATTCGCCTGATCTTTTAAATTGGCTAATTCCTTTAATAAGGATTCCAGTCTCGCTTTACTAGCTTCATCTTGTTCCTTTCGTAAAGCGGCCTCCTCAATTTCTAGCTGCATCACTCTTCGTGTAACTTCATCCAATTCCGTTGGCATTGAATCAATTTCGGTACGAATCATGGCACATGCTTCATCAACCAAATCAATCGCTTTATCGGGGAGAAAACGGTCCGTTATATATCGATCTGATAAAGTCGCAGCTGCCACTAAAGCATGGTCATGAATTTTTACGCCATGATGGACTTCAAATCGTTCCTTTAAGCCTCTTAGAATCGAAATTGTGTCCTCTACTGTAGGCTCTTGAACAAGTACTTGTTGAAACCTCCGCTCCAAAGCAGGATCCTTTTCAATATATTTTCGATGTTCATCTAAAGTAGTTGCTCCGATACAATGGAGCTCCCCTCTTGCCAGCATTGGCTTTAACATGTTCCCGGCATCCATTGCACCTTCTGTTCTTCCTGCCCCAACTATGGTGTGAATCTCATCTATAAATAAGAGGATCTGCCCTTCACTTTTTTTGATTTCGTTAAGAACAGCTTTTAACCTTTCCTCAAATTCCCCTCTAAATTTAGCTCCGGCAATCAATGAGCTCATATCTAAAGCAAAGATGGTTTTATCTTTTAACCCTTCAGGTACATCTTTTCTAACAATCCGCTGTGCCAATCCTTCTACAATGGCGGTTTTCCCTACCCCAGGCTCACCAATTAGGACCGGATTATTTTTGGTTTTGCGCGAGAGAATTCGAATGACATTGCGTATTTCTGCATCACGCCCTATTACGGGATCTATTTTTCCAGACTTAACCTCTGCAACCAAATCCCGGCCATACTTTTTAAGAGCCTCATAGCCTGATTCAGGATTTTGTGATGTCACCCTTTGATTCCCCCTAATTTCTTTTATAGCTTTTAAAAGATCGTCTGGTTTTTTACCAAAGGTTTGAATCATATTTCTCATGACTGACTCATTAGCATTAACTGCTGCTAAAAGAACGTGCTCAACTGAAATATACTCATCAGCAAAGGACTTGGCAACTTCCTCAGCCTCCACTAATAATTTTTGCAATTTCCCAGTAATATAAAGTTTCCCTTGTTCTACACCTGCCCCGGAAACTTGCGGTTTTTTGAGAAGAGCCTCTGTCAGCATTTTTACAACTTGTTTTCCCGGGATCCCCGCCCGTTCTAAAATAGACGCAATAAGACTATCCTCTTGATCCATTAAAGAGAGAAATAAATGAGCCTCATCTATTTCTTGATGATTATGTTTAATGGCAATAGACTGGGCATTCATTATTCCATTTTGGAGCTTTTCCGTCATCCGATTTAGATCCATTAGATCATCACTCCCATATTATTTGACCTTTTTTGACCTTTGTTTTTATTATAAAACATGTATTTCGAATTGTAAAATTTATAAAAGCCATCCTGATATTGGATGGCTTAGTTGAATATTTATGGTTTACGCTGATAGGTCCACACACGATCATCATTAGAGGTTTCAGGAAATCTGTCTCCCGCTTTCAGTTTTAATTTTTTAGGGTTATTGACGTTGCTTCCTGTATCTCCAACTTCAATATATATACCGTTATTAGGAGCCTTTTGCCCCGACCTAAACTGGCGATTTTGACCCATATTCTTCCCTCCTTAGCTTTACACCTTTATTATTACCTTTTACAGTAACCCCATTATAGGAATTTATTTGTATTTTTCTATTCGACATATTTCCCGAGAAATAGGTATAATAAATTATGAAGATTATATGAACTTATAACACATTTATTGCGATTTAAACCTAGTAAACAATATAATTATAGTAATATCCTGTAAATTCAGTTGTAACTGGTATTACCTTTAAAGGTGGTTTTATGATGTATTCAGTAAAAGAAATACCAGCAACTTTAACACATATTTTTGAATCAGCTCAATATGTCCGGAAGATGGAAAAAGGGGACTTTTTATTTCAAGAAGGTATGCAGGCAAACGAAATGTACGTTATAAAAAGCGGCATCCTACAACTCAGTAAAATTATCCCCGATGGTAGAGAGCTTACCTTAAGAATGTGCACTAAAGGTGATTTTGTTGGTGAATTGAATTTATTTTCCCCTGCATCGAAATATTTATTAAGTGCCCGCGTCATAGGTAGTGGTGAAGTGGCAGTCATCATGAAAGAAGATTTAGAAGAGAAACTATCTATGGACTTACCTACAGCATTTGAATTCATCAAGTGGATGAGCCAGCAATACAGAAAAACACAAACAAAGTTTCGCGATCTTGTCCTGCATGGAAAAAAAGGAGCCCTGTACTCCACGCTAATTAGGATCAGTAATAGTTATGGTGTTAAAACAAACAAAGGCATTTTAATTGAATTGCCCTTAACCAATCAAGAATTGGCGAATTTTTGTGGAACCTCCCGTGAAGTCGTGAACCGATTATTGAGCGAGCTAAGGAAAGAAGAGATTATTTCCATTGATAAAGGATCGATTACGATTCATGATATCGATTACTTAAGAACAGAAATTGATTGTGAAGATTGTCCTGTTGAAATCTGCAGGGTTGATTAAATGTAAACAAAAAAATCGGTGGCCTCACCGATTTTTTTGTTTACGAATATTTTCAGAAATGCTTGTTTGCAAAAAATCAATCGTCCAATTTATAACAGCTTCGTCATGTATGGAAAATAGTGGTGTTACGCTGATATCAGTTTTATAAATCTCTGTATCTTCCCAGCAGATAACCGCTTTAATATTTGTTAACTGTAATAAGGGTAAATCATGATTATTTCTTATCATTACCAATTTGGGATAATCCTTTTGTTTATGTCCTTCAATCAAAATCACATCTGGTTGGAAGAAACTTAACAATGCAATCTGGTGGTCCAATTCATTTAGATTATTTTCACATTGAAGGATGAGCCGTCCATCCCCTTCAACAAGGGTTGCAATAGCTCCTGCAACGATATGTTTTTCTGAATCCTTTTCTGCCAGCAAATCAGGTTTTCCACCATGTCCATGGTGTTTGATTGTAGCAGATTTGATCCCTTGTTCTTTTAGTTTTTGGATTATTTTGGAGATAAAAGTTGTCTTTCCACTGTTCTGAAAACCGACAATTTGAATAATAACCGGATTTACCAAGGCCACTCACTGCCTGTTTGGTCCTCCAACAATAATACTTCTACCTCGTCTCCTTGTGAGAATCCTCTTGTCCCTCCTGGAAGAATGGTTAATGAATTCGCTCCAGCTAAACTCATAATGATATTCGATTTATCTACACCGCTTGGAGTCACCTTTAATCTACTATCCTCAATATGAAGGGAACTACGGACAAATCTGGTGAATGGATTTGCTTTAGAAAAATCTGCATCTAAAATGGCCTTTTCCCTGCGTAAGTGTGGTTTTCCCGAGAAAAGCATTCCTCGAATAATTGGGCGAACAAATAATTCAAAGCCTACATAGCATGCCGATGGATTACCTGAAAGACCAAATAGGATTTTTCCTTTAAAATGGGCAACTGTAGTTACACTTCCAGGCCGCATCGCAACTTTATTAAACAGCACCTCTGCTTCTAATTTCTCATAAATTTCTGGCAGGTAATCATAATCCCCCACTGATACACCACCGGTTGTGATTAAAAGATCCACTTTGTTTAAAGCATTTTTAACCGCTTCAAAGCATGTATCAAATTCATCTGGCAGCTTTCCAAAATAATGGACAACTCCACCTGCTCTTTCAATTTGGGCAGCAATCATATGAGAATTGCTGTTGCGGATTTTCCCCGGAACTAGCGCTTCATTCACTTCCAGAAGCTCTGTTCCAGTAGCAAACAGTCCTACAAGCGGCTTTTTAGCTACTGGAACCAATGAATACCCGAATGTCGCAAGCATCGCCTGGATACCAGGGTTAATTAACGTACCCTTTTTAACCAATACTTCTCCCCTCTTCGCATCCTCACCTGCAAAAGATACATTATCACCCTTTTTAAAAGGGCGCTTAATTGACATAAAGGGAGTTCCTGACTTTTCATATGCTTGCGCCAATTCAAACATTACTACAGCATCAGTTCCTTCCGGCATCATAGCCCCCGTCATAATTCTGACTGCTTGGTGTTGTGTAACCGTTTTGTCGGAAACCATCCCTGCACCGATATGATCAATAACTTCAAATTCAATTGGATTAGTAGCAGAAGCTTCGATTGAATCTATGGCCCTAATAGCAAATCCATCATACGGTGCTCGATCAAAATGGGGTACATCACAAGTGGCAATTAAATCCTCCGATAAAAAACGACCAAAGCTGTCATCTATGGAGACATACTCCGTTAACCCATGTAATCGATGGTCCATTATTTTTTTTACTGCTTCCCCTATCGGAATAGATTGTCTTCTTTCAAACAAATTCATCGGCTCCTATCTTCAAAACTCATATCTAATCGATATTATAAGCCTATCAAATAAGACACTGAGTTATCAAATATCACAAATTAAAAAGATTTTGACCAGAATACAAAAAAACACCTTTATTGTGTGATTCAGGTCACCTAATTACTTTTGATTATCGATTATGCTTAACTCAGTTAAAGAATTTTAGGAGGTTTTAACGTGAAATTCCCTATTACTGCTACTTCATTAGTTAAAGATATTGTTAATCAATTACCTAAGACAAGTGACGTTTTTAAGCGTAATCGCATTGATTTTTGCTGTGGAGGTAATATTCCACTTTCTGAAGCTGTTGAAAAAAACGGGCTGAATATGGATTCATTATTGGAAGAGTTAAACGATGTATTTGAAAAATATGAACATGTTGAAAAAGATGTAGCTGTTTGGACAGATTCAGATTCCAATACAATCATTGATCATATAATCACGAATTATCATAGAGCTTCACAGGAAGAATTAGCGCTACTTAGCCCTTATGTAACAAAGGTATCAAAGGTTCATGGCGATCATCATCCCGAGTTATTAAAAGTATTTGAACTGTTTTATGAATTTAAAAAAGAGTTAATGGAACATATGGAAAAAGAAGAGCAAGTTGTTTTTCCATTGATCAAAAAACTAGCAGATGGTACAGTTGAAAATCGAGAAGAAGCAATTAACATGATTGTAGAACTTGAAAAAGAACATGATCATGCCGGTGAAATTCTCCGACAAATTCGTGAGGTCACTTCTGATTACGAACTGCCAATTGATGCTTGCGGAACATATCGTTTAGTATATGCACGCTTAGAAGCATTAGAAGGATTAACATTCATGCATGTCCATTTGGAAAATAATATCTTATTTCCACGATATCTTAGCTAATGAGCAAAAAAACTCTCTTCGAAGTCAGAAGAGAGTTTTTTTTTAACCGCCTATATAGGACATTTCAATTTTTTTGCGCTGTTTATTGGTTTCCGCCGTTCTTTCATCAGAATATCGATCAGCCCGGTCATTCCAAATAGCAGAAATCCGTCCTGCCAATTCCTGATCAGTTGCTCCGTTTCTCATAAAATTGCGGATGTCATGACCATTACCATTGAATAAACAGGTGAAAATTTGGCCATTCGCAGAAAGACGAGCACGAGTGCAGCTTGAGCAGAATGATTCGGAAACAGAGGTGATAAAGCCAACCTGAACATTTGAGTCTGTATAACGATCATGCTTTGCAACTTCACCAAAATATGCTGGATTGACTGGTTCCATGTTGAAATGTTCTTTTAACAATTGATGTATTTGTTTCTTTGTAACAACATCATCCATCTTCCAGCCATTTGTAGACCCTACATCCATATATTCAATGTATCGGAGCTCCAAATTATGATCTTTACAGAATTTGGCCATAGGAACGATCTCAGAATCATTCAAACCCTTTTTTACAACCATATTAATTTTTACGCCGAGGCCGAACTTTTTCGCTGCTTCAATACCTTCAAGGACGGGACCAGTCCCGATCCCTCGCCCATTTATTTTCCCAAATAATTCATTATCCAGACTGTCAAGGCTGACATTCACTCTTTTTAGTCCAGCCTTTTTTAATTGTTCAGCAAATTTAGGAAGAAGGACACCGTTTGTTGTTAGGCCAATATCCTCGAGCCCCTCAATTGCGGATAGTTTTTCAACAAGAACGGGCAAATCTCTTCTTAAAAGTGGTTCACCACCGGTTAAGCGAATTTTTTTTACCCCAAGATAAACAAATATTTTGGCAACACGTTCAATTTCTTCATAAGTCAGCAAGGCACTTCTGGGGAGAAATTCAAAATCGGGGCCAAATGAGTCCGCAGGCATACAATACTGACAGCGGAAATTACAGCGATCAATAACCGAAATCCTTAAATCACGTAATGGTCTATTTAGTTTATCTGTAATCATGTTTTTTTCCATTAACATCAACTCCATTTGGTCCTACAAACTATGTTATATTTATTGTATCAGATGATCCTGTAAAAAGGCGTTACATTATTCACTATAACAATACTTTTTATTGGTAAATTAGTGTTTATTATATTTAATCCCATTGACTCTTCTTTCATTTTTAAGGCACAATAGACTACTTACCACGCAGCTTTGTTATAACTTTCAAATAGTTTTCACTATATTGTCATTGTTTACATCATTTTTAGATGCTTTCCTAGGATAAAATGTTACTAAATAGATTATTGAATATAAAAAATATCCATTTCTATAATGGTATGAGGTGATTTTGTTTGACAACTACCATAAAACCTACTCATTCGATTGAAATAAAAGAATTACTTAACTTTGCAGACCGCAGATTTAAAAGCGAACGGGGCAGATTTTTATTTCAAGAAGGAATGATTGCGGATGAATTATATGTTATTATTTCTGGCAAAATTCAAATCAGCAAGATTACGTCAGATGGCCGTGAGCTTTCATTAAGAATTTGTGGAAAAAATGATATTTGTGGCGAACTAACGCTATTTACGGATAGTCCAAAATATTTATTAAGTGCGCGGGTCCTTGAAGAAGGTGAGATTGCCGCAATTAAAAAAGATGTGATTGAAAGTGAAATCTTCCAGAACAGTAAGCTTGCATTTGAATTTATGAAATGGATGAGTGATCATTTCCGTAAAACCCAAACAAAGTTCCGTGATCTAGTTTTGAATGGTAAACGCGGTGCCCTTTTCTCAACTTTAATTCGGATGTCCAATAGTTACGGTGTTCCGAAGGGTGATGAGATATTAATTGATCTGCCACTAACGAATCAAGAATTGGCTAACTTCTGTGGTACCTCACGCGAAAGTACCAACCGGATTTTAAGTGATTTAAAGAAAGACAAAATTATTTCGATTAAAAAAGGGAAAATATCTATTTTAAATCTCCAATATCTAAAAGATGAGATTGGCTGTGAAAATTGCTCAGCCGTCTATTGTAATATTGAATAGCAAGGGAAGCAGCTCCTCCAGGACCGCTGCTTCCTTTTTTTATGAATGTTTTTCTCTCAGTGCCTTTGGAATATAAACACAGAATGGTTCACTTTCCAAATAGTCGCCAGTCATCGCATATGCTCTTGATCTCGAACCACCACATACATAACGGAATTCACATACACCACATTTTCCTTTAAAACCATCTGGATTTCTTAATGATTGGAAGATAGGCGATTCGCGGTAAATTTCAGCCAATGGGGTTTCACGAACATTCCCGGCTTTTACTGGTAACAAGCCACTTGGATAAACATCGCCAATATGAGAAATGAATACAAAACCATTTCCATCATTTACCCCTTTTGGAGCCCTTCCTAATCCATCGATAGAACCAGTTAATCCTTTTTCGGTCAGAGCTGATAAGTAATTGATTTCATCTGTTTGTGCTTTTGCTTCGCGCATTTTTTGCTGAATCACCACGCGACGATAATGCATGGCTTCGGTTGTTTTAATATCAAACGGCACTTTTTTACTGAGGTCATATAACCAGCGCAACACTTTCTCATGTTCAACTGGAGAAATCATATCAGTTACCTGTCCTCTTCCAGTTGGAACAAGGAAAAAGACACTCCAAAGAACACAGTTTAGTTCCTCAACCAATTTAGCCATTTCCTCTAAATGGTCGTAATTATATCTTGAAACGACCGTATTGATTTGAATCGGCATTTCCAGTTCATGTAAGTACTTAATCCGTTCCATTGTCAGATCAAATGAACCGGACGTTCCACGGAAATGATCATGAATTTCGGCAGTGGGCCCATCCAAGCTAAATGCCCAGCGAGAAAGACCTACTTCTTTTGCTTTACGCATGGCCTCGATTGTAACATTTGGGGTAGCACTTGGTGTCATCGAAACGCGCACACCTTTTTGAACGGCATATTTCGCAATTTCAAACACATCTTCCCTCATCAACGGGTCGCCACCTGTAAAAACAAGCAAAGGATTATTCATATCATATATTTGATCAATTAAGTTTTTTCCCTCTTCAAAAGAAAGTTCACGGGGATCTCTTGTATATTGAGCATCAGCGCGGCAATGCAGACATTTTAATTGACATGCACGAGTTAGTTCCCAAATCACGATAAACGGATCTTTATTAAAATCCCGATTAAAATTCATTCTGAAACTCCTCCTAAAATTTAGGCTATTTCAACTAAAAAGCCTCGATTACTTTGTATTATAAACAGGTTAAAAGGTGAAAAAAGTGAACTACCTCACAATGTGCCTGTTAGATATGTACGTTTTGTGAATGGAAATAGAGAATAAAAAAGGCAGGAGAGCACTGAAACAGGGGGAATTTTGTAATGCCTCTAAAAAAACAGTTCAATCCTTTAAATCAAATCACTTACAGGGTTGATGAAAACCAATTTTCCTGTGGACTAATCTCGTTCCGTCTTTCATCCCCCCGATGAAAGACAGTTTTTTTACTGACCAGTTGAGTTTTGTCCTTCATCACCATGATAAAGAACAGTTTTCTTTTTGCCCAGTTGAATTTTGTCTTTCATCTCCACGATGAAGGACAGTTTTCTTACTGACCAGCCGAGTTTTGTTCTTCATCACTACGATAATGAACAAATAAAAAAACGCATTAGAATTCTTTTGAGAACTCTGATGCGTTTATCCTTTAAGGGTAAAAATGTTTTAAGAAATAGTCAAAACCTCATATTTACTTGCCAATTCGATAAAGTAGTCCATGCCACTAATCTTGCCAACTGTTAATTTTTCAGTTACCGCAAAATGATCAGCGCATGTTTTGCATCCTAAAATCTTGACTCCTTTATCCTCCATTTCTTTTAAATGGACAGAGACTAATGACTCCTCAGTCATTGTTAAGACTCCACTGTTCATACAAAACACAGCAACAGGAAGTTCTTCTTTTTGTTTTAAAATGGTAAAAAACGTTTCGAGGATGCTTTCCCCAAGGGCTTCATCCCCTCTGCCAAGCTGATGGGAACTTACTAAAATGACTTTATTTTTCATCTTAACGAATTCCTAACGCGATTTTTGCGTAACGCGACATCATGTCTTTGTTCCATGGTGGATTCCAAACGATATTGACTTCAGTATCTTTAATTTCAGGAATATCTGCAATAGCTCGCTTAACTTGATCAACAATGGTTCCTGCAAGTGGACATCCCATCGCAGTTAATGTCATCGTGACTGTTACGATTCCATCATCATCCATTTCAACATTATAAACTAAACCTAAATTAACTATGTCAACCCCAAGTTCAGGGTCAATTACAAGCTCTAATGCACCCATAATATTTTCTTTTAACTCTTCGTTCACTTTTGCTTCACTCCTCTAACTTTTTGCTGTATTTATTATAACAAAACAAATTGATAAAACCATTTCTAAGAGCTTGAACTGCTTTTTTCTAAAAGGCTCAGTTAAACTTGTATGTTGGTTTCTGCTCCAATCCACTGGGTACAAAACTCATCAGAGTTGTTTAACGTAAGTATCAAATAAAACAGCTGTACTCCTTATTCCTTAGTATAGTAAAATAAAGAATCTTTAGGTGTGAATTTTTTTACATGCTCTATATAAATTGTTAACATAGTATTTATAATTTAATTACAGTTTGATTCATAAATTACTTTTGTAAGCTGATCAAGAAAATCCGATTTGAGAAGGGGTTCATATGGCAGAAAAACATTTAATTGCACTGGATTTAGACGGAACTTTACTAAAGGATGATAAAACAATCTCTTCAAAAACGAAACATGTAATAAAAGAGGCAAGAGAAGCCGGCCACATCGTGATGATTGCCACTGGAAGACCATACCGTTCTAGTGAAATGTATTATAAAGAACTTGAATTGGATACGCCAATCGTAAATTTTAACGGGGCCTTTACACATCATCCGCGTAATCCTGGCTGGGGATTTTATCACGAACCATTGGATATTAAAGTGGCGAAGGATATTGTTGAGGCTTGCAGAAGCTTTCAATTTCACAATATTATTGCAGAAGTAATGGATGATGTGTATTTTCACTATCATGATCAGAAATTATTAGATATTTTTAGCTTTGGCAATCCAAGAGTGACAACAGGTGATTTAAGCAATTTTTTAACAGACTCCCCTACAAGCATGCTGATTCATACAGAAGAAGAACAGCTCAAAAAAATCCGTAATCATTTAGCCGAGGTCCATGCGGAAGTGATTGAGCAACGCAGCTGGGCTGCTCCCTGGCATGTAATTGAGATTATTAAAGTAGGATTGAATAAAGCAGTTGGTTTGAAAAAAGCAGCAGATTATTTTGGGATCCCACAGGAAAGAATAATTGCCTTTGGTGATGAGGATAATGACTTGGAAATGCTTGACTTTGCTGGTTATGGTGTTGCGATGGGGAACGGAATCGATGAGGTAAAATCGATTGCCAACGATGTAACAGTTACCAATGAAGAGGATGGCGTTGCTAAATATTTGGCAGATTTGTTAAAACTAAAATATTAAGGTCTTATCACCATTGTTTACCTAAATGAACCTCTTTCAAATAGAGCATACTACATATGAGGCAGCCAAGCTGTTTCAATATGAGCTTTTTAAGCATATTGGAGGGATTCGAATGGGTAGATCAAACAAATCAAAACGCTTTGTCCAGCAAGGAAAAGATTCTGTAACCAAGCATGCAGAACGAATTCCTTATCACATGACCTACGCTGAAGCAGAAGCTCAGAAGATGGCCAATGTACAGGATTCCTCGCTTGGAGGAATATAACAAATGGGCAACCAATTATTCCAAGAAGCACGTAGATTTGTTGAGATGGCGAAATCAGCCAGCCCTGCAGACCGCGATTCGACCGTCGCCAAAGCAAAGAATGCTTTAAGCTCTGCTTATGCGAACTCGACCCTCGCGGAACAAAGACAGCTCCAAGAAATGCAACAAGAGCTTGATCAGATTACTTAATGTAAAAGGAAACGGAAGCGCCAAGACGAGGTGCTTCCGTTTCTGTTTTAAAACCTTTCCAGCAGCATCGGAAAAGAATTTTGTATTTCTCCACTCTTGTCCTTCTCATACAAATGTAAAATCAACGATCCATTACCAGGCAGCTTTTCCCTTGGAATTTGGATTTTCAGACTAAACGGGCGCCATTTCTCCTCTTTTCCTTTTAGCAAAACCCTTTCCTCTTTCACTAATTCATTATGTCCATCCTCAACCGTGTAAAAAAACTCTTTGGATGCTGGGTTTAATTCCCCTGTTATCTGATAATTCCCTGTAGTTCCTGTTACCTTAACTAACCTAAACACAGTGGAATCCTCAGTCAAAATGGGGATAAACAATAAGATGATGGCTAGAATTGATTTCATATGCTCTCCTTCTTGGTCAGTCTTTGCGGAAAAAGCCGTATACTCCCGTTGTTTGGACGACATTTGTAAAGGCGTTCGGGTCTACTTCTTTGATAATTCGTTCTAAGTCAAAGAGTTCATAACGGGTAATGACAATCATGAGCATGTCTCTAGTTTCATTGGAGAACGCTCCTTTAGCGGGAATCATGGTGATTCCTCTTACAAGTTTGGAGTGAACAGCATTCTTTACCTCTTCAGCTTTTTTTGTAATGATAAAAGCGGTTAGCTTTGCATGTCTTGTATGGATCGTATCAATAACTCTTGTAGAGGCATATAAAAATACCAAGGTATAGAGCGCTTTTTCCCAGCCATATAAAAATCCAGCTGCCAGAACAATAAAGCCATTTAAAATGAGCATATAAGGCCCAATCGGTTTATCTTTCATTCTCGAAAGAACCATAGCTATAATATCAAGTCCGCCTGTGGAAGCACCCCATTTTAAGGTTATGCCCACCCCGACAGCGATAATGACTCCGCCAAAGACCGAATTCAATAAAATGTCATGCGACACCTGTTTTACCGGAATCAAATCTAAAAATAACGAAGACAGAACAACACTGATAAAGCTGTAAATGGTAAAGGATCTTCCTACCTTTTTCCATCCAAGTATGGCGACCGGAATATTTAACAATAACAGCAACACCCCCATCGATAGATGGATCGGAGTAAATTCATGTAACACTCTGGTCAACAATTGTGCAATTCCGGTAAACCCGCTGGAATACACATTTGCTGGAATCAGAAATAAATTCATACCTAGGGCATTCAATAATGCCCCAATGATCACAACGAAAATTTTTTTTGTTTCCAGCCAAACCATTGGAAAACCCCCTTATTTTTTCTATAGTCTAGAAAGGTAATTGTATTTTTTGCTTGAAACCTATAAACTTAATGTGATTAGGAATATTTTGAAAGCAGGTGAGCTTCATGCCGGTAAAAATACTCGCTGACAGCGCATGCGATTTACCAAAAAGTTTTTATGAAGAACATAACGTTACATTACTTCCTTTGCAGGTTCAGATAGACAACCAACAATATGAAGATGTAAAAAACATTGATCCCCAAAAAGTATATGAGGCAATCCGCAGCGGAATAATTCCAAAAACATCACAAACCTCACCATTACTTTTTGAGCAAGTCTTTACAAAGATGGCGGAAAACAAGGAAACAGGAATATACATAGCCTTTTCTTCGGAATTATCTGGAACATATTCAACCGCTGTTATGATTTTTGACCAAGTCAAGGAAAAATATCCAGATTTTGATTTAACGATTATTGATACCAAGTGTGCATCGCTTGGTTTTGGCTTGATTGTCATGGAAGCACAAAGACTTGCAGCCGCAAATAGATCAAAAGAAGACATTATAAAAGATGTAGTATTTAGAAGTCAGCACATGGAGCACCTGTTTACCGTTGAAGATTTGGATTATCTGGCAAAGGGTGGCCGTGTTTCAAAGGCATCCGCTTTTCTCGGAGGGCTTTTAAATATTAAACCAATCTTAAATGTCGAAGATGGCAAACTCGTTCCGATTGAAAAATTGCGTGGCAAGAAAAAAGTAATGCGACGCTTAATTGAGCTAATGAAGGAGCGCGGCAGCAATTTAGAGAGTCAAATCATCGGAATCAGTCATGCTGATAACCTAGAAACTGCGCTGGAAGTGAAGGCGATGATTGAAGAAGAATTCCATCCAAAAGAAGTTTATATCTCCTCTATCGGTTCAGCTATTGGAGCTCATACGGGGGCTGGGACAATCTCGATCTTCTTCTTAAATCAATTACCATAATAACGAAAGTGGGGTGCCAGAATCGGCACCCCACTTTTTATTTATGATCTGTCTTTTTAGAATATTGGTTTTTCCCGGCTTGACGATTTTTTTCGCGCATCATATTTTTTTCATGTCTAAGTGCATTATTGTCTTGAGCTTTTTTATCGTTATCAGATGTATGCGGCATCTCTATACCCCTTTCAAATTGACTTCAGCCATAGTGTCTGTCAATTTGAAAAATTGTATGTAAGCACGTTAATCTTTCTTGACGTAAGTCCATGTACCTTCTTGATAGACTCTGCCGTCCTTCATTAATTTTCCTATAGCACGCTTAAAAGCACCCTTGCTTAGGTTAAATCGCTCCTGGATGTCTTCTGGATGGCTTTTGTCCGTATATGGCATGGCACCGTTTCGGCTCATTAAATATTCATAAACCCGTTCGGCATCCAAATCCTGAGCCTCTTGCTTTCTCGCCAGTAATGATACATTGACGGTACCATCTTCCTTTACATCAATAATCCGCCCTTCGACTTTTTCACCAAGGCGCGGTTCTTGGTTACGCTGCGATTCATGGATAAATCCTTTGTATCCTTCAATTGTATAAATCCAACTGCCAACTTTGGCAGTCCTATAAATATGACCTTGAACATTCTTATTAAAATCTTTTCTTGTCGCTTTAACAGTCATAGATTGAATCACTGGATCGGTCGCAGGCTTTGCATATAGTAGAAAGTTTTTAGCTGCTTTCAATGTAATATACAGGAGATCCCCAGGATTGGGCCACACCGACTTATGTAGCGGAAGGTCATCAATCCCTAGCAGGATATCCTTAGGTAAACCGATATCAAGAAAAACACCGATTTTGGTATTTACATCCGTTACCTTCACCCAGGCATACTTTCCTACGCCTACATCGGGAATATGAGTGGAAGCCGTTGTTCGTCCTTCTGAATCATTGTAAAGAAAGACCTCTACTTCCTCTCCTTCTTGTAGCTCACGATCTGCTTCATTTTTATGTAGCAGTACATCTTCATTTCCATCTGTTAAAAAATAGCCGAAATCAGCGATTCTGGCCACTGTTAATGTAGTTGTTTGACCAATCAATTCTTTTAGAGACATGTTGAACTCCCCTTTTCTTTTTGGAGCTGAGTTTCCTTTATGTTGTAATGGACTGCTATATTTTACTATAATGAAGGCATAAAGGGAAACTTTTGCCGATTTTTTCTGGTACATAGAGTGAATATGGAGGTAGTTAATATGTCAAAAGATAGTTCATTTGATATTGTATCCAAAGTAGATTTTTCTGAAGTGGCCAATGCCATCACCCAAACAATGAAGGAAATTGGAACACGTTATGATTTTAAAGGCAGTAAGAGTGAGGTTTCACTTGATAAAGAAGAATTGGTTCTGATTTCTGACGATGAATATAAAATGGATCAATTGAAGGATGTCTTATTTAGCAAGTTAATTAAACGTGGTGTTCCAGTTAAAAACCTTGATTACTCAAAGGTTGAAAAAGCATCCGGAGGCACCGTTCGCCAACGGGCCAAGCTTGTACAAGGGATCGATAAAGAAAATGCAAAAAAAATTAACACGATTATTAAAAACAGTGGAGTGAAAGTAAAAAGCCAAGTCCAGGATGACCAAGTCCGAGTCAGCGGTAAAAACCGAGACGATCTGCAAAAAATCATTTCATTAGTCCGTGAAGCTGATTTAACCGTGGATGTGCAATTTATTAATTATCGCTAAAAAAAACGGCAGGAGTGATTCTTCCTGCCGTTTTTTTTTAATTGATTTGACCTCGTTTTGACCGTCTTATAATTAATAAAAGAAATATTAGAACTAGTAAAGCAGCAATCGCTATAGCTGATATAAAAGTTACATTTAGCCCTGTTTTTTCAGCAAGTACATAAATTTCAGAATTATCACGGTCAATAATGATATTGTATTTCCCCTTATAGCTGCGGACAAGATCACCTGCCAGCAAACCGCGAAGCTCTTTGTTCCCTTCTACCTGTTCACTAGTTAACGTTACTTTTTGTGATTTTTTCGTGTTATTAATCGCAATAATCGAGGTCTCGCCCTTGTAAACACGCTTATAAACCATCATGCCCTTTTGATCATATAGCATTTCCATGGATCCTCTTGTTAACGAAGGCAGTTGATCTCTTAGCTCACCAATTTTCGTCATGTATTCTATAAGATCCTTTTCCGCTCGGAAATTCATCTGCCTGCGGTTATCCGGAATAGGCCCGCCTGTTAAGGCAATTTCAGTACCATAATAGACAAAGGGTATTCCAGGTGTGGTATAGGCGTAGGTTAGTGCCGTTTTCCAACGGGCTCCGGGAAATTGCCGTTGCTCGACAATATCTCTCGTAAACCTTGTTGTATATTCGTTATCGAAAAAATTCACATTTATCTCTGCATTTTTATCTTCACTCAAAGCTAAACCGACAGATTGATCTGTAGTGGCAAATACTAAACGAGTTTGATTAATTTGGTGGTAGTCAAACATACTGGTAATCCCGGCATTTTCATATGTGCCGGTGTTCACTGTTGATGTTTCAGGAGTACTCATTCCAACTAGGTAAAACCCCTTTTTCTCCTGTTTTACCGCCTTGGAAAAGTCACTCCAGAAACTCAGCGGTACAGCATTGATTTCTGGAAGACTATAGCCATCAATATCCGTTTTATGGATCCACCATTTGGCCGCATCAATTAAATACTGTTTCACCTCTGGATTTCCTTGATTAAGATCGGGAAGACCATCCACCCAGCCATCCTCAACCTCTTTCTGATTATTCCAATCTACTATAGCCTTCTCCTTATGGAACCAGTCCTGCTTGCCAGAAGCGCGTGTCCATGGATGGCTTTTTGCAACGTTATTAGCAACAAAGTCGATGATGACCTTCATTTTTCTTTTGTGTGCTTCCTTTACTAGCTTCTCCATGGTGTTTAACGAACCAAAATGCTCGTCCACTTTATAGAAATCCTTCACCCAGTACCCGTGATAGCCATTGTCTGCATTGTCAAACACGGGCGAAAGTTTGATAGCCGTGAAGCCCATATCCTTTATGTAATCCAGTTTATCAATTACTCCCTGTAGATCTCCACCATTATAATTGACTGGATCCTTTGAATTCACACCATGGTCATTTGTTATGTCACCATCATTAAAACGATCTACCATAATGGAGTAAACAGTCTCGTCCTGCCAAAGTCGTTGTTCCTTTTCGACTTTTGCCGATACAGGTGCAGATGTAAACAGCAGAGCAAAAATTAAAAGTACAATTATTTTTTTCATAAGATCCCCCCGTTAAAAAGGGGAAGAGGATTCCCTCTTCCCCACACCTATTTTAATCTAATAAAACATCAAATTCCAAATATAAGTCATTTATTTTATTGGACTATATTAATATTATAGTCTTTAAACCATGTGTGTAACTGAACAAAGTAGGCCAATAACTGCGGTCCCGTCATCAATTGGCCAAACCATGGCTCTCTAAATGATTTTCCCCCTGACTCCACAATCGCTTCAAGTTCATCCTTTTGAAAAAATTCATGTAATGCTGACGATTTATCTTGTAATATATCCCTCATTAATTTTTGAATTGCTACTGTATATTCCGGATTATGAGTCTTTGGATAAGGGCTTTTTTTCCGGTAAAGAACATCTTCAGGTAGAATTCCTTCAAAAGCTTTCCTTAAGATACCTTTCTCCCTGCCACGATACATTTTCATTTCCCAAGGGATGTTCCAAACATATTCCACCAGGCGGTGATCAGCAAATGGCACCCTAACTTCCAAACTTGCCCCCATACTCATCCGATCCTTCCGATCTAGCAAGGTGGTCATAAACCAAGTCATATTAATATAAAATAATTCCCTCCGCTTTGCTTCTTCTATGCTCTCCCCAACCAACTTTGGAGTTTCGGCAATTGCTTGATTATATTGTTCAATACCATACTCATACAGATGTAATTGATCTTGCCAATGCGATTTTAATAGCCTTTCTCGTTCGGAGACTGAACGCATCCATGGGAAACCAGGACGCTCTAAATCCTGCCGACGATGAAACCAAGGATACCCTCCGAAAATTTCGTCTGCACATTCTCCGGATAAACTAACAGTGAAATCCTTTTTTATTTCGCGGCAAAACCAAAGCAGGGATGAATCAATATCCGCCATTCCTGGTAAATCTCTGACATGAACAGCCTCTATTAGTTCATTAGCTAATTGTTGCTGCGAGATGACTTTATAATGGTGTTTTGTAGCAAATTGATCGTTAATTTGCTTAATAAATTTTTCGTCTGATTCTGGCTGAAATTCATTAGCAGAAAAATGCCGATCATTTCCTTCATAATCAATGGAATACGTGTGAAGTTGACCTTTATTTTGATTGTTAAAACCTTGAGCAGCAATGGCTGTTATGATACTTGAATCAAGTCCCCCTGATAAAAAGGTACAAAGCGGCACATCGGAAACAAGTTGTCTCGTAATCGCATCTGTAACCAAAAAACGGACTTTTTCTGCCGTTTCGCCCAAAGTATCCTTATGTTCTTCACTTTTCACATTCCAGTAACGCCAAATCTTTAACCCACTTTTTGATAATGTTAGCGAATGGGCCGGTCTTAATTCTTTAATGCCTTTAAAAACACCAGATCCTGGCGTTCTTGAAGGTCCTGCACCAAAAACCTGGGCAAGCCCTTCTTGGTCAAGCTCTGTTTTCACTTCGGGATGTGCCAAAATCGCTTTGATTTCTGAGGCAAAAATGATTCCTTGATGATGCTCCTTGAAAAAGAGCGGTTTGACCCCAAGCCGGTCACGTCCTATGAACAATTGCTCCCGTTTACTGTCCCAAACAGCAAAGGCATAAATCCCATTAAGATAGTCCACACAGCTTTCTGCCCATTCTATATAGGCTGTTAACAGGACTTCGGTATCAGAATGACCTTTAAAGGAATATCCTTTAGTAAGGAGAATTTTGCGGATATCCTCGGTATTATATAATTCGCCATTATAACAGATCGTGTAATGGTGCCCATCCATTTGCTTTGTCATAGGCTGTCTCCCACCAGCAGGGTCAACCACGATTAGCCTCTTATGTCCAAAGCCAACATGGGTATCAGCCCAAATGTTCGTTTCGTCTGGGCCTCTTTTTGATAGTGTCTGGGCCATTTTTTCAAGTGTATCCGTATGTTTTTTCATTACTGTTCCAAAATCAATCCATCCTGATATCCCACACATTGCTTTCTCCCCTCCACTAAGTCAGCTGACCATAGTTTCAAATTGTAGTTTTAATGTATTCAGCCCAGATGAAATGGTTAATTGTCCAAATGGCAAAATTGTTTGTAATGGTTTTCATTTAAGATGGTTATAAAAATTCCTAAAGATGTCTAAAAAGAAAAGTGAAAGCATCTGGCACGGAGGTTAAAGATGAATCGACAGCAACGAAATGATCTATATGATCTGCAAAATAGAGCTTTTACCGAAGGAACGGTAGAACAAATGAATGACCAATGGATTTTTTTTGATGAGGAAACAGAGGAAGCTTCGATGTTGGAGGATTTCCTTCAGCAGGAAATTGAAATCTTTCGTATGAATCGCTGGAAAAAAGGCGTTCTTCACGAAGACGGAAAAATAAGGATAGGCAACGAAGTAACCATGCTACGTGACCATGATAGAGTCAGAATAAAAAAGCACCTAATCTATTCGCTAGAACGGCTATTAGATGGAATAAATGATGATGCTTTTATTCAATTTGTGACCACATTAAATTCTTTGCATTTTTCCATTTTTGATTGCATTTATTGTTATAATCATCTATCCTTTCTTTCGGATGAAACACGAAAGGATGGTGTTAATTTTATGGTTTTTGATAATCAGGAAATGATTTGCAATGTACAGCACCACTTTTGTTATTACGAGAAGGTAAATGATCGATTTGAGTTCACGTTAAATACCGGAAAGCGATTAGTTATTGAAAAATTAATCAGTTAAAAAAGGCATTGAACAAGTCCATGCCTTTTTTCGTTCTACCCTTTATTATGGATTCAAGATTGACATTGGCAATTTATCGAATCCAAGATATAAAACTAACAGCCATGCAACAATAAACTGAATCCAAAATACTGACGTTCTTCGGTTGTTAGCTATACGGCTAAGAATCATTTCAAATAATCCGATAATCCATAGTCCTGTAACTGCTTTTAAAATGTACCAAATGTCAATTTTATACACCATAAACAGAAGACCAACACCTGATGCAATAATTAATAAGTATAATACGCGCAAAATCATTTGAATGACTTTAAATCCTTTTGTTTTCCCACTTTTATGTAATGACAAGGCAACAAAAAATAATATGAGAGCCAACGCCCAAGCTGTAACATGACCGTGAATCATTTCTTTCCCTCCTATACCATTTATCGGAATTATCATACCATAGGCCTGATTAAAATGCGAAGAAATGAACTGTATTGATGTTTGATATATAAGAATCTTTATTTGGGCGAATGAATCACGTTATATTCGCCTATACATAGGATAATAAGAATAATAAAAAAAGGGTGTTGTCTATGCCAGCAATTGTTGGAGTTGCACAGGTCATCACACTCGGGAACAGTTCTGTGTTTCATATTGGGGATGTTTATAAAATTATGCCGTTTTCCGCAGCCAAAACATTTTCTGGAGCTGGTTCCTTTAATACCGGAGATCGACTGGATGTTCATAATCGCTTTAGCAATACGAATACGTATGATCCTGATACAATTGATCAACCCAATGCATTTAATATGTAATGAATGGGTGGGATTTTATGAATTTTTATATTCAACAGTCCATTCATATCAATTTTATTAAAATTGGCGGCGTAACCAATTCTTCTATTCTGCAAATTGGCAGTGCCGGAATAATTAAGTCATCTGCCTTTTTGTATAACACAGGTGGCTTTACTAAACCAGCACCAGCTACAATCAAACCAGGGGAAATAACTATTACAGCACAACCCGGTTCGGAATCACTTGCTCCTGCTGTACCTTTGCAGGCCCCTGTAAGAACAGAGTAAAAGGATAAATAGTTCTAACAAACATTGTGATAAATCTAAGCATCTGGACATATAATTTAGTTGCCTATTTATTTAAAGTTAAAGGATATCTCCGGGTGAGGTGGTGTATAATGTATCAAGATTTTTCTCAATATCTGCAATGGCTGCAAAACTGTATACAGGCCCATGAGGCCCGAATTGCCTCACTTGAGAAAACAGTTCAAGGTTTACAGAATGAAATGAAACAGCTAAACGAGAAAAAAATGATTCATGTTGACCGGATTGAATATAAATTCGACCAACTTAAGGTAGAAACTTTGGAAGGAACATTAACAATAGGGTTAAATCCAAATGATTTATCTGGAATTGAAGACTTTGCCATACAAAATCAGGCCATAAACTCTCCATTATCCCCGCAAGCACAAATGCAGCGATCAATGAAAATTGAGGATGCCATTTATCAATATTTAGATAAAGAATTGCCGCAGATCATTGAAAATGAACAAAAAAACTTGAACCTTCCACCTAATGACTCGATCTATTCCTTTATTAAAAACGATATAGTGAACCAGATCCCTAAAAGAATAGACCATCATTTGAAAACAA
The DNA here is from genome assembly GCF_051233465.1 of Neobacillus solisequens. Taxonomy (NCBI): domain Bacteria; kingdom Bacillati; phylum Bacillota; class Bacilli; order Caryophanales; family Bacillaceae; genus Neobacillus; species Neobacillus solisequens. The sequence goes on along the minus strand of NZ_JBKFGJ010000003.1, from coordinate 181,987 downwards.
CTCACCAAACGGATCGAACGATGGATGAGACCTCGATGGATGAACACATAATTGAGATAGTAAAACAAGAAATTGCCAACGGGGTGCATTTGTTTTTAAGCAATCTTCCAGAAAACATGAAGGGAATGAATCCATAATGATTTTTGAGGTCTATAACCGTGAGCTTTGTGTCGGAAACATAAAAATCACTGGGGTTGCCAGTTCCTCTATGGTGTTAATTGGAGATACAGAAACCATACAACTCGCTTCTGCATTTGATACCCCAGCAGAATCGTTAATTATTGGTCCATTTGTTCCACTGGCACCGGATGTGACACAGGGTTATGCTACAACGAATATCTAATGTCGATAACTTACATGTAATGATTGCATCATTCTCTTCCATTCTTCAGGTAGGAGACTCCTGTGTTGTTAACGGCTTTTCTAGAGCATTGGCAGTTCAACGGGAAGCTGAAATTTTTTACGGCAATGAAGGCAATTTTCCATCCTTTAATATTTCTTCCAGACATATCCCACTTCCACAAATTTATGAAAATGTCTCTACTTTACCACATCATGTTAAACCGATTATAAAAGTAAAGAACGTTAATATTATTGGGATATCGAACTCCTCTGTTGTTCATGTTGGCTCCACGAAACAGATATCTCTGGAAGCAAGAGTGAAGCATATTCGCCAGGAGCTACCTTATGGACATGAACAAGACATGGTATAGCCGCATATGTTAACATATGGCAAATACCCAGATTGTTAATGGAAAAGGATGTTACGTATGCCAGCTATTATAGGCCCCGTTCAAATTATGAATGTTACCGGAGGAATTGTACAATTTGGCGATACCCTCTATATTTCCCCAAAATCAGGCTCCAAGACATCCGGAGGTGCAGGCGGTTTTAATACAGGTGGTGTGGTTGTCACCAACAATGGCATAAGCGGCACCAATGTACTTGACTCGAAATTAGTGGATCAACCGATCGTGGGTAACAATTAAAAAATGACATAAACCTTGTGGGGTCTATGTCATTTTTTTATTGTTATTCTATTTCTAAAACATGAGCTCCATCAAAGAAAAATAAATACTTTTTTGCAACCTTATTTTTCCATATTTTCTCAATTGCTCTTGCATATAAATCAATCTGAACTTTATACCGTTCCTCAAGAATAGGTTTTGCTTGTTCGAAACCACCTCTAAATCGATCGGTAATTCCATCAGATTTATAGTCAATTAAAACAAGGCCTTGTTCATCCTCCAAAATGCAATCGATGATCCCTTGAATAAAGACAGATTCACTAGGACCTTCCCAATCAGGATAAACATCCTCAGCTTGCAATGAAAGGGTGAATGGAACTTCCCGGTGAACAGCTGCTGCCTGAAAATACCTTTGCCCTAATGACGTTTGAAAAAATTGTGCAATTAAGGATGCATCTAGGACCTGGGACTGCTCCTGAGTTAATAATTCATGATTGACCATCCATCTTAGCTGCTCTTCAATTGACGAAATCGTAACTGGCATCGTCAAATCAACATGCTGCATGACCATATGCATGGCAGTTCCCCGTTCAGCAGGACTCAAGGATTTTTCCTGCATAAATTTCGGCCGTTTTAACATTGATTTTTTACCATGCCGCACTAAATCTGTTCCACTTTGTTCATCAACTATTTCTGCATAGCGTTTGATTTCTGAAACGGATTGCTTAGAACGGCGAGAAGATGCACTTTGAAAAGAATACTCCCAAGAAAGCCTTGATTCAATTTCTTCAGCATTTTGAGAAATAGTAGGAATCATTTTCCCTTGTTTAACCATTTCCAGTACATCATCTTCTTCAGCATTTTTCTCCTGATCCTGTACCTTCATTTTGTCAGCAGTAACGATCGATAGCTTCCATGATGACGGATGATGGGTAATTTCTTCCGGGACCAACACACTTGGATCTTTACCATCCCGTAGTACTAGGCAGTCCTGATGGCGAATTAAAGCAGGACCTATCCAATCCAAATAACTCATCGCCCCAGCACGTTCATAGTCCTTCAATAACCATTCACAATGATCAACTGAATCATTCCATTGCTCCACGTTTCTGGAGACATCCTTTAGTGTAGCCGTCATGTAAAGCTTTTCTTTTGCTCGGGTCATAGCCACATAAAGCACACGCATTTCTTCTGCGAGCATTTCCATTTTCTTTTTTCGCTTAAAGGCAATTTGCGGTAGGGAAGGATACGTAATCCGCTTTTGCACGTTTACATATTTCGCAGCAAACCCAAATTCTTTATCAAGCATAAAAGATTTGCGGATATCAGTCATATTGAAGTTTCTTGCCATCCCAGCCATAAACACGACTGGGAATTCGAGTCCCTTACTACTGTGGATCGTCATGATTCGAACAACATCCTCTTGTTCACCAAGTGCTCTTGCTGCCCCCAGATCGTCTCCCCTATCTCTCATTCTTTCGATGAATCTTAAAAACCGGAATAATCCTCTGAAGGAGGTTTGTTCATATTGTCTTGCCCGATCATATAATGCCCTTAGGTTTGCCTGACGCTGCTTTCCTCCTGGCAATCCACCGACAAAATCATAAAACTGGGTATCTCGATACAACTGCCAAATAAGCTCAGATAAGGCTCCTTGCCGTGCTATCGTTCGCCATTGATTTAGATGATCATAGAAACGGCGGATTTTATCGTAAAACATCGCAGCCTCATCGGGCTGTTTTCGGCAAATCGAAGACACTGCCTCCCAAAACGAACCACGCTTATGATGAATCCGAATCCTCGCCAATTCTTCCTCATTCAGCCCTACAATCGGTGATCGTAATACAGAAGCTAATGGAATGTCCTGGAAAGGATTATCAATTACCTTTAATAGAGACAGCATAATTGCCACCTCAGTAGCCTCAAAATACCCAGTCGACAGATCCGCATAAATTGGGATACCTTGCTGCTTAAACTCTTCCATAATTTGAGGTGCCCAAGTCATGGAACGAAGCAATATAACAATATCACGATATTTAATCGGACGACTTGATTTTGTTTTTGTATTAAAAATTGGAGCTTGTGCCTCCACCAACTCTTTTATTTTTGCAGCCATTACTCTTGCTTCAAGCTGAGACTGTTCAAGGTCTGTCTTATCGAATTCAGGGCTGTCTGTCTCAGTTTCTGAACCGGATTCTTTGTCCGCTTCATTTTTTTCATCATTTTGATCAATTAACAGCAGTTCAACTGGAAATGGCTCATCCTCTGGGTAAGGGGCCCCATTTCTTAGTTCTGCGGCCTCATCGTATTCAATCTCCCCTACCCTTACTCCCATCATTTGCTTAAACAAATAATTGGTTGCATCGAGAACTTCTTTTCGACTGCGAAAGTTGCGGGCCAAATCAATTCTAAGCCCGGCCGATGCCCCATCTGGTTGAAATCGATTGTATTTTGTCAAAAATAGATTAGGTTCAGCCAAGCGAAACCGGTAAATCGATTGTTTCACGTCACCAACCATGAATAAATTACCTTGCTCTTCTTCTTCCTGAGCCACCAGTTTCAAAATAGTCTCCTGCACCATATTCGTATCCTGATACTCATCCACAAAAACCTCTTTAAAATGCCTGCGGAAAGCTAGAGCTGCATCTGAAGGCAAAAATATCTTTCCCTCAGAAATGTCTCCCGTTAATATTTTAAGACAATAATGTTCCAAATCAGCATAATCAACAAGACCTTTTTCTTGTTTTGCTAACGTAAATCGTCTGGAAAATTCCTTTACGAGATAAACGAGTGTCTCAATTAATGGGAGCATGTCCCTCATATCCCTTAAAAAACTTTCCGGTTTTCTTGAAAAAAGCTCATCCTTAAGTTCTTGTAATTTTTTCTTTGCCTTGTCTCGAAGCTTTTGAGCTTTATCTGTTAAGTCTTTATCATACGTGTCACCTTTCACAGGTTTCGCTCTTGTAAAAGACCACGTCTGCATCGCTTCATATAGAGTGTTCCAAGAATCCTGCTTAGCCTGAATCAGGGTATCAATAACATGAAGGTCATCTAAAAAGTTCTCCGCTCTTGGTGCTGGACCACCAGGAAGTTTGGTTAGTTCAAGGCCACGTTGGATCATCTCTTTAGCCGCCTCAAGTTGAAGTTCAATATCAAAGAGCAAGGCTTGAATAAATGGCAACTCCTCCATTTTTTTTACATCATCCACCTGATACATGGACACAATAGACTGCAAATATTGCTCGGGAAGCGGATTTGCCTGGGCAAAATCATAGATGCTGCGGACAATATCTATTAAACCTGCATCACTCCGGTCATTGGTAAAAGAATCTACCAGATTAAAAAATCCATCATTGTTCTCTTTCCCGTATTCCTCTTCAAACAGGCCATCCACTACTTCGTCTCTCATTAATTGCGCCTCGGTCTCATCGGCAATGCGAAATCCTGGATCAATATCGATTAAATAATAATACCTTCGGATCACTTCCATACAGAAAGAATGAAGCGTAGAAATAGATGCCTTATTTAATAGACTTAATTGCTTACGCAAATGCCGAGATCCCGGATTTTCATCAATGGATTTTTCTAACGCTTCACCGATACGATGGCGCATTTCTGCTGCAGAGGCATTGGTAAACGTCACCACTAACAGTTCATCAACATTTATTGGATTCTCTTCTGCGAGAATTTTCCGGATAATTCTTTCTACAAGAACAGCTGTTTTTCCAGAGCCTGCTGCTGCGGCAACAAGGATATCCCTTCCCCCGGCAATAATCGCCTTCCATTGATCATCTGTCCATGTGACATCTACCGGTTTAGGGGCGATTATAAGTTTACTCATCTTCTTGGATCTCCTTTCTGATCAGTTCCAAGACATTTTCCTTCGAATAGGGTGTGAGAACCCGAAAACGATTTTGTTCAATCGATTCATCAAATTGGCAAACAGATTTATAGGAACAAAAAGTACAAGGTGTTTTATCTTTTAATTTATACGGAGCAATATCAATTTTTCCCTCTGTAATAGCGTCACCTGTTTTATGATAGATACTGCGGACATATTGTTTTAACGACTCAAATTCTTGTAAATTGGCAACCTTTGATTTCTTCGACAGCTGCCCATCCTTTTTTATACCTGCAGCAATAATATGAGAATCCCCTGAATCAAGAGATTGGTCCATCAGTCGAATCACTTCTGGGTCACTAAGCATTAAACCATTCATTTTAAATTTTTTCATGATTTCTTTCTCAATCTCATCCAACGACAGCAGTTTAGTTGACTGAATAAAAGGATTGTGTACATGAAAATAAAGTACACCAGCCGGACTCGCTTTCATTTCTACCAGTTCATTTGAATGTGTAACAACAATATCTAGGTACGTCAGCATTTGTAAGGCAAGTCCATAATATACTTCGGTTAAATTGACGTCTTTTTCACTTGATTTATAATCAATGACACGTAAGAAAGTGCTCTGATCTTCAGCTTTTGCCTGGTCAACCCTGTCAATCCTCCCCGCCAATTCCATTCGCTTTCCATTTCTCAAGGAAAAAGTTAACGGCGGCAGCTGTCCCTTTGAACCAAAACTTAACTCTAATCCTATCGGAGAAAAACCGCTCACCTTGGCATGCTCACTTAAGACAAGGGAAGCCCGGGTTATGATTTGCTCCAATTTCCTTTTAATGTAATGATGGCGTTCTGAACTTAACAGAATTTCATTTTGCAATTTAGGTGCGATTGTCTTCACTGCTTCTTTTGAAAGGACTTCACATTGCTGTTTCGATAAATTTGCCCAAGACAATTTTTGCTCATTAATAATATCCGATATTTGTTTCAATGCGGCATGGAATAACTCCCCAATATCTGGGGCTTCTAATCGGAAAATCTGTCGCTCATACAGCTTTAAACCGTGTTGGGCAAAATGTGAAAAGGCACAGCCATTAAATAATTCCATCCTTGAAACGCTGGCCTGTATAACGTCCCCATATAATTTATCAGCGGATTCCTCCGATAGTTGAACCGCTTGATTCGTATAATAAAGACTTGAAAAGACCTTTTGAGCCATTTCTTTCCTATTACTTTTTAGATAGAAATTATAAACATCCCACCAAAAATCAAATACAGGGTAATTCCGTTTTTTTAATTGTAATTGTGCATTCAAATAGGAAATGGTAGTCGTAAAGTTGGAAATAAAGTCAAGCTGCTGTTCAGCCGGTAGCTCGGCTGGGTCGGTCACATAATATTGCTCATTTACATTAGGGTACATATCTTTGATTCTTTTAATATAAGATGACGGTATTAAGGCTTTCCCTTCTTCATTAGCAAGTGGGTAACTGATGTACATCCATTCTGACGCTGCCGTAAACGCCTTATAGGCCAAGAAATGTTCATCTAGTAAACGTGTCTTACTTCCCGGAGCCACATGAATTCCGGCAGTTATTAGCCACTCCCTGTCATCATCAGCAAGAATCCCTTCATCGGAAAATTTTGCCGGCAGAACTCCTTCGTTAACCCCTACCACAAACACTACTTTCATCTCATTTAATCTTGATTTCTCCAAATCTCCAACAAGCACCTGGTCAAGCGCTGGGGGAATTAGAGAAAAATTCAATGATTCAAAACCAGCTTCTAAAATGGCAGCAAACGTTTTTAGATTAACTTGTTCATCCCCTAATATCTCTACATATTGATCAAGGAGGTCGACTACGGCATTCCAAACCTGTTCATGTTCGCGTGCCCTAATAAGATTGCCAACCTCTTCGGCCGCCGTTTTCCAGGCTTCCAGTTTCACTGGTACATCTAATTCTTCCAAAAATAAATAGACAGCCTCACATAATTTACGACCAGTGTCCGCTTTTTTCATACGTCTTGAGAGCCTCAAGATTGGTGCCGTAATCATCAGCTTTAATTCATTTAATTCTTGTTCAAACGCCTTTTCCACATCTGTTTGAATACCTGAATCCAATTCAAGTCCCCTGATACGTCGATAACTCCATCGCTCCTTGCTTGTCCATCGGTTCCCTTTAATTCCATAGGCAAGACAATAGTTTTCGAGTTTGTCCATCTTCTCACGCATTTTATCCGCGGTTGCTTGTAGTGGATACATCAATTCCGTTTTAATCATCCTAAATACTGGTTCATAGCGCCAATAGGAATTTAATACTTCCAGAGAGGAACGAATGAGTTCAATTAATGGATGATTTAACATCGTCCGTTTCTGATCGATAAAATAAGGAATTTGATAATCATAAAAAACAGGTTCGACAATTTCATGATAGTCTCCACCATTTCTGATTAATAAAGCTATATCCCTGTAACGGTATCCATGTTTACTTACCAACTTCCGAATTTCTCTCGCAATCCCCTCGATCTCAGCTCTGCGATTTGCCGCTTGATTCAACTGTATTCGAGTCTCACCCGGGTATGGGACAGCAGGACGTGAATCAAAAAATTTTTCCAGATGAGCTAATGAAGAATGATTCCATTTTTTCTGTTCATTCAACATAACCGGTTCCTCTATATAAATCCCTTCTGCATCAGCCAGTTCAAAAATAGAATAAGTGACCTCTTTAGCAGAACGGAATAAATCAAGCTCATCAGGTACCGTATTAATAGATAATGTATCAGTTGTCATGGCAATGGAAACTCGTTTGCATCTTTTCATTAATTCAAGGATGATCTGATATTCCTGAGGGGAAAAACTGTAGAAGCCATCAATATAAATTTCGGCATCACGCAAATAACTTGATGAGGAAATTTTTTCAGAAAGTAGCCGAAAATAATCTTCTGAATCAATATACTTACCAAATATCTCCTCTTCGAAGCGTTGATAAATGACTTCTAAATCCTTTAGTTTATCAAGCAAAACTTGGGTAGAGGAATCCCCTGTTTCACAAGATTGCCTCGCCCTTGTTACTAATTCCTCGGGGACAATACAATATCGTTTAAATTCTATAATCATTTGCTCCAATTGCTGAACAAATCCATTTTTATCAGCAGCCCGTTGAAAAAGGGTTAATTGTTCTTTTTTTTCATCGATGATTTTCCGAATTAACATACTCATACCGACGCTGCTTAAATGCATGCGGCTGATCCCCCCGGTTTCTTGGAGAATTCTCCAAGCCAAGCGTGAAAAGCTATATACCTGTGCCCGAATCATGCCCCCAATTGCAGGATCCGTAACCAGTCGATATTCCGACATAAATGTCATCTGCTCAGGAACAATATAAATAATCGGGGCTCCATTCGGTTTTTCTACAAGCCGTTGTTCAATTTCACGCAAGAACCCTGAGGTTTTTCCGCTGCCCGTACGTCCGATTACCATTCTTAATGACATATGTTAATACGCCTTCCCTTCGTAAACTCTGTATTTTCCATTCTACCATATTTATGAGCACAAATGTTTGGAGCTTGGACCATAGGTTGGCACCAAAAATGGAAATGCTGACTAAAAAAGGAACAAAAAAAAACGAGCGTCTGAATGTTCCAGACCTCGTTTTTTTTAGTCCCTTATTATTACAAATGGACCTTATTCCGGATGAATTTTTGAAAGTTTGGCGTTTGGCAGAGATGAAGATACCTTTTCTTTTTTATGATAAAAAAGAAAATAGGAGCCTATTATCATGACTGTAAGAATGGAAGTTAGGAAGAATTGTGAACGCATAGAACCTATAAAAGCTTGTGCCGAATAGATTGTGATCAAAACGAGGATCGTGGCATAGGTTAAATAAGGGAATAGCCACATTTTTACTTTTAAAGAACCGGGATTTTCCTTCTCTGCCTTTATGCGCATTCGTACATGAGAAATAGCAATAAAAACATACATAATCAAAGTAACTCCACCGGAACTATCTGCTAAAAATACAAATAATGTATTTGGTGAGATGAATTTAAATAAAGTAAATACATAAGTAAATACGACACAAATAAATAATGCCCAAATAGGTACTCCTCTTTTGGTAACAATCGTGGTAAACTTTGGAGCATCCCCTTTTAATCCAAGTGAGTACAGCATCCGCGAACCCGTATATAATCCTGAGTTTAAAACGGAAAGCATGGAAATAAAAATAATAATATTCATGATTTGCCCCGCTGCCGGAAGTCCTGCCATATCAAAGACACTGGCAAATGGCGTTTCAAGTAACTTTTTTGCCCCCTGTGGGATGACCATTACCAATATTAAAACAGAACCAATAAAGAATAGCATGAGACGCCAAACGACAGAATTGATGGCTCGAATGATATTCTTTTCCGGATTGGTTGACTCACCAGCTGCTATTGCTGCTACCTCGCTTCCGGAAATGGAGAAGGTAATAAAAATGACCCCAAGCAGGACAGGAGTAAATCCATGTGGGAAAAAGTCTGCTCCTGCCATCATCTCTGATAACCCCTGCGCTTTCACCCCTGGAACAAGCCCCATAATAATAGCAGCACCCAGGCCTAAGAAAATAACAATAGCCGCTACTTTAATAAAAGCTAGCCAATATTCAAATTCACCGTATACCTTTACTGAAAAGGCATTAGATATTGCCATGATAATCGGAAAACACACACTGGCTAACCAAATCGGTATGGATGGTACCCAATTATGCAGCATTGTTCCCAGCAATACTGTCTCGATTGTAACGATGATTGTCCAATTAAACCAATAAAGCCAGCCAATTGTAAAACCGGCCCAAGGACCAACTGCTTGATGGGCATATGTTGAAAACGACCCGCTATCAGGGTTAACGACTGCCATCTCTCCAAGCATCCTCATAATTAAAACAACCATTAAACAGGCAATTATGTAGGATACAATGGCACCTGGACCCGATGAATTAATCATTGTCCCACTACCAACAAATAGTCCGGCTCCAATAACCCCACCGATTGAAATCATTGTTACATGCCTTGTTTTTAGGCTATGTTGAAGCCCTCCATGTGGATTCTCCATATTACATCCCCTTTTTGTTTGTTAAATTTTTGGCTATGTTAAAGAATACTGTTGATTTTAAACCCTGTTGATTGGAGCGGAAGGCACGAAGACTTCTCGAAAATGCTAACGCATTTCCTTCGTGCGTGGGCCAAATCCATGAAGAAAATCAATGTCCCGTGGGAGTACGGTTCTTGAGAGACCCCGCAGGCGCAAGCGCCGAGGAGGCTCGCCGAAACGCCCACGAACCGCACGTGCCTGGAGCGGAAATCAACATACAAGTTGAACAGAGCCAAATTTTAAAAACACCCCTAACAAAAGCGCTTTCAAAATGGAATAGAAGCATTTTCGAATTAAATAATAAAGCAAGAATCATGCCAAAATTACAAACCTTTTATTTAAGCTTTTTACTATGAAAATATTTAAAAATAATTTATTTATGAATCAAAATGACTATTTTTTGATTTATTTATTGATTATTGAGTCAATTCTGAATTATATTTTACACATAACTAATAAATAATAAGGGGGGACCCTATGTCTATTGAAGAAATGATTCTACATAAAATAATCGAAACTTCTAATAACAACATAACGATTACCGATGGCAACGGGATTATTTTATACACAAATAACACACATTGGGCGGTTTATGAGGGTGAGACACAATCCTACATTGGAAAATCCATATATGACCTTGAAGAGTTGGGAATTCTTTCACCATCGATAACAGCCCTCGTACTAAAAGAAAAACAGCCCGCTCAAATTATGCAGAACACCAAAACCGGTAAAATTATTATGTCCACAGCCTTTCCTATCTTTGATGAAAAGGGCGAAATCATTCGAGTAATTAGTTATGCCATTGATCAAACAGAAATCAGACTTCTTCAGGAGCAATATGAACAATTAGAAGAAAGAGTTAAAGGCTATCAAAAACAAGTTGAAGAATTAAAGGAAAAAGAGGATCTCTTTTATCGAAGCAAAGAAATGCAGCAAATTTCCAAAACAATCAAACGAGTTGCCAATACTGACGCCACTGTTTTGTTTTTAGGAGAGTCCGGAGTCGGAAAAAGCATGTTTGCCCGAAAACTTCACACACTGAGCCATCGTGACAAAGGACCATTTATTGAGGTGAATTGCAGCACGATTCCACCAAGTTTATTTGAATCTGAAATATTTGGATATGAAGCAGGAGCTTTTACAGGCGCTCAAAAAAGTGGGAAACAAGGATTAATTGAACAGGCTCATAACGGAACCTTATTTTTGGATGAAATAGGTGAGCTTCCCTTATCGATGCAGGCAAAATTGTTAAAAGTATTGCAAGAGAAAAAGCTTATGAGAATTGGGAGTAGTAAAGAGCAACAACTTGACTTCAGACTTATTACTGCTACCAACAAAAACTTAGAGGAAATGGTTCAAAGTGGGGATTTTCGTTTAGACCTATATTACAGATTAAATGTGATTCCACTTTTAATCCCCCCTTTACGTGTTCGAAAAGAGGATATCTCCTTTTTGCTAAATCATTTTAGTAGAAAGATAAACAGGAAATATAAAACTTCCAAAAAACTGCACCAGGCTACATTTGAAATCTTACTCTCATACAAATGGCCAGGCAATGTACGTGAGTTAGAGAATTTAATTGAAAGACTCATTTTAACAACTGAAGACTCTATGATCCGTCCCTCTTCACTGCCATCTTATATGATTGGACAAGCCTCCTTTGATCATGAAAACACCTCTATCCTCGATCAATTTTTATTAGAAAGCAGCGACCTCAAGGCTTTACTGGAACGAGTGGAAAAATGGATGATGTTAAAAGCATCCAAGCAATGTAAATCAACATATGAAATGGCTAGATATCTTGGAATTAGCCAACCTTCTGTCATACGAAAGTTAAAGAAGTATAAGGAAGATTCAATAAATATCTAAAAGACCGAGCTTGAAGGCCCGGTCTTTTTCATTGTGGTTCTTTAAAGATCAAAAATTTACATCCATTTCATTTAACGGCCAGTAACGCAAGTCCACTTTTCCGACAACCTGACTGGTAGAGATAAATCCAAAGTGACGGCTATCCCAGCTTTCTAAGCGGTTATCCCCCATAACAAATAATTTTCCCTCCGGCACAGTAGCCTCACCAGTAATTTCCTCCAAGTTAAAATCACCGGTAATTTTCACTCCGTTTGCCTTTCTTTTGTACTCGTCCAAAAATGGCTCCTTATATTTATGACCATTGATATATAATTGATCATTGCGATATTCAATTTTATCTCCTGGTAAACCAATAATCCTTTTGACAAAATCTTCATCAGCATTTGCATGAAAAACAATGACATCAAAGCGATTGAGTTCCCCAACTTGGTAGCCCAACTTATTCACTACAAGTTTATTCCCCTCCTGCAGAGTTGGCATCATTGATTCCCCTTCAACCACGTAATTAGAAAAGAAAAACGTGCGTATAAAGACAAAAATGATAATCCCGATTGCAAATGCTTTAAACCACTCAATACCTTCCCTTTTCCATTCACTTCCCATGGAATCCCCTCCGTTTTTGCATCCCTTTGCTTTTACTTATTACCCCATTATGGTCAGTTCCCATACTCTTATTCAATCTTACTTCAATTCTTTTGCCTACATACCAAAGAATAAAGATAATGGCTAATACAATCACTGTTCTATATGGCTGAAGGATTAATGAGCGAATATCATAGCCAATAAAGCTGATGGTAAAAATCATGACCATTTTACCGATGCAAACGGCCAGCATATATTGGGCCTTGCTAAGTTTCGATAGACCTGCAACAATATTAACCACCGCTGAAGGTGTGAAAGGAAAACAGATCATTAAAAAGACTGGACCAAAGCCGTGACGTTCCACCCAATCCATCAATTTACGGACTTTTGGGTGTCTGGGTAAGAAACCTAACAGCTTCTGTTGTCCATATTTTCGAATGATCGAAAAAACCAATAAGGCACCGATAACAGCCCCAACCCATGAATATAAAAATCCTAGCCAAAGTCCAAAGGCATTTGCATTTGCCATAACAAATATAAACAAAGGAAGAAATGGCAAAAATGCCTCTAATACGATGAATAAGATTCCCGGAATTGGCCCCAGTGCCCGATATTGCTGGATTAGTTCCATAATATTGTGTAGTGTAAACCATGCTTTAATTGTTTCAAAATCCATCCGTTTTCTCCTTATTTCTCTTTATAAATTCTATTCTAGTCGATAGATAAGGATTATTTTGTAATAAATTGGTGAAGGGCTTCTTTATTTTTTTCAAGGTCAATATCCAATATAGAGCCTTCCCCGCTAATCCTTGGCTCAGTAAAGCTATTATCAATAGGGATACGCAATGTTTCGACATTACCTCGTTTATCGGAAAAAAAATCTTTCCCCATAAATAGAATATCGGAGGTTTTCATATTTGTATTCACATAAGGAGATACTACTCCAATTAATTTTGGAAGCTTTGCAATTGTCGTGAATGCGCCTAACTGGTCTCCAATAGCCTTGACAGCCTTTTGCTGGCGTTGGACCCTGCCAAAATCTCCAATAGCATCATGGCGAAATCTTACATAACTCAGCATTTGTTTTCCGTTTAATCTTTGCAGCCCCGGCTCCAGCGGTGTTTCAACATAGGCTGACATCTTCTTTTCTACATCTATTTCTACCCCATTTGGAAATGCCTCGTCAATTAATTGTACAAATCCTTGAAAATCCACAATGGCATAATACTGAAGGTCAATATCAAAATTTCGTTTAATGGTTTGTCTCATCAATTCAGGACCCCCACGGGCAAAAGCGGAATTGATCTTATGCTTACCATAACCTGGTATCAAGACGTAGCAATCCCTCATAATGGAAGTTAATTTAAATGTTCCTTTATCCTCGTTATAGTGTGCAATCATAATCGTATCTGCGCGAGATTTTTCATCACCGCGAGCATCACTTCCCAACAGTAATACATTTGTATCACCATATTGATCTTTCTTTCCTTCGAATGTGTACTCTTGTTGGTGTTGCCCTTTCCCATCTTGATTGATTTGTTTTAAGGACTTGTTAACCCCTTGCTGATATTGAAAATACGAATAAGCAACTCCTGCAGCGATTAATAATAAGAATACCAGGAAAAAGGCTGCCCATTTTCCCCTTTTTTTCTTGCGGTGCCGATCAGCTCTCATTTTCATCACCTATTAACATCCGTGTATTTTGGTTCCAAAAGATAAGACTGTATTTTAATTTTTTTCGTTTCTTCTTTCATTTATTTTCCCCTAGGATATATCCTTCTATTAATAAAAACTTTCTCACGAAATGAGACTAATTGGCAAATAAAAAAGCTCGGGAGGTAGCCGAGCTTTTAGTCACAGTTGAAACTCTTCATTGTTTTTAGTAAAATAAGAACATAAGTTCTGTCTTTAGAAAGGTGCGAGGAACTATGACCAGAATTCCAGATCAGGATCGGGATATCATGGAGAAGGCCATTTATTACCCTATGGTCTTAACTGTCTTAAACCGGGACCTGGAAGTAGTCAATAAAAGTCCTTTTAAGTTAAAAAAGCCATATTTGGAATTAATCGAAGAAACGATGAAGGAAATTCAGAAGGAATTAGCCCAAGTCAAACAATACATGAAAAAGAATAAACTGAAGGTACTTGAAACTAATCGAGACGAAGCCTTTACTATGTATATGTTTATTTATAAAGGCTATGAAGAAAACCATAATTACTTTAATCCACGGATTCGCAATAAGGTTCAAGAATTAATGGAGACCTATTTATTAAAAAAACATTTGCCCCAATAAAGTGAACAGAGGGTTATTCGATGTATTCAAGAGCACCCTCAGATGCTTTAAATAAATTTTGTTGGTTTGTTACGTATAACAGCTTTTTATTTCCCTCAATTCTTTGTAAAAGCTTGGTTTTTAAATAGGATGTTCTAAGCATTTGTCCTTCAATGGTACTAATGGGAACTGGAAATTGGAAGGATTGTTCGTTTCGAAACGTGATGAATGTTTGGTTAGGGGCTATACGCTCAAATTTTTCTATATGCTCGTGTGAGAACCAAATACAATCAGGATGGTTAGGAGAAGAAGTGGGAAAAAAGAAAAGGCGGTTGGTTGGTTCAATTGTTATAGGGATTTTCCGATTATAGCCAATTAGCTGTCGCGTGCCCTTTTTCCTGCTTTCATAATCCACGCCAAAATATTCACAGCTTCTTTTGATAATCTCCAATGGCTTAAATGGAGCTAAGAATTCGGAGTCTGTTTCCACAATCCTAGTAAAGATTTTACTCCCGTATTTCATTGGTGCCAAATACATGGTGGATGAATGTACCTCATACTCTTTAATTTGTTGCTTCAAATTATTCACTCCTATTTTTATGAATTTACATAACATTTTAACATTTCTAACATTTGATTCCTCCAGTTTCACAAAATGTTGCCAATTTGTTCACAAATTCTATGCACAGAAAATGTTGTCAGAAGATTGAAAATTAATTGATATTATCATAAAAACCCCATATAATAGAAAAAAGCGTCAGAGGTGATAATCATGAATGAAAAGCCGAACACCGAATTAATGAAAATCGGCGCCATGAAACGCAATAAGATGAAAGAAAATTTCGTTCAGGACCTCTACATTGAAATGCTCTTGTCGGAAATCCAACTTACTGTGGAAAAGGAAAAATTACTGAAAAAAATTGACTCGGCCATTGATCATCAAGACCGAATGACATTCTTTCGGTTGACTGGTGAACTAAGAGAAATAAATAAGCGCTTCGGAACGTAATACCATTAAAAAACCCGCCAATTGGCGGGCCTTTAGGCAAAATCAGAGGCGTAGTTGCACTTATGCCTGATAGGAAAATTCATACTTTCCTATCTGACCAAAAACGGACCTGTCGTTACTTTGACAGGTCCATTTTTCGTATCGATTAAATTATTGACAATTCATGTTTGTAGATGTGCGGACAAATACTGAAACGCCAAAGTCTCCAAACATTTCTTGGAATACACGCTGAAAACCGTTGTTTAACAGGCAAGTTCTTGCTGCAGAAAAACGGTCGCCAGGCTGTAGGCAATTTTCACAAGGGTGGGCACTGCCAATAACAGTAGCCGCAACAATAGTACGTGAACCATTTTGATTTCTTCTCCAAAGAATAGTGACGACATCAGGAGCTGTTTGATTTTCGTTTTGCAAAGCAATCCCTCCTTTCGTTCCGATAGTATAGTAAATGAAATTTATGAAAGCTTGTCTAGTAAAAATGCGTATTTTCTTGCCCTTTTACAAATAAAAAGGCTAAAGACCTTATTTTGTCTTTAGCCAGTTTTTTATTTGTTTCGATGCTCAATTTCATATTCTTCAAGTTTTGATATACGGTCTAGCATGGAAGGATGGGTATATCGGAAAATCTTCACAAGTAATGGCGGATTTACTTGAGATAATCCTGAGCGGGTTAACTCCTGAAACGAAGTAATGGCCGCCTCTGGATTTTTAGTAAGCTCAATAGCATATCTGTCAGCACGATTTTCCTCATATCGTGAAATGAAATTGGTAAATGGGCTAGAAGCAAACATCAGCATCGATATGACCATAAAAAATAGTGGCAGAGAGCGAATATCCTTCACATCAGCCATTTTCAATTCTTTTCCCCAACGGCTGCTGACCCAATTCATTAATCGATACGTTATATATAGCCCAAACAGCGATAGCACTAAATAAATGCCGATTCCCCAATAAATATGTTTCTCAACATAGTGGCAAATCTCATGAGCCATGATAAAAAGAATCTGATCATCATTTAGTTTGTTAAGGGTGGTATCCCATAAAACAATCCGGGCATTGGAACCAATTCCATTTACATATGCATTCATTGAATTGGTTTCTTTCGCCATATTTACTTCGAAAACATGTTCCGCCGGAATGTGTGCTTGATGGGCCAACGCTAATATTTTCGTTTCCAATTCCTTATTTTTAAGTGGATAGAAATCGTTATACAATGGGTTAATCACAACGGGTTCAATAAACGTCATAAACAAAGTAAATGGAATTGACAACAACCACCCGTACAGCCACCAGCGTTTGTTACTTTTTTTCATAAGCCAGTAGAGCACTGGAACAATGATGAGCCACGTTCCGTAATTAAGCCAAAAATCAATTAGCTCATCTTTCATCCACGAAGGGAAAGACTGGGTGGAAATATGGTAGGACTTCGAAAAAGTATAACTCATGTAATTTAGTGGAAATGTCGCCAAATAGGCAAATAGGGACAACCAAAACAGATAGATGGGCGTCCTTAAAAGTTTATATTTTACAGATTGATCTGCCCAACGCTTGAACGCTTTGGAAAAACCAAATAATAAAATCAGAAAATATAAAAGCCATTCAAACGGGGTTGAAAGGAAAAACAAGAGATTTCTAATCTTGGAATATTCTTCACTCAGCATCAATTCCCGTCCATTCAAAAATGTAGCAGGATCAGCTTTTGTTCCTTCATATTCAAAGGGAAGCTTTGGATCTGCAAAGTGAAACAAATACCAATAAAAAAACAGTCCATATATGATATAGGCCAAAACCGCAAAGAACCCCATTTTCCGCGCCATACTTTGTCCCCCTTTTTGTACAACCTCTCTGTAATTAGTTTAGTAAAAAAAAGGTTATTTAGAACATAAAAAATAGCCGGAGGACTTAATCCGGCTACAAAAAATAAGAGTATAAAGCTAATACAGCAATAGAACCAAGGACGACCACTATCACATTCGCTCCCAAAAAAGCAGCAATAAATGCAGCAGCTGCCCCTACTACTCCATACCATACATCGCCTTTTTGAATCAATAAAATAGCCGGAAAAATCAACGCCCCCAAGGTTGCATAGGGAACATTTTTTAATACACCTTGTACAAATGCGGGTAATTCCTTTCCTTTAAACAGCATAAATGGCAGCATGCGAGGAATATATGTAACCAACCCCATTCCAATAATCATCCAGATGATTTCATTCCGCATCATGTCCACCCCTTTGTGGTTTTTTCAAAGCTTCAACCACTTCAATGATGATCGCTGATAGAAGTGTAGACGTTACAATCGCCCAGCCTTGCGCCATAAAATGCCCTACCGTCAGAATGGAATTAAACACCGCTCCAAGCGCCGCCAAAAAAACGACCTTAACATTTTTTTTCATCGAAGGTACCAAAAGTCCGATAAACATCGCATACAAAGCAACCCCCATACTTTCCTGCAAAGTTTTAGGAAGACTGGCTCCAATAAGATGACCGACTCCAGAAAAAATCACCCAACTAGAATAGGATACCGTGATAAGACCGACCATGAAACCGGATGTGACCGTTTCTTCCCTTGTGGCTGCAACGGTAAAAGTCTCGTCAGTAATACCAAATGAATAAAGCATTTTATTTAACAAGAGATCTTCCTCGGTTCTCTCGTTTAATGTTGCGCTCATTAAAAAATGCCGGATGTTGACAATAAACGTGGTGAGGATAATTTCAAAAATTCCCGTCCCATAGGTAATTAGACTTAAAGAAATATACTGTGAGGCCCCTGCAAAGACAATTAAGCTCATTAAAACAGTCTCATAGATTGTAAGTCCTGAAGACTTCGCCAAAAGACCAAAAGTAAGTGCAATGGGAAAATAGCCGATTCCAATGGTTATCCCGGCCTGAATCCCTTTTCTAAATTGTGTTGCTTCTTTTCCTATTGCAAAATCTGCCAACCTGATCCCCCCTGGTGCATATCCTCATATAACAATACATTTTAGCAAACATTCTGACAAAGATAAACTAATAAAGCATGGCAGAAATCTCCGCCATGCTTTTGTTTATTTACCTTTAAAGTCTGGTTTTCTTTTTTCAGCAAAGGCATTCAATGCCTCGATTCTATCTTCAGTAGGAAGGGTAACCTCATAGGCTTTTCGTTCAATTTGGAGCCCTGTGGCCAAATCAGTGTTCATTCCATTCTTGATGGCAAATTTGGCTTGTTGAAGGGCAATCGGGCCATTCGCTAGCAACTGTGTACAAAAGGTCATCGATTCTTGCATAAGCTGCTCTCTGTTCACTACCCTCATAACCAATCCATAGCTTTTTGCTTCTTCAGCTTGTAATCTTCTCGCTGTTAATATAAGCTCAAGGGCTTTTGCCTGACCAATTAATCTTGGCAATCTTTGAGTTCCTCCTGCCCCTGGGATAATAGCTAAGCTGGTTTCAGTCAAGCCCATTACCGCATCATTCGCTGCGATTCGAAAATCACAGGCTAAAGCAAGCTCCATCCCGCCACCAAAAGCAAAACCATTTATCGCTGCAATCGTCGGCTGCGGCAACTGGTCTATCGCATTAAAGACCTCATTGATTTTATATAGATTACGTTTTACCGCTGCATCACTAAGGGTTTTTCGCTCTTTTAAATCAGCTCCAACACTGAAAGCCTTATGCCCGCTTCCGCTAAAAATAACCGCTCTAACATCGGGGTGAACCCGAACTTGCTCTACCTTCTCCCCTAGTTCAACAAGTGTTTCATAATTAAATGCATTTAATGATTCCGGACGATTAATCGTTAAAACAGCAATGTATTGACGAATCTCCAAAACGATATTATCCATTTAAAATCACCCCTTCACTATTAAATTCGAAAAAGGCAGACCATAAGCCTGCCGTTTCAAAATAAAATTTTCAATTATTAAACCTGCTGTGTTACTTGCTTTTTGAGTGCACGCCGCAGAATTTTTCCTGTTGTATTCTTTGGCAGTTCTTCTAAAAATTCAATCGTAGTAGGAACTTTATATTTTGCAAGATGTTCTTTGCAATAGGCAAGCAGCTGTTCTGCTGTTACATCAGGATTTTTGCTGACCACATAGGCTGCCACGGCTTCACCCTGATTCGGGTCAGGAATTCCTAGCACAGCGACTTCAACTATGTCAGGATGATTATAAATGACTTCTTCCACCTCTCGTGGATACACATTATAACCTCCAACAATAACTAAGTCCTTCTTTCTGTCAACTATATAAAAATATCCTTGTTCGTCCATCCTGGCCATATCACCTGTATAAAGCCATCCATCTCGAATTGTAGCAGCCGTTTCTTCTGGCATTTTATAATAGCCTTTCATGACATTCGGTCCACGGACAATTAATTCACCGACTTCACCGACAGGAACTTCCTCGCCAAGCTCGTTTACAACTTTGTTTTCGACATTTAGAATCGATGTTCCAATAGAACCAGCCTTCCGTGGACGATCCAACGGATTAAAGCAAGTAACCGGAGATGCTTCGGATAATCCATACCCTTCAGAGATCAAAACATTAAATTTCTGTTCAAAATTCTTTAAAAGTGCAACCGGCAAAGATGCTCCTCCTGAAATACAGAGTCTTAGTGACTGTAAATCTTCCGGATTTGATTCAGGAAATTGATATAGGAAATTATACATAGTTGGAACTCCGGCAAATACGGTTGCTTTGTATTCTTTAGTTATTCTGAAAATTTCTTTTGGGCTGAATTTTGGTTCAATTAAAAGGCTGGCACCACTTAACAATGGTGCATTTAAAGCAACGGTTAAGCAAAATACATGAAACATCGGCAAAACAGTAATGACCTTATCATCACTGTTCATTTTTAAATAATCACCGATATCTTTAGCATTGCTGTAGAGATTTTTATGAGTAAGCATGGCACCTTTTGGTTTTCCTGTTGTGCCTGAGGTATAAAGTATAATTGCGTTGTCATCATCTTGAAGTTCTGGGCCTTTGAAAGTGATGTCTCCAGAGGCTACTGTGTCTGTAAACGATTTCATTTTTGAGTAAACGGAAAGGTTTTCTACACCCGGTTGTTCTAATCCTTTTTGGTCTGTTTCACAGATAATAAAGTGCTCTACTTTTGGCAGATGGGTGTGGACTTTTTCTGCGAGTGGAATCATCATGTCGAGACCCACAACTACTTTTACATCTCCGTTATTCAGGATATATCCAATTTCATCTTGAGTGTAAATTGGATTTACTGGAATAACAGTGGCGCCTAATCGTAATGCTCCGTATAAGCTGATCACAAAATGCGGTGAGTTCCCCAACAACAGCGCAATATGATCCCCTTGTTTGACCCCTAATTTCTCCAGACCGGATGCAAACTTCGTAATAGCAGCATCTAATTCAGCATATGTGCTTGATTTGCCCATAAAGTAATAAGCAATCTTCTCAGCCGAATTTTTGGCAGTCTCATGAAGCTGTGAAGTTAGATTCATGTTTATCTCCCCTTTGGTGAATGAATACTCATTCACATTTTTGTAACAATTTTCTAAATATATTATATTGAAAGAACCTTAAGTATTCAAGTATAATTCTCGATATTTTCAGAAAAGTTACACAGTGCGTTTAGATAAACAAACAGCACCCCAAAAAAAAAGTGTGCTGTTATCTATTTAATATAGTAGGTTAAGAAATTCCTCTTTCGTTATATTTCCAAAATAATGACTAATAGTAACATCTGCGAGAGCTTTTTCGATTTCACCCTTGTCATAGCGAATGTCCTTTAGTTTAGCTTCAATTTCACTTACATCGCCTACACCAAAAAAGTCGCCATATATTTTGCAATTCTCGATGATTCCTTTATTGACTTCTAATCGGACATCAATCGATCCGACAGGGAAACGATGAGAATGCTGCAGGTTACATTTAGGTGATTTTCCATAGTTCCAATCCCAATTTTGGTAGCGTTCTTTGGAAAGCTGATGAATCTTTTCCCAGTCCTCATCAGTAAGAACATACTCGGCAATTTCACTCTGTCCCTCAAAGATTGATTTTAAAATTAAAGAACGAAACTCTTCGATATTGATTCTTTCGGTTAAAAATTCGGATATATTAGCCACCCGGCTTCTTACAGATTTAATCCCTTTTGATTCAATTTTATCCTTTTTTACCTTTAAAGAAGAGGCGACATTTTCCATTTCTGAGTTAAACAGAAGCGTTCCATGACTGAACATTCTACCTTTTGTAGAAAACTGTGCATTACCGGAAATCTTCCTGCCTTCTACTTCGACGTCATTCCTGCCACTTAGTTCGGCATTTACCCCTAATTTTTTCAGAGCTGATATGACCGGTTCTGTGAATTTACGGAAATTATGAAAGCTTTCTCCGTCATCCTTGGTTATAAAGCTAAAATTTAAATTCCCGAGATCGTGATAAACAGCTCCACCTCCGGACAATCTGCGAACAACAATAATCCCATTCTGTTCTACATATTCTGTGTTAATCTCTTCAATGGTGTTTTGATTTTTTCCAATAATGATGGATGGCTGGTTTATGTAAAATAATAGATAGGTTTCATTAATATCAAGATTTTTCAGGGCATATTCTTCGATGGCGAGATTAATTTGCGGATCTGTTATTCCCTTATTGTCGATAAATAACATTGTTACTTCCCCTTTTACAGTGTAATAGTCTTAAATTCTTCAGCTAGCTCTATTATACCAGTAAAATGCTGCGCTGCCTCAGTCGTAAGATCAGTAAGGTTCCCAAAATGCGGCAGATGGGTCAGAATTAATTTCTTTACCCCTGCTCTATTAGCAAATTGACCTGCATCCAAACTATTCATATGACCGGCAGACTTTCCACTTTGGTTGCCATAAAAATTACACTCACATAGTAATACATCAGCTGCTTGGCTAAATTCAATAAATTCTTCTTTAAAAGCACTGTCTGCTGTATAAACAAGCACCTTTCCGTCAGCTTCGATTCTCATCGCGTAACATGGCACTGGGTGATCTGTTTTTAAAAAGGTGATTTGAAACGGGCCAACGCTTAGCTTCTGATTCGGATCATATGCATGACCTTGGGTAATATTTTTATAGGTTAATTTTGCAAATTCTTCTTGATCAAAATGGTGGCCATATACAGGAAGTGTCGGGAATTCTTTCCCTAGAAAACCTTGAATCAATCTGGCATGCTGAAGAACGCCAATGTCAGCAATATGATCCGGATGATAATGGGAAAGAACAAGAGCATCTAACTCCTCTGGCTCCACAATATTTTGCAGCTTGGCCAATACACCGCTTCCGCAATCAATTAGCAGTTTAAAATGATCATGTTCAAGCAAGTAGCCTGAACTAGCAGCGTTCTTTTTGGGATATCCACCCCAAAAACCAATGACTGTCAACTTCATGTCTCATTCCTCCAATTTCATTTTCTACTCCCTAATATACTCCAACTTGTGCTCTATTCATAATTTTGGTATTGAAAAAACCAGCCAAATGAATGAATTGGCTGGTCTTTTGATTATCACTCGCTTATAAGTGTCTTATGTTTAGATTTAAGTTTCATTGAATAGGTAACGATCGTTAATAACGCAAACCCTAAAGTAAAACTTAATAAAATCATGAAGTTTTCCCACATAAAGCTGTAGTCGCCGCTTGAGATTACTGCTTTAAAGCCACTTACTGTATAAGTCATTGGTAAGAAAGCATTAAAGTGCTGTAAGAAATTTGGAATTAATTCAAGCGGGAACGTTCCTGCACTTGTTGTTAGTTGGAATATTAGAATGACAATGGCAACAAAACGCCCGACATCAGCCAATGCAGAAACAAGTAATTGAATTAACGTTACAAATGTCAAACTGGTCAAAATCGAGAATAGCATAAATTTAGGCTCACTTTGAACGTGCAGATCCAATCCCCAAAGAAGGATGGCGTCAGCAACTAATGCTTGAACGATACCAACCGCTGCCATAATCGCAAATTTACTGAAAAACCAGTTAAAACCGCTTGATGGTCTTATAGCTGCTTCACGAATTGGGAAGACAATTGATAATAGAAGTGCACCAACAAATAAACCTAATGATAAGAAATATGGTGCAAATCCTGTTCCGTAGTTTGGCACTTTATTTAATCTATCTTTTTCTAATTTTACCGGTTTCGCCATCATATTATATGTTTTATTATCAGCATGAACCTTTGAGGCCTGTTCCGCACCATCAGAAAGTTTAGTAGCAAGTTCATTTGCCCCGTCAGATAGCTTAGTTGTACCGTCTTTTAATTGGTTGGAACCATCGGCTAATTTCCCAGCCCCATCCGTGATTGCTCCAGAACCAGCTGTTAATTGGTTCATCCCACTTGCCAAGTCAGTCGCACCGTTTTTGAGTTCATTTGAGCCAGTTGCAAGTTTACCTGCACCAGCTGTTAATTGATCTGAACCGCCAGATAATTGAGTCATCCCACTTGCCAAATCGGTTGCACCGTTTTTGAGTTGATTTGAGCCAGTTGCAAGTTTGCCTGCACCAGCTGTTAATTGATCTGCACCGCTAGATAATTGAGTCATCCCATTTGTTAACTGTTGGGCACCAGTGTTTAAAGCAACTGAACCTGTATATAATTGATGAATCCCAGATTGCAAATCTTTTTGTCCAGTATTGACTGCCCCAATTCCGTTAATTAGGCTATCAAAATATGGATTGGTTTGATTTCGAATTTGCTCCTCTAAACCTGTGGTAGCTCCCAATAATTTTTGATTAACTCCAGTTTTAAATTGCTCGAATCCTGAATCCAAACCTGGTTTAAGGTTGGCAGCAATTTGTGCTTGAAGCTGTTCCTGTGTTGGGGCAGCTGCTTGGGCTTGTGCAAATACACCTTGCACAATTGCTGGGTTGGCACCATTCTTTATTAAAGCTTCAGCTAATTGCTGCATACTTGCTGACTGTTGGGCCAATGTCTGTTTAGCAATTTGTTGGGAGAGGCTGGCAGTCAGTTGTGATTCAAAACTGTCAATTCCTTTATTAAGCTCTCCTACACTGCTGGACAATTGAGTTTTCATTCCTTCAGCAATCCCTGCAGGAAGTTGTTCTTTCAATTGTTCAGCACCTTGGTAGACCTTGTCAGTTCCCGAAACTAGTTCAGGAAGCTTGGAATCTACTGTTGCTAGACCATTTTTAACTTGACTTGAACCTTCAGTCAATGTTTGTGAACCTGAAGATGCCGTTTTCACACCTTGGTCGAATTCAATTGATTTTTCCGCAAGGGTTGCAAGCCCATTGAATAATTCATTCGAACCGGAGGATAGTTTACCAGCACCAGCATTAGCCGTTTTCATTCCGGTATTAAATACAATTGATTTTTCCGCAAGGGTTGCAAGCCCATTGTATAATTCATTCGAACCGGAGGATAGTTTTCCGGCACCTGCATCAGCCGTTTTCATTCCGGTATTAAATTCAATCGATTTTTCTGCTAATGTCGAAAGACCATTATTTAACTCTTTTGAGCCATTATCAAGTTCGACAGTACCGTCACTCAATTCTCCTGCACCATCACTTGCCTTTTTGATACCGTCTGCAAGTTCAGACACCTTTTCGAATATCGTTTCAGCATAAGTTTCAGTTACCTTTTCGGAAACAGCCGTTTTGATTCTATCAATGGCAGTCCCGCCAATCTGAGCTGAAAGGAAATTGTAGCTCTCATTTGGTCTATAAATTAGCTCCAATTTTTTTGGATTTTTATCCATGAGAGTTGTTGCGTTTTCTGAAAAATCCTTTGGTATTTCAATTAACATGTAATATTTTTGATTTTTCAGATCCTGATATCCTTGATCTTTATTGACAGTTTTAAAATCAAACTGTTTACTGTCTTTTAATTTTTTTAC
Source organism: Neobacillus solisequens (assembly GCF_051233465.1). NCBI lineage: Bacteria > Bacillati > Bacillota > Bacilli > Caryophanales > Bacillaceae > Neobacillus > Neobacillus solisequens. Next base: position 156,482 of record NZ_JBKFGJ010000003.1, on the reverse strand, counting down.
AAGATCATCACCAAGTTTCAGGTGTTCTCCTTCCATTTCAGCTCCCTTGTCATTATTGACAATTGCAACCGGCAGGTGATCCATCTTGCCGTAAGGGTCCCAGAACGCCCACAAAAACATCCCGGCATATAAAACAGGAATAAACATGACTGCGATAATCGGAATTAAGACTTTCTTATTTTTGAAAATAGTTGAAAGCTCTTCCTTCAACAGGATGTTTTTCATATCGGATGCCTCCTTTATTTTTATTGACCGTTTTATTCATTTGGTCATTATTCTGTAAAGAATTAGGATTATCAAAGATGACAATCCTTAAAGATGCTGAAATTGACCAAATGAACATTTCAGTCATTTATTACTTTTCGAGTATACTCTCTTTTTCATAGATTGGCAATAGCTAAAATGCAAAAAAAAGAGACTGTTTACTAACCAGCAGTCTCTTCGAATAAATCTTATCCTTTTAAATAATCTAATACATCTTTAACCGATGCTTCCCCCTGATCAATACAGTCAGGAATTCCTACACCGCCATAGGATGCACCTGCGAGGAAAACACCTGGCAGTTCTTCTTTCATATACCGCAAAATTTTATTCAGCCTTTGTTTGTGGCCTACTGTATATTGTGGCATAGCATTTTTCCAACGAGAAACAATCGAAAATTCCGGATTCATTGTAATGTCCATCGTTTTCTTCAAATCATCGAGTACGATGCGGATGATCTGATCATCCGAGAGATCCACAATTGTTTCGTCACCGGCCCTACCAACATAACAACGAAGCAGTGCTTTATCCTTCGGAGTGGAATGCTCCCATTTTTTATGGGTCCAGGTACATGCTGTTATCGAATAGTCACTATTTCTTGATACTACAAATCCGGTTCCATCAATATCCTGCTTAATTGCATCTATCGGAAAGGCCATTGATACTGTAGCAACCGAAGTGGATGGAACTGACTTAAAAGGCTCAAAAAAGTTATATTCTGAGAACATGGATTGCGTCACTTTATGTGGAGTGGCTGCAATAATAGAATCAGCCGTAATCATTTCCCCATTATTGAGATATAGTTCGTACTTCCCATTAAATCTGTTTATCTGCTCCACCCTATGCCCTTTTAAGATGATGTTTGGGTCTAGATGAGCCTCAATTGCCTCAGCAAAGGATTGCAAACCAGTTTTAAACGTTAAGAATCCGCCAGTGGTTTTTTCTTTTGTAACAGCTTCCTTTGGCTTTGCCGGAGCGGACTTTTTCATCCCTATGATCAGGCTTCGGTATTTTTGTTCCACCTCATAAAATTGCGGGAATGTCGATTGTAAACTTAATTGATCAATATCACCTGCATAAATCCCGGATAATAATGGTTCAATTAAATTTTCTACAACCTCGTCTCCCAATCTCCTGCGAAAAAATTCTCCTAAAGATTGGTCTTTCCCACTTTCTGATCGAGGTAAAATAAAATCAGCCGCAGCTCTTAACTTACCGGGAAGAGAAAATAGACCAGTAGTGATAAATGGTCCAATTTCTGTTGGGATTCCCATGATCGATCCACCGGGCATTGAATGCAGTTTCTCATTAGCTAAAACATACGATTTTCCCGTGGAATTGGGTACTAATTTGTCATCCATTCCAACCTCTTTTGCCAGTCTGATCATGCTGGTCTTCCTTGCCAAGAAGGAATCAGGACCTCTTTCAATTGTAAAACCGTCCTTAACAACGGTTTGCATTTTCCCTCCCAGACGGTGTGAGGCCTCTATCAATTGAATATCGATTGGAAGGCTGTGCTCACGTATCATTTTTTGAAGGTAAAACGCCGCTGTCATTCCGGCAATACCTCCACCAATTATAACAACCTTCTTGTGTTCTTCCGTCACGGGCTTCACCTTCTTCCTGTTATTTCCCTCTTTACATTATTGACTAATATGTTTCAAAATGACGGTAGCCAATGTGTCAATAAATTCTCTCTGAGCATTTGGCATTTCTGGTCGATAATACTTTGCCCCAATTTCATCTGTTACCGCTTTACATTCGATATCATTATCATATAAAACTTCAAGATGGTCACATACAAATCCTACCGGAGCATAAACAAAGGCTTTATACTTTTTCTCATGATATAAATCCCTTGTTAAATCCTGTACATCGGGACCCAACCAAGGTTCAGGCGTATTGCCTGCACTTTGCCAGCCAATTTCAACATTTTTCACACTAGCCTGTTCAGCAATTAAATCAGCCGTTTCCTTTAGCTGCTGAGGATACGGATCTCCAAATTGGATAATTTTCTCAGGGAGGCTATGTGCAGAAACAATTAGAACGGCATTTTCTTTTTCATCAGCTGGCATACTGTCGAATATACCCCTAACTCTCTCTGCCCAATATTGAATAAATTTAGGTTCTTGATACCAGCTTTCAATTGACGTAATAGTCAATCCCCCCAGCTTGGTAGCTTCTTCTATCGCTCTTCCATTATAGGATTGCACACTGAAAGTTGAGAAATGTGGGGCTAGCACGATACTTACCGCTTCTCTAATTCCATCGGTATGCATTTGTTTCACTGTATCTTCTATAAATGGATGAATATGTTTTAAACCCAAATACATTTTAAAATCAATTTCATCCTGTACGCTATTTAAATGTTGCTCAAGCAGTTCAGCTTGTTCTTGAGTAATTTTGGCCAGAGGTGAGATTCCCCCAATGGCTTCATAGCGATTTCGTAAATCTTCTATCATTTCAGGGCTAGGTTTTCTGCCACGCCGAATATGAGTATAGTATCCCTCTAAATCATCCAATGTATAGGGCGTGCCATAAGCCATTACTAGCAACCCCATTGTCTTCTTTGCCATGTTTTACACCTCAATCGTATGTTTATCCCTTAACTGTGGATAGGGTCACGAAGTGTCAGTTAACTACCATTCTGACTTTCATGACCCTTTTTGCAGCTTATATTATTGTGCCAAAAAATTGGCCCACTTACCAATATTTACGCTTAGCTGAGGTGTTTTTATCCTTTCAACTTTTCAGTAGAATATTCATGGATAAACGCAGTTAATTTTTTCAACATTTCTGGATTTACAGATGGGAATACTCCATGACCTAAATTAAAGATGTAACCAGGCTGGGCCATACCTTGATCTAAAATGGCTTTGGCCTTTTCTTCGATCACTTCCCAAGGAGCAAGAAGAATGGCGGGATCAAGATTTCCTTGAACCGTCTTTTGGATACCCATTTCTCTTGCCTGCTTAATAGGCAGTCTCCAGTCCAAACCCACCACATCCAAAGGAAGATCATTCCATTCCAACGCCAAGTGGCTTGCCCCTACACCAAACATGATTAGCGGAACATTTTCTTCTTTTAAAGAGGTAAAGATCCTGTTCATGATTGGTTTAATGAAAAACCGATAATCTTCTACATTGACCGCTCCAACCCAAGAATCAAATATTTGTATCGCTCTTGCACCGGCATTGATTTGGGCTTTTACATAGGTAATAATCATATCGCCAAGCTTGTCCATTAACGCAAACCATGCTTTTGGTTCCGCATACATAAACGCCTTGGTCTTATTATAATTTTTCGATGGCCCGCCCTCGATCATATAGCTGGCAAGTGTAAACGGAGCACCTGAAAACCCGATTAATGGTACAGATAACTGCTCTTCTGTTAACAGTTTGATGGTATCTAATACATATGGAATATCTTGCTCAGGATGAATTTCTCCTAGTCTTTCAACATCAGCTAAGGAACGTATTGGATTATCAATAACTGGTCCAATTCCACCTTTTATTTCAACATTTACACCTAATGCGGGCAGTGGTGTCATAATATCTTTATATAGAATAGCAGCGTCTACGTTATATTGTTCTACAGGAAGGCGTGTAACATAGGCACAAAGCTCTGGTTGATGAGTGATTTCAAATAAAGAATACTTTTCTTTAATTTCCCGGTATTCAGGCTGCGACCGTCCTGCTTGCCTCATATACCAAACAGGAACATGATCCGTTTTCTCTCCTCTGGCCGCTTTTAAAAATGTTTCATTGATTGGTTTTTTCATCCCATTTCGTCCACCTTTCGAAGACATGTATGTATTCATTCTAATATAATGATGATAATTTTAAAAACTTTCAACCCCTATACACACTGTCTCCAATATACCTATTAATCCTATTTGTGTATAGCCATATGATACTAATTGACAAAAAATAGTTGGTTTTTATCGTTGAAATCTCTGTTTCAATTCCATCACTTGTATGAAGGATCTTAATTGAAATAGACTATTCATAACAAAGAAAGTGAGGAGCTGATAGGATGAATGTTTTTATAACTACTGGAACGTATGATTTTTTAAAGAAAATCGAATCAAAGTATCCGAAAGAACTGATTTTGACCTTGGTCAATTCAACTGGAGCCCTATTATTTCATGAGACTCCAGGAAAAACAGTTTTTCAGGCACCAAGAAAGTATGACATTTTTGCGGCTGAGGGGAACCTAACAAAAGAAGGCTTTGTCGTCATGAATCATCTTCCTGTCACCGATGAGGGCAGGCCCTTAATTGAGTATGAGATAAAAAAAGGTGTAAAAGCTTTTGGAACAACGACTGGTTTAAAAGCAATGAGAGCCCTCCGACCAGGATCCACCAATACGTATATATTTATGACGGTTTGGGTCAATGAAGCATCCTATGACGATAGGAAGGACACCAACCATCCTTTTGTCAATCTCAGTGACCCCAAAATTTTAGCCGGACCCGCCTACATTCATACATATTCCATAACTGAATAACTAATACTGCCTTCGGAATGGAGTTTATATCCATTCCTTTTTTTATTTTTTCTACTCACCACTAGATGTCGTTTTCATATTCTGTATTACATCCATAAGGGCATTTACCCAGCTCCTATAGGAAGAAAGGAGGTAAAAACAAAATGATTGTTGAATTAACTGCTCTCCATTGGATTTACGTTGTTTTCATTGCTCTTATTATTGGATTCATGGTTATGAGAAGGGACACTACGATTATATGTATTGTGGGTATATTCCTCATTGCCATAACTGCTACGGGAAGTTTAGCCCACGCTGTTAGTAGTATTTTTAATAGTTTTGGGTATGCCATTACTGAATTATTGTCTACGATTTTGGTCATTTCGATTATTGTTGCGATGAGTCACACCTTAACTGCTGCCGGGATTAATGATGTGATGATCTCCCCGTTCCGACGATTGATTCGCAACCCGCCCATGGCCTATTGGACAATTGGTATCTTGATGATGGTCATATCCTGGTTCTTCTGGCCATCTCCAGCAGTTGCACTATTGGGCGCTGTCCTGTTGCCAGTAGCTATTCGTGCAGGATTACCAGCTCTTGGGGCCGCCATGGCCATGAACCTTTTTGGACATGGAATTGCCTTATCAGGTGATTATGTCATTCAAGCCGCTCCAAAACTCACCTCAGATGCAGCAGGAATTCCTATTCAGGATGTAATTAATGCCAGTATTCCATTAGTATTTATTATGGGTCTTGTCACCACTGTTACAGCTTATTATTTGCTAAGGCGCGACATGAAGCGTGGGGTTCTTACCACCGCATCTACTGATTTGTCTCCATCTCAAGAGACATCCTCCGACCAACCAGTTCTGCTTTCCCTCGCCCAAAAACGATTTTTTGCCATTTTAGTACCTCTCCTATTCGTAGCCGACGTCATCGCTATGACCAACTTGAACTTAACAGGTGGAGATGCTACTGCCATAATTGGCGGAACTTCTATTCTAATTTTGATTTTAATATCATTATTTAGCTATAAAAACAAAGGTCTTGAAAAATCAACCAGTCTTCTAATTGAAGGATTTCAGTTTGGCTTTAAAGTATTCGGACCTGTTATTCCGATTGCCGCTTTCTTTTATTTAGGAGATTCCGGTTTCACAAAAATTATTGGAGATTACTTACCAAAGGCCTCACAAGGCATTGTCAATGATTTAGGTGCTGCTCTGGCAAGTATAGTTCCATTAAGTAAAACGGTTGGAGCCATCACTCTGACAGCTGTAGGAGCTATTACAGGGCTAGATGGATCTGGATTCTCCGGAATCTCACTTGCTGGTTCTGTGGCAAGTCTATTTGCAGCAGCGATTGGTAAAGGTGCCGCTACCTTAACAGCATTAGGACAGATCGCAGCCATTTGGGTTGGTGGTGGAACTCTAATTCCATGGGCTTTAATCCCGGCAGCAGCAATTTGTAATGTAGATCCCTTTGAGCTGGCCAGACGAAACCTTGTTCCAGTAGTGGTTGGTTTAATTGTAACGACCATTGCCGCGATTTTCCTCATATAACAAAAGAGGCCATTCGAGGCCTCTTTATTATTTTACTAACCATTTAGATTTGATAAATTGATATAACCAGATCCACAGCGACACCCAAATAAATCCAAACGCGTACCCACCTAAAACATCTGATGGATAGTGGACGTGAAGAATAATTCTGCTGGCTCCAATCAACAGTAAGAGAATCCCAGCCAGAAAACCAACGATTATTCTTCCAGAAATAGACTTCATTTCTTCTATTATTAAATAGGCTATTAAGAAATAAATAATCATGCCTACCATCGCATGACCACTTGGGAAGCTGTAACTTTTTACGATGACTAAGTGTTCCAAATCGGGCCTTGGCCGTTCAAAAAGATTTTTTATCCATTTGCTGACTTCATTGCCGATTCCAGTTGCCAATGCCAACAGAGCTGCCCCAAGATAATTTCTTTTTTTCAACAATAACCAAGCTAGCATTAGGAGGGCAATACCACCGATTTCCTTTTTATTACCCATTCTCGTAATTGTTATAAAAAACGGAATGACGGAATCCGGTACATGTGAAAACCATGCTGTTACCATTTTATCTATCCAAAAAGGACTGTGAATCGCGACTTTTAATGTGGTAAATATCATTGCCAAAACAGCAAGGACAATAAAACCAACATTCCATTTATTTTTTACCTTCATTTCCTTTTCCCTTTCTTTTTTTAAAAGTATAAAGAATATTAAGTTAAATATCTATATAATAGTATAAAACAAATTATTTAGGGATGGGGGTACATAAATGTTAAACAATTTATTCGTTAAATTAGAGAATTACTATGAAGAGATGATTTCTATTCGGCGGTATTTACATCAGCATCCTGAATTGTCATTTAAAGAGTATGATACAGCTAAATTTATTCAAGGTTATTATGAGAAGTTGGGGATTGAAGTAAAGGGGAATGTCGGTGGAAATGGGATAATTGCACGGATTAACGGTAATAAACCGGGTAAAACAGTAGCACTCAGGGCTGATTTCGATGCTTTACCGATTCAGGACGAAAAGGATGTGCCTTATAAATCGTTAATTCCTGGAGTGATGCATGCTTGTGGCCATGATGGACATACTGCGACCTTATTGGTTCTGGCCAAGTCGCTTTATGAATTAAAGGACGATCTGGAAGGGAACTATGTCTTTATACACCAGCATGCAGAGGAATACGCACCAGGCGGGGCCAAGCCAATGATCGAGGATGGGTGTTTGGATGGAGTTGATGTTATTTTCGGCACCCATCTTTGGGCAAGCGAACCGGTTGGAACGATTCAATATCGCGTCGGACCTATCATGGCGGCAGCTGATCGCTTTGAGATTGAAGTGCAGGGCAAAGGTGGACACGGAGCACAGCCTCATAAAACAAAGGATGCGATTGTGACTGCCTCCCAAATTGTTTTAAACCTGCAGCAAATTGTCAGCCGTAAGGTAAATCCAGTTGATTCTGCCGTTGTAAGTGTCGGCTCCTTTACTGCTCAAAATGCTTTTAATGTGATTGCCGATAAAGCCAAGTTGATTGGTACAGTTCGGACTTTTAATGGAGAGTTACGAGATTTTATTGAGGCGGAAATGGAGCGAATTATTCATGGGACTTGTTATATCTCCAATTGCAGCTACAAGTTTGACTTTGTTAGAGGCTATCCAGCTGTAGTGAATCATGAGCGGGAGACTGAGTTTCTGATCTCTTGTGCCCAGGAAGTTCCTGAGGTTTCAGTGATAGAGGAAACTGAACCGCAAATGGGTGGGGAAGATTTTGCCTATTATTTGGAGAAGATTCCTGGGACCTTCTTTTATACCGGTGCCCGGCCATCCGGAGAGGACACTGGATACCCTCATCACCACCCTAAGTTTGATATTGATGAAAGAGCGATGCTAATCGCAGCAAAGACATTAGGTACTGCTGCTGTGAAAGTGCATCAATCGGAATAATTGGGGAATTTTGATTTAAAAGTTTGGAGAAACTGGTGAAAGGCAAGTTCGTTTGCTAAGTAACTAGTTTTTTTATTTTTTAGATCATGAAAGACAATTCGATCAGATTCTTTACTTACTTTGGCTTTCATCACCTTAATGAAGAACTTCCTATTCCGCTTTTTTATTTGCTTTGACTTTCATCACCTTGATGAAGGACATTCCACTCCCCTTTTTCACCTGCTTTGTCTTTCATCCCCTCGATGAAAGACATCCCACTCCCCTTTTTCACCTGCTTTGTCTTTCATCCCCTCGATGAAAGACATCCCACTCCCCTTTTTCACCTGCTTTGGCTTTCATCCCCTCGATGAAAGACATCCCACTCCCCTTTTTCACCTGCTTTGGCTTTCACCCCTCGATGAAAGACATCCCACTCCACCTTTTCATCTGCTTTGGCTTTCATCACCTCGATGAAGATCATCCCGCTCCACTTTTTCACCTGCTTTGTCTTTCATCCCCTCGATGAAAGACATCCCACTCCATCTTTTCATCTGCTTTGGCTTTCATCACCTCGATGAAGATCATCCCGCTCCACTTTTTCACCTGCTTTGTCTTTCATCCCCTCGATGAAAGACATCTCACTCCACCTTTTCATCTGCTTTGGCTTTCATCACCTCGATGAAGATCATCCCGCTCCCCTTTTTCACCTGCTTTGTCTTTCATCCCCTCGATGAAAGACATCCCACTCCCCTTTTTCACCTACCTTGGCTTTCATCACCTCGATAAAAGACATCCCACTCCACTTTTTACCTATCTATATCTTTCATCCAAATACAAAGGATCCACATTGCAAAAAAACCCTCTGAACTCTCCTATAGTTCAGGGGGTTTTCCCAATAACCGCAGTCGATAGGCGTTCATCGCGGTCTCACCTAAATGCTTTAGCAGATTGTTATTGGCATAGGCACCAACAAAAGCGCCAATTCCAGGTACGAGCTGCAGCATTTTTGCCAAGTCAATATAATCACGGTACTCTTGTTGAAACTTGCGCCAGTCCATATCGGCAAGGACTTGCTTTCGGCTCTCCCAATTCTCAATTTCCTCTAGTGTATTTCTACGGATTTCATCACTAGAAAATGCAAGCTGAAATATATGAAGAATAAATAATCTTTCCTCGTATTCCTTTGTATCAAAACCATAAATTGCAGCAGCCTCAAACAGAAATTTCATCTTGATGGTCAGCAGTAATGGGAAATCAGCTAATCCAAGTAAAATTCCGCCTGCCCCGGTCCCAGCCCCTTCAATCATGGCTGTTTTTTGAAAAGCAGATATTTTTTTTCGAATCCCTTCATCCCTTTGCTCCAAGGTTAGCCCCTGTCCCTGACTTTTTTCGGTGGTAACGTTCGAACCAAACAAAGTAGCTTTTACCATCCCCTTGATGCTCTCAGTCATTACCTCATGCACTTTTTCAGGAATCCACTCATTGATCTTACCTTGAGCCTTTTTAGAAAGCCGGTTCATCATCCCTGAACGCCGCGTTATCTTATGCTTCCATTCTTGTACTTCATCATACACTTTCAGTTCATACTCATTCATCCCAATCCCCCGCCTTTATCATTCATGTATCGATAAATACGGAGAAACATGCCTAAAGGTTTCGAAAAAATAACCTTTTAAAAATAGGAACTATTTTCTATTTAAACGATTTTTGCTGTATACATACACGAATGCCCAACTGAACAAGAGCCCGCCTATCCACTCGACCAAAGCAAGGACTATTTCACCTTTTACTACAATAAACAAAGCAAAGATGCTCGTCTGGATTGACAAGATCATCATTAATAACGAGTGAAAAGCAGTCATTTTATATTTCATTTCAACAGGGTACAAATCGACCCATAGTTTATTTTGATGGTGGTTCCATAGTGGGATTAACTGGAAGCCGGTTAGATATAAAAATAATATCCCTAATAAAATTGGGCCCCATCCAAACGTAATAAAATAAATAGCTACAGCGCCGATCACGGTTAACCGGATAAATAAGCCCAAGTAGTCAGATGACCGTAAAAACGTGCGTGAATATAAATAAAGATAGGTTTTGTCTTGAGCAAAGCGGATGCCCGTTAAAAGAAAATCGAGCCACTTCCTCCTCTTCACCGTTTCCTTTAATTTTGGAACATCAGTAAACAGGTTGGCCAAGCGGTAAAACGACGCCATTCTTTTTTCTTCCTGATCTATTAACAAATCCCATTTTAACCCCATTTTTCTCGTCCGAACATAAAAAGTTCGCCAATAGATAAGCATGATAATTCCAATGGCTAAAAGGATCAAAAAGTTAGCCTGCTTTAGTAAGAGAAATAAGAAGGTTGTATTTACCAAATAACGAACAACAAGGTCCCATCTATGTACGGCTGCTTGCACAAAATATTGAATCTGCCAGCTGGCTGCCATATTCCACGTTTTTATTACCAAAATGACAATAAAAATTGGCAGAAATAACCTAAAGCCACTACTGCTGATACGGGCATACATTGGCATTAGGACCGCCAATACCATTAAAAGGATATACCCTTGAAAAACCAGGCTGATGATACCTGAGCGCAGAAAATAAACTTTCAATTTTTCTTCGAGCGGAAGGATAAACACCTTGTCCGCTTCCAGTAAAAAATTATATACAGGACTATGAGTCATAAATAAACCGATAATGACCGCCATGATGATTTCCACAGGAAAATCTTGCGATAAATTTTTTACCCATTGTTGATAATAATAGGCTCCACTGCCAATTAAAAAGAGTAGAACAATGACTAAATGGCCGTTAAAGATATACTTTAGATAATTGGATACTTCTTTAAAATTTGCTCCTGCCCGATCCTTCCACCACTTTTTATCATCAAACATATTTTTCTTCCTTCGTCAATTGAATATAGATATCATCCAACGATGCCCCTGGCATAGAAAATTGTTCTCTCAATTCCATCAGTGTCCCTTTTGCCCGAATTTTCCCTTCATGTAAAATGACAAAGCGATCACAATATTTTTCAGCAGTTGCCAAAATATGGGTCGACATCAAAATCCCGGCACCATTTTCTTTCATCTTTTTCATTAAATCCAACAAGGATTGGATTCCCAATGGATCCAGTCCGACAAATGGCTCATCCACAATATAAAGCGATGGCTGTACAAGAAAAGCACACATTATCATAACCTTCTGTTTCATTCCTTTGGAAAAATGAGAAGGAAACCAGTTTAAACGTTTTTCCATCCGAAATTCTGTCAATAAGGAAGCAATCCGTTGTTCGTAAACAGACTTCTCTAATCCGTATGCCATTGCAGTTAACTTTAAATGTTCAGCTAAAGTTAATTCTTCGTACAGTACCGGGGTTTCCGGAACAAAGGTAAACATTTTTCGATACGTTTCTTTACCTTCAATAAAGGATTTTCCATTTATTTTTATGACACCTTGGTGCGGCTCCATTAATCCAATAATATGTTTGATGGTAGTACTTTTCCCGGCTCCATTCAGGCCAATTAGCCCGACCAGTTCACCTGCTTTTACTTCAAAGGAAACATCTTTTAACACGGGATTTCTGGTATAACCGCCAACCAGATTTTCAATCGATAATAAAGACATTCACAACGTCCTTCCGTTAGCTTGTTTATATATATTTTAGCAAAATGTTTCTAAGAAAAAAATTTAATTGTATATTTCTTTTGGAAACGGACATCATAATATTCGAAGGGGATATCCACTTGATGAAGTGATTCATCGAAAACTTGAAATGAGGTGTCTACCAAAGACAGTTTCTTTTCAAAAAGGTCTAGCTTCTAAAACGTTTCAAATAAGGAGATGGTTGTGTTGTACCAAGTGCAAAGTAACCATTTAGAGTTCAATTAACACCAATGTTTTTGGAAAAAAAACTAAAAATGAGGTGTTTGTCGCAGATCACCATTTGTTTTAGAGGTTGTATTTACCGATAAAAACAAACAGGGGATGGTCAGCTTGAACAAAGATGTTTCTTTATCATAACACTCTAATGAAAAAATGAGGTGTTTATCAAAGAACACTCCTGAAAAACGTCCATTTTTGAAGCAGTTCCCCTTCGAGAAGGCGGGATTCCAAGCGAATCCTGCCTTTTTCTTTTTTCCCTTAAAGTTCTATGGTAAAATAATACAAACTATTTTAAGAAAGGTTGTGTAGTAAATGAGCGATTGTATTTTTTGTAAAATTGTTAATGGAGAAATTCCTTCGGCTAAAGTATTTGAAAATGATCATGTTCTTGCCTTTTTAGATATCAGCCAAGTGACCAAAGGACATACATTGGTTATTCCAAAAGTACATAAAGAAAATCTATTTGAGCTAACTCCTGAGATCGCCCGTAATATATTCGAAGTGGTTCCGGAAATTGCCAATGCCATCAAAACAGAATTCGAACCGATCGGCTTAAATTCTGTTAATAATAACGGTGCCGAAGCAGGTCAATCTGTATTTCACTTTCACTTGCATTTAATTCCAAGGTATGGAAAAGGTGATGGGTTTGGTGCTGTTTGGAAAAACAATCAAAGTGATTACACACCACAGAAATTAAAAGAAATGGCTGAAAGTATTTCCAAACATCTTTAAATAATTTTATAATTATCTGAAAATTATTTCTTTATTAAATTTACATTCTTATGGTATAATGTTCATAAGTTCTTCGCTGTAGGCAATTAGAGCACTGCAGGAGGAAAATTTTAGATTAGATTAGTTGAGGAGAGAAGAGAAATGAATACGAAAAATCTTGTTGTCTTATCACTTTTAGCAGGAATTGGGGTAGTTTTACACACAGTCATGCCGGCATTTTTAACAATTAAACCTGATATGATGCTTGCCATGATGTTCCTTGGGATTATATTAATTCCGGAAATAAAAAGTGTATTGCTTTTGTCCATTGTAACCGGGGTTCTATCTGCATTAACAACCGGGTTTCCTGGCGGCCAAATTCCAAACATTATTGATAAGCCAATCACAGCATTAGTTTTCTTTGGATTATTTTTAGCTTTGAAGAAATTTCAAAAGAGCATTATTAGTGTCGCTGTATTAACGGCAATCGGAACGGCTGTTTCCGGCTCGGTCTTTTTGACAGCTGCATACTTTATCGTAGGTCTACCAGCTTCTTTCACCGCACTTTTTGCTGCTGGGGTTTTACCTGCTGTTGCCCTTAACACGATCACTATGGTTATTTTGTACCCAGTGGCTCAATCCATTGTAAAAAGAACTAAATTAACATCAACTTCCGCTATTCAAAAATAACCGGCGGGATCCTGATTAAGAAAAGAACCCCCTTAGGGTTCTTTTCTTAGATTAGGCAGTTTATGAAAAATAGACTAGCATAAAAGCTATTAGTAAGCAGATTCCACCTGAACCTGCCAATTTTAATGCACGTTTCTTAATCACTTGTTTGGGCGGATAAACACCTGGTCTTGTTAAATCTAATAATAATTTACCTGTACCAAATAGAAGAACCGCACTTAATATAAACAAAATTACAGTTATGCTCTTCATTTTGTTCCCCCTGCAGGATATAAGATTCAAATAATGCTGTAACTATTTATATGAAGGATCGTCCATTCCTATGAAGATGTTTCATATATATTATTTAAAAAAATTATTTTATAAACAAGCTGTCGTTATGTGTAGGAGGTAGATAAAATAAAGAAAGATAACTTTTACTAGGTTCATTTTTAAATAAAATAATAATTTCTAAAATTTTGTGAATTTTTTCTTTATTATTTTTTATTTTATTGGCATAATGATAGTAGAGTAATATAAAAGTAGGTGAAAATGGGGATGTCAGAGAAACAATATTCAATGAAGGAAGCGATGCTTTTTAGCCAAAGAATTGCCCAATTAAGTAAAGCCCTATGGAAATCAATCGAAAAAGATTGGCAGCAATGGATTAAACCGTTTGATTTAAATATTAACGAACACCACATTTTATGGATTGCTTACCACCTTAATGGCGCTTCCATCTCAGATGTTGCCAAATTCGGTGTGATGCATGTCTCAACAGCTTTTAATTTTTCAAAAAAATTAGAAGAAAGAGGTTTGTTGAAATTTTCCAAAAAGGAAAACGATAAGCGTAATACCTACGTCCAGCTTACACCAGAGGGCGAAGAGATTTTACTTCAACTAATGGAGACCTACCATCCAAATAGTAATGCTGTCTTTGCTGGTGCCTTACCGCTACGTGACTTATATGGCAAGTTTCCTGATATTATTGAAATGATGGCGATTGTCCGTAACATTTATGGTGATGATTTTATGGAGATCTTTGAACGTTGTTTTAATAATATTGAAAGTAAATTTGTTGAGGAAAACGGTAAACTCAAAAAATCTGAAAAAACCGAAGAGGAGCTTGCTTAAGCTCCTTTATGTGTATTTTGCAAGTTCCTTAAACAGCGGTTCACAAATTTTTTGCGTTAAACAAGCCTGGATCACACTTCTGATTTCTAATTTCTCGGGTAATCCGGCAGCTAACTCTAGATAAAGCGGATGAAAATACACATATCCTTCCGTTCTTTGTTCTTCTAATTTTTTGCTCAATTCGTCACACAGAGTTAGGAACCTCTTTAATTCATGTTCTGATATTCTATTTTCAACTAACAGTCGGTAAAATTCGAGACGTGGATCATCTATAAGCTTCAATAAGAGCCGTTGATGAAATTCAAGCATCTCAATTTTATCAATTAGAATATCATATTCATTCATACATTACCCTCTTTTCCGCCCATAAATAATCTCTTGTTTATTATTCACTTTTTTATGGATGGGGTAAACAAAAAACTCTTGAGAACAGCAATTTATTCAAGGGTTATTTTTTCTTCGTTTTTTTATATCTATCTTTTTTTGAATATATTTGGTATTGTAAAAAGGGAAATTGAACAAAAGGGAGGGAATCAAAGATGATCTCCATTTTTATCGTCTTGGCCATTTTTATTTTATTTTATGTAAATAAATTAACCAGTACACTTTGCATTCAAAAAGAAATTCCGGAGGATCGCCAACACAAAGTGTTTCGTACCATTAATGTACTGATTACGATTCTTTTGATTTCATCGTATTTAGAAATTTTGTATACATAACGAAGAACTTGGAATCTCAACTAACAAAAAAATACAAGCGATGAGCATATTCTCATCGCTTTTTACTTTTTTACCAAACCCAAGCAGCACCCACGATAATCAATAAAATGAAAAGAACTACGATTAACGCAAAGCCTGCACCGTATCCACCTGCTGCAGTCATTTTTTTACCTCCTTTTTCACTTTCTAAAATATACTATTCACCCGCTTTTCATTTGACTAGGCACTTGTATCAATTTTCGATAAGTTCTGAAGAAGTTTATAAATTTAGTTAGGGTTATTGAAATATTTTTGCAGTAGTTACCATTTATGTTATAGTAAAGGATGTGGACAAACCCATAGAATTTACTTTTTAGGAGAGATTGTTAATGAAAAAATGGTTATTAGCCTTGACGTTAGCTGGTGGAGTTCTTGCATTAACTGCTTGTAATTCATCCGGATCTGACACAGTCGCTGAAAGCAAGGCTGGAGATGTAAGTCAACAGGAATTATACAACACAATGAAGGACAAGGTTGGAAATCAAGCGCTTCAACAATTGATTTATGAAAAAGTATTATCTAAAAAATATAAAGTCACCGATGCAGAAGTAAACAAAAAGGTAGCTGACCTAAAGGAACAATTAGGTTCCAATTTCGAGGCTGCACTTGCTCAGTATGGTTATCAAAATGAAGCAGATCTTAAAAAAACCATGAAGCTTGGCATGCTCCAAGAGAAAGCTGCCATGAAAGACATCAAAGTAACAGATAAAGAATTAAAGGATTATTACAATAACTATAAGCCAGAAATTAATGCTCGTCATATCCTTGTGGCTGACGAAGCAAAAGCAAAAGAAGTTAAGCAAAAACTTGACAGTGGAGCTAAATTTGAAGATGTAGCTAAGGAATATTCCACAGATACAGCAACTGCCCAAAACGGCGGTGACCTAGGCTGGTTTGGTTCAGGCAAAATGGACCCTGATTTTGAAAAAGCTGCCTATGCCTTAGATGTCAACCAAATTAGCGAACCAGTAAAATCACAATTTGGTTATCACATTATTCAGGTTACAGATAAGAAAAAGAAAGAATCTTATGCAAAGATGAAAGATCAAATCTTATATGAAGTTAAATCTTCCAAATTAACAAGTGACATCATCAATAAAGCAATGAATCGTGAAATGAAAGCGGCAGGGGTTAAAATTGATGATAAAGACTTGAAAGATGCTCTAAAACCATCTACTTCTGCAACTGGACAATAATGTAAAACCAAAGAGAGGAGGCCCCTGAAATGGCCTCCTCTTTCCTATTCACTAACTGCATCAGCAGTTTTCCTCAATTCTTTTTCCTTTTCGAGGCGTTCCATATAGATCTCCCCTTCACGTTCAATATCCTCTTGTTCCATCTTTCGTTCATCCCTGCCCGTTTTAATCGCCATTAAGGCACTCACTATTATTCCAACCACAACAGCATAGACCCAAATAGGAATAGTCATATTCTCTTGCTCCCTTCATAATGGTTGTCCACTTTTTACTATATGGATATTCAGTCTTTAAGAGAATATTCCTCCATAAAAAAAATAACCCGCGTTTGCAGGTTATTTATGAAAAACAGGTTTATAAAATGACCGATTATCCAGAGCAAAAATCCGATCTGTAAATTCTCCCGGCTTTACTCTTTCCAAAGCACGGTCCAGCATATTCATTTTTGCATCCAAATTATCGATATAGTGAAGTATCTCCGCTTCTTTAATCATTGGTGGTTTAGGGCTGCCCCATTCTGCTTTTCCATGATGGCTTAGGACAAGATGCTGAAGAATCAACACCTCTTCCCCGGTGATTCCTAGTTCTTCAGCTGCTTTGCCAATTTCATTAATCATGATGGTAATATGTCCGAGCAGGTTTCCTTCCAGAGTGTATACGGTGGAAATAGGACCTGATAGCTCCATAACTTTTCCCATATCATGCAAAATCACACCAGCGTATAGCAAATCCTTATCTAGACTTGGATATAATGAGGCAATCGCCTTAGCCAGATCTAACATGCTGACAACGTGGTAGGCAAGTCCAGACACAAACTCATGATGGTTTTTAGTGGCTGCCGGGTATTCCAAAAAGGCTGTTTGATGTTTCTTAATTAAATGGCGGGTAATTCTCTGGATATTCGGGTTTTTCATTTCAAAAATATATTGTGTAAGTTTGCTGACCATTTCATCTTGGCTTAATGGTGCCGTTTCGAGAAAATCCTCCAATTTCACATTGTCTGACGGTCCGGCTTTACGAATTTGCCGAATTTTTAATTGATTCTTTCCGCGGTAACTTTGCACATCTCCAAGGATTTTTACGATATTCTGGGCAGCATAGGTCTTTTCATCCTCATCATTAGCATCCCAAAGCTTTGCTTCAATCTCCCCACTTTGGTCCTGAAGTATTAAGGTTAAAAAAGGTTTACCGTTACTGGCAATTCCTTTTGTTGAGCTTTTGATTAATAGATATAACTCTATCTGTTCCCCGACATCAAAATGTCCAATTCCTTTAACCAACTCATACACGCTCCTTCCCATTAGTTTGAGTATAACATATCGGCCTAATATTCTATGAAATTATCTGAACAGTACCTTTTTCCAGTGAAAGAATCGATTCCTTTTGGAAAAGGGGGAGCAAGTGACTGTGACATGTAAAAAATAAGATCTGATTCTGCTTGATTTGTTGTAACAGATTGATGACTTTTTCCGTTCTGCCTGCATCAAAATTAACAAAACTATCATCGATCATGATAGGGAACGGATATTGATCATAGAGCGTTGTCACAAGGGCTAGTCTAACAGATACATAAAGTTGCTCTGTGGTGGCCTGACTCAATTCATTTGCTTCAAAAAGGGTATGATCATCTCGTTCTACTAAAAATCCTATTCCGATTGGATGAAGATGAATTCTCTGATAATGCCCATTGGTAAGAAAGAAAAAATAATCCTCTGCTTTTTTCAACATTCTCGGTAAGTAATCATTCTTATATTTGTCAATCGTACTTTTTAGGATTTTTTGCGCTAAGGCGTATACCGTCCATTCCTTAGCAGCTTCCTCTAACTCATATTTCTTCTGTTTAAAATGGTGAAGAATATCGGAATAGGTTCCACCTTCTTCTAATAATTGTAATTCATGCTTTATGGATGCTTGTTCTTCCTGCAGATTTTTTAGTTTTGCACGTAATTTCTGTGATTCTTGATTGCATTCACTGATTAATTCATCAGTTTTGTAGACGTTTAGCAGCACTTCTCGTTCTTCCTCTGTTAAGATTGTATAATGAAGCTGTTTTTGTAATGCAGTCAATTTTTCCTTTAGCTCTTCTGTTTTATAGGCCTTTTCGCCCAATTCATAAAATTGATGCTCAGTATCAGTGCCTGCTTCTTGAATTAATTTTTGATATTCTGCTTGTAACAGGTCCAGCTCATTGGCTCTATGCTTGATTTCTGCCTCAAGACCTTGCATCAGTTTCTCTTTTTCTCGGCTCAAAATGAGGTTTTCCTGGGCTTCTTTCAGCCTATTTCGCAATAAATAGGCTGTATTATGGAGATCCAACCCTTTTTGAGGAAGATAAAGTTCTTCATAGTTCCTCATTTTATTTGCAATAGTCGCCTTTTGCTGGTTAAGTTTTTCAAGTCGGCTCAATAATTGTTCCTTTTCTCGTAAAATGGTTTTACTTTCCTCAATCCACCTGAACGCTTCTAATAGATAAGAAGAAGCAATATTTTCTGGTATTTTCAGCTCCTTGCTTATGACATTGAGTTGTTTCTTATTTTCCGCATAGGCATGCTCCCATTCTTCATATTTGGCGATAACTTTTTCGAACTGGGCCTGCTGCTGCTCAAGTTTGATGAATAATAAATTCAAATGGTCACGGCATTTACGATCAAGCTTTAATTGTTCTTCCAACTTTGTAATATTTGTAAATGATACATCTTGAAGCCTTTCCTTAAGTTCTTTCTCCTTGTCCAATAAATCATGCATCGTTTTGTCTACGACAATTTCTAAAGGCATTTTGAAACTTTTGAATATGAGAACGGCAAAGAATACAAATGAAATTACTCCAACCAATGCTAAGATCCATTGTTTCGTCAGTAGCCCGTAACAAATCATCACAGCAAAAATACATTCAAAGAAGAAAAACTGAAAACGCTTCTGCTTTTCCGTCTTTACTTTAGTTGCTTTTTCCCGTTCAGAAGTCAGCCGAAGAAAATCAATTTTATCCTCGATGGCCTTTAGCTCAGCCTGCAAGTTTTTTAGGTCCCCTTCTTTTACTTGTTTCTCTAAAAGAAGACGGTCTTGTTCTGGTAAACAGGATTTTTGGGCTTTTTGTACCTCTAGTTCCATTTTCTCTAAAGCAGCCTTTTCAGTTTCATACTGAACTTCGAGATCCTGATTTTGATCTGAAAGCCTTTTTGCCAACCGAGAAAGTGCTTCAACCTGATCCCTCATATATATATTGGTGTTTATTTCCAGTAGATCCTGTTCATCAATAGATACATGTAATTTATCTTTCAGTACTTTTAACTTTTCATCAAACTCTGTTTGTTTTGCCTCCAAACGCTCGGTTTCGAGCTTCAATTGATTATAAAGAGGAACTTGATCAAGCAGAGTTAACAATTCACCCTCATTTTCAAGAAGTGCATGATCAGGAACACACGATTTCAACTCATTTTTTACCATATCAATACGTTCCGACAGACTATTGATTTCAGCTTGGATAGGAAGGATTTGCCCATTTAATTTCTCCAGGCGTTCAATTCCACGGGTGGGAAACTGAATTTCTCCCTGCATAGACAATTCAGTTTTTATCCATTTTTCTTCTTTTACAATGGATTCGATTCGATTCCATTCGTTTAATTTTTCAACTTTATTTTGAATTTCTGACACCAACTTGTTTGTCTCGTCCATTTGCTGTTGAATGGATGCTTTTTGCTTCACTAATGTTTCATATTCCATATTTTTTGAAGCAACATTTTTTAACTCGGAATTTATTTTGGCAAGTTCCTGTAATTTCTCATTAAGCATAGGCTTTTTCCCACCAGGCTTGAATCTGGCATCTAATTCTTTTTGAAGATAGTTTTCAGTTCTTGCCAATTGCTCAGTTCCAAGGGTACCAGCTGAAAATAAAAATTTGCCTAAAGCCTCTCCCTTCATTTGGTGTATATTTTGCAATCCGTTCAGATTAAAGGAATAGATGGACTGAAATATTCCTTTGTCAAAATTAGCAATTAGTTCTTTCAGTAGCTCCTCGTTGCCAACCTTCCCATTATCCAAGACTACTTTTACATCCCCTGCTGCCTTTCCTTTCACCCGTTCAATCGTGGCATATCCTAATTCTTCATGAAAAACTCTTAAATTACCGCCATATTTCGTACTATGTTTTGGCTCATATCGGAGCTCAGATTGCTGTTTAGTTGGAAAGCCAAAAAGAATAGCATGAATAAAAGCCATAATGGTTGATTTGCCTGCTTCATTTTGTCCATAGAAAACCTGAAAATCGGCAAACTGATCAATCTTAAGATTTTCTAATTGGCCAAACCCATAAATATGCATGGATACAAGTTTCAACACCACACCAGCTCCTTTCTATTGTTGATATAATAAATCAATTAATAATTTCTCGGCCTTCTTCAATAACTCTTTTTGTTCTTCCATTGACAATGGTGATAGAAATTTTTTGCCTACATGATGATCATATAAGGAATTTCTGCCAATCCCTGCCTCTTCCAACTGCTCGATCGTTGAAAAAAGCTCTGAATAGAAATTCGCTTCTTTTTTTAGCTGCTCCTTATCGATTTCCATCTTTTCCTGAATGGTTAATTCCACAACCCAAACGAAGGACTGCTCGTCCTTCTCATCATCCAATAGCAGCTCTAATAACTCTGCTTCCATTGTCCTTTTCTCCTGAACATCTTCTAGTAAAATATTATTTAACGTGAGATCTAGGAAGGTCCCAATCCCCTCTTTTCGACATTGGTTTATGGTAGATTGACATAAAAAAAGGATGTCCTGTAAACTATCTGCGGAGGAAGCATCTACCTCAATGGTCTCCCACACAATATCCGAAGATTCAATAAAGTCAGCAGTAGGTTCCAATTCTGTCAATGATATATGATAAAATCCCTTTGCCCCGGTCTCCTTCTTATTTCTACCCTGGATATTTCCTGGATAAATGATTGGTGGCATTTCGGAAAGAATAGTTCGCTTATGAATATGCCCCAAAGCCCAGTAGTCAAAATCTTTTTCCTGCAGGTCCTTGACTAAAAATGGGGCGTAATTATCGTGCTCTGTTCCTGCCCCTTCATTTCCATGCAAAATGCCGATATGAAAATCGGCTCCTTCCGTCTTTTGATAGTTATCTATTTTTCTTTCATACACATGTCTAGTCGGATAACTAAAGCCGTAAAGACGTACTGTGACCCCCAATTTAGTCGTATGTAATTTCGATTCTACCTCCGGTTTAAATATATGAACATTTTCCGGCATGTCAAGACGGACCCACGAACCATTTAAGTGGTCGTGATTGCCGTGAATGACATAAACAGATATCTCTTTTTCTGCCAATTTCAGCATCTCCATACGAAATCGTGATTGCGCCCTCAGACTCCTGTCCTCTCCATCAAACAAATCCCCTGCCAAAATAATAAAATCAACCTCAAGTTTAATCGCTGCCTCAGTGATTTTTTTAAAGGCAGTAAAAGTACTTTCTTTTACTCTGTTAAAAAGCTGGATCGGCAAATGCTGCAAGCCAATCATCGGGCTATCTAAATGGAGATCTGCCGCATGAATAAACGATATCTTTTTCATAAAACTTCCCCTTAGTTTGTCTTTTCTTTATTGTACCACCATTAAAATACGAATGCACGTTCTGTATAATAATATATTAAAAGCTTTACCGAAATCGGTAAAGCTCAAACAAGTTATTCATTTTTTGTTAATTGCAAGGCCTTTTTAATATCTTTAAATGAATTTGATTTTCCATACATGAGGACTCCTCCGCGATAGACCCTGGCTCCAAATACCGCTAAAACAATAATGGTGGCAAGTAAGAGACCTATGCCTACAATTGCTTCCCAAGTTGGAATCGTCAGCATCCCGACACGCAAGAACATAATCATTGGGGTAAAGAATGGGATATAGGAAGTAACAGTGATAAACGATGCATCAGGCTTGCCTAGGCCAAACATCGCAATCATGAAGCCAGCCACCACTAACATTGTCATCGGTGTAATCATCTGTTGGACGTCTTCAATTCTACTCACCAGTGATCCCAAGAAAGCGGCAAGAGTTGCATAAAGAAAATAACCAAGAATAAAGAAAATGACTGCATATACAATCGTAGCTGTAGGTACATCCCCAAATCCATAAACACCAAAGAAACCATCTTTTAACGAATCAAGATTATGCTTGAAAGAGAAATAGCCTACTATTAAAAAAGCTGCTAATTGTGTCAAACTTAATAATCCAATTCCTAGGATCTTGGCAAACATTTGTTTTATCGGAGAAACACTTGAAATAAGGATTTCCATCACCCTAGATGATTTTTCCGTGGCAACTTCCATAGCAATCATATTGGCATACATAATAACGGCGAAATAGATAACGAACAGGAGAACGTACACGAGCCCTCTTGCCTGATTTAACTCTTCCTCTGTTTTTGCATTCTTCTCCAGCGCTTTCTTTTCAAAGGTCACCGGCTTATAGAGCTTTTGCAATTGATCCTGACTTAGGTTGATTTTAGAAGCGGCTAGCATTGTTTTTAACTGCTGCAAGCCCGTTTGTAAGTCAGTCGATATGGTTGAATCTGCTATGGTCATCGCCTTAAAGGTCGCTTCAGGCAGCTGATCTTGGTCAAATCGTAACTGGACCGCACCAGTGTAATCACCATTTTTTACCGCTTTCTCCGCGGCTTGCTCATTTTTCTTATAATGAACAAGCTCCAGATCTTTATTAATTGCACTCATTTGCTGTTTGAACGGCTTGTATAGCTGTCCGGTTTCATCCAGCACTGCAATCTTATCTTTGCCACCTTTATCAAAGAAATCGATGATTTGATTAATATTAGTCAAGCCTAATACGATCAGTACCGTTAGCAATGTTGTAATGATAAAGGATTTTGTTTTCAATTTATTTAGATAGGTATGGAAGAGAATAATCCAAAAACTATTCATATGAATTACCTACTTTCTCAATAAAGATATCATTTAATGAAGGCTCTTCCAGTGCAAATTTTCGAATAAACCCTTTGTTCACAATTTCTTTTAAGATATTCTCCGCTACACTTTCACCTTCAATCTGCAATTCCATCCCCTCCATTGTTGACCTCGTTTTGACCACTCCTGGAAAGTCTTGTAGATAATCTAGGGCGAAATCAGCATGAATAATGAGATTTTTTTTACCGAAATCACGTTTAATTTCTTTTAAAGCACCTGAAACAACAGGATGCCCTTTTTGTAAAATGCATAAATGTTCGCACATTTCTTCGACATGATGCATCTGATGGCTGGAAAACACGATAGTTGCTCCATTTTCCTTTAATGACAGGACCGCACTTTTTAACTGTTCAACGTTTACAGGATCTAGTCCACTAAACGGTTCATCCAGAATAATTAACTTTGGTTTATGTATAACTGCTGCGATAAATTGAATTTTTTGCTGGTTTCCTTTGGAGAGTTCTTCGACCCGTTTATCCTCATATTCAGGTACCTTAAACCGTTCCAGCCACATCCGTAATTCCTTAAGCGCCTCGCTTTTGGCCATTCCTCTTAATCTAGCTAAATACACTATTTGATCTCGAACTTTTAGTTTTGGATAAAGCCCACGTTCCTCAGGAAGATAACCAACAAGATGGCTTGTGGAGTAATTTATCGGTTGGTCATCCCAAGTAACCTTTCCTTCGCTTGCATCCAGTAAGCCTAGAATCATCCTAAAAGTTGTTGTCTTTCCAGCACCGTTTGCCCCTAAGAAACCAAACATCTCTTTTTCGGGTATCGTTATAGATAAGTTATTTACAGCAGTAAACTGACCAAAGCGCTTAGTTACATGTTCCAGTTTCAATACCATTGAACCGCTCACTCCTTTCTATAGTACTACGATTATACCATATATTGGTTTCGTATTTTCTCTTTGCTAAATTGATGGAATTATGCAAAAATAATAGTAAGCATCTTTTTAAAAAAGGGGTATGTAAAATGAAAACGTATAAATTAACTGTTTTTGAAACAAATGGTGAGAAGCTTTTTGAGGAATCCTTTCAGGCTGAACATGACGATGCCGCAAAGGCACAAGGGGAAAAACTTTTATCTGAGAAAAATTTTCTTGAAAAGACCCATCGGTGTACTTCACCCAGTGGAAAACTATTGCTTTTTCATTCCTAAAATCCCTGCCCCTCTTGCATAGTGAGAGGGGCTTTCTAAACAAGTAAAAGTCCATCTAAATTAATAATTTTAATTTTTTTTTGTTTCTTTTGTTCAATATATCCTTGGTTTTCTAATTCAGCTAATTTACGACTGATTGTTTCAGGCGTTGTTCCTAAATAGGATGCTAGATCTTTTTTACTCATAGGCAAGGTAATTTCGTTAGATTGATCATGACTTATACATTCAGCCAAGAAGAGTGCCAATCTTGTTTCAACCTTTTCTGTCGCAAACCTTGTCGTTTGTTTTTCTGATTGCTCTAACCTCATCGAAAATTCTGCCAGTATCTTTAACGAAATCGATGGGAATTTTAATAATAGTTCTTGGAAATCTGATTGCCTAATCATACAAACATCGGTTGCTTCCACAGCCTCTCCAAATGATTCGTGAAAGTCCTTTTTAAATATAGTAAGTTCGCCCGTGAAATCTCCTGGATTTAATATTCGAACAAGCTGTTCTTTCCCGGACTCAGAAAGTCGATAAATTCTAATTTTCCCCTTATTTACAATATAAAGCGTATCAGCCTGATCACCAGCCCTGAAAATAATTTCTCCCTTTTGGTAATTCGCTGATTGAGTTAAGGACCTAATTTCTTCCATGTGTTCACAGTCTAAATGATCAAATATTGGGACTAACGAAACACATGAATGATGACCACATTCCAAATTTTTATTTTCAATACTCACTGTCTCCCACCCCTATTTTATTTATTGTGAAGGATTATGGAGTAACTGTACCGATTAAGCCGAATGATTTTTCAACAAAGGATCTTCCGTATTGGATACATAGCTTCTTTTCCTCAGATGATGGCGCTAAATCGATTTTTAACCCCTTTAGTTTGATATCTGCACCTATTTCTGTTAATTTTTCAATTAGAAGATCCACTGCTCTTCCCCGGTGCTCATAGGAAGAACTGCAGGAACCAAAAACTGCTGTCTTTTTTCCACTTAAGTGCAAAGGATCCATTTCTTCATAAAAATCAAGAAACTCATCAGGCAGATCTCCATCTCCCCAAGTGTAGGCTCCTATCAAAATTCCATCGTATGATTGAAGGTCTGCAGCACTTACCTCTATAATATCCTTTCGAACCAAAACAGCACCAGCTTGGATAACACCATCTCCAATTAAATGAGCCATTTCCTCTGTATTGCCTGTCATACTTGCATATACAATTAGTATTTTTGCTTTCATGAATATTAAACCCCTTATCTGGCATGGATATTGTGAAACTTGGTAGTTGCTTGAAACCTAATTAATCTTGTGGCATTCAGAATGACTAATAATACACTTCCTTGGTGAACGAACATTCCGGAAGCCAGATGAACAAATCCTGTTAAAACACCTATTAAGAGAACAAAAGCAATGCATACTGCAAAGAATGTATTCTGTTTAATATTGCGAACAGTAGCTTTTGATAGTGCGTAAGCATGTGCGAGTTGTGTAAATGAATCCCCCATTAAAACAATCTCAGCTGTCTCCTTTGAAATGTCTGTTCCTCCCATGCCCATTGCTATCCCTATATCTGCTGTTGCTATTGCGGGTGCATCATTAATTCCATCTCCCACCATCGCTACAATTGAGCCCTTTTCTTTTAATTTTTTCACGAAATTCACTTTGTCTTCTGGTAATAATTCTGCGTAATACTCGTCTATTTTTAATTTATTTGAAACTAATTCAGCTGTATGTTGATTATCACCAGTTAAGATGACAACTCTTTTTATTCCATTTTTTTTTATATCATCAATTACCCTCTGTGCATCCTCACGAATCTGGTCAGTAATGGATATAATACCAGCAATTTTTCCATTCAATGCCGCAAAAATAGCGGTATTCCCCTCCTTTTCTCTGGCAACCGCATAGGCTGCAATATCTTTTGAAAAATGGATATTTTCCTTCTTCATGAGTCTTTGGTTACCAATTACTAAATGACCCCCCTTTGCTTTTGCCCGAACTCCATATCCTTTTATCACTTCAGCAAATTCATATTCGTTTTTTAGGTTCAAGTTTCGAGTCCTTGCTTCCCTAACAATCGTTTCTCCAAGAGGATGTTCTGAAATCATTTCAGCCTGTGCCACTAGCCTTAATAATTCATGAGAATCGATTGATTGAAATGTTTTAATGTCAGTAACCACTGGCTTTCCTTGTGTTAATGTACCTGTTTTATCAAAAATAACAGTATCTGCTTTAGAGAATTTCTCCATTCCATCAACACCTTTTACCAGTACCCCGTTATTGGCTCCATTACCCATACCAGCAACACTTGAAACCGGAGCACCAATTACTAGGGCCCCTGGGCAAGCAATCACAAGGAAGGTGATGGCCATTTCGATATTTCTCGTTATTCCAAATACTAGAATGGACAAAAACATAATGGATGGTGTATACATCTTTGAAAATCTATTTAAAAATCTTTCTGATTTTGTTTTTGACTCTTGGGCTTCCTCCACTAATTCAATAATTTTCGCAAAAGCTGTGTCCTCCCCAACCTTTTCCGCTATCATTTCAATATAACCATTTTCAACAATTGTGCCGCTAAAGACTGGAATTCCGGCTGTTTTCACTACTGAAACAGATTCACCGGTTATCGTTGCTTCATTAATGAATGCATGACCTGTTACAATTTTTCCATCAACCGGGATCTTGCCGCCGGAACGAATAACCAATCGATCTCCGACCACTACTTCTTCTACTGATATCGTTACATGATTACTATTACGGATAACCACCGCCTCTCGGGGCGCCATATCCATTAGTTCTTTTAAAGATTCTCGTGTTTTCTTCAGTGTCCGAGCCTCCAGATACTCCCCTAATAAGAATAGGAATGTAACGATGGAGGATTCTGTATATTCATGAATAGAAATTGCACCTATCACGGCCATACAGACCAATAATTCTATACTGATAATTTTCACTCTTAACGACCGATAGGCTTTAAAAAATATAGGAACACTGGCTATTAAAGTGGAAACAATGGCCAAAACTCTTTGTGCCAGGACCATATGCATATGCCCCGCCAAGAAACTGGTGATGATCAAAAAGCCTGCAACAACGATAAGACGGTTTTTATTTTTTGGAATTGCAGCTTTCATTCTTTCACCTTCGAAACTTTGGATGATAAAACCATATATCCTAATCGATTTAAAGTTTCCTTGATACTACCTGCGCTAGTTTTCCCTTCATCAAATTGCATTTTAATTTTCCCAAGATTAAAGTAAACTTTTACTGATTCCACCCCGGCTTTTTTGGAAAGGCTGGATTCTATTTTAGAAATACAGGATGGGCATGTGAATGGTTCTAACTGAAATACTGCTTTTATCATTTGATTCTCCTCCTTTTGGTTATACCCTTATCTTAATGACTCAACCATTAAAAAAACTTGACCAAAATCAAGTTTTAAATAAAAGTGCATAAAAAAAGCAAGTAAGTAAAAGATCACTTACTTGCCTTGCTTTGAATTTTGTTTATTCCCCTATAAACCTAGGTTTTCTCTTTTCAAGAAATGCCGTAATTCCCTCTTTATGGTCAGCAGTTTCACGCATTTTTTGCTGACCGTATTTTTCAAGTTCTAGAATTTTTAGAAGCTGCGGACGATTTTTCTCAGCCAAGATTTTTTTCGTTTTAATCATGGCTAGGACCGGACGGCTTAACCAGTCGTTAATTCTTGTATGTACAGCATCCTGCAAATCTCCATTTGAAACCTCTTGAATGAGACCCAATGACAACGCTTCCTCTGCGGTCATCATTTTCCCATCCCAAATGACTTGCTTTGCCTTTAATTCTCCTAATCTCTTTTCTAAAAAGAAGTGGGCTCCTCCATCAGGAATTAAACCGATTCCGATAAAGTTCATTGCCAATTTGCTGTTTGCATCAGCAATGATATGATCGGTGGCTAATGCCAAGCTGAATCCCAATCCTGCTGCAGCCCCTGTTACAGCACTAATCGTCAGCTTCGGAATACTATAGAGAGTTATAATTAATTCGCTGATATAATCCATCACCGGATAGAAATCGCTTTCATTCATGTTCGAAAGCATGGTTTTAATGTCTCCCCCAGCTGAGAAGGCTCTACCGTTCCCAGTTATAACGACAATATCCACTTCATCCGATTCCCCGATTTCCTTAAGCCTGTAAACTAACCCCTTTATTACATCTACATCCATTGCATTTAGAGCTTCCGGACGGTTTATTTCTACCGTTGCCACACGGCCATCCACGCGTAAATTCACTTTATCTGTTGTAAAATTTAATACCATTTTTACCCCTCCTCTCCTTTATTCAATTCCATTATATCGGATTGAAGTTGAATTTTCCAAATAAATCAAAAATTTATAATAAAGGATTTCTACTTTGCTTTGATTTACTACACCTTTTAAAAAAATCTCGGAATGGTTCTTCACGCAAAAAGGCCCCCGCCTGTTAAGCATGGGAACCTTTTTCTGAAAAGAGTTCGTTTAATATAGTAATTTTTTGTTCTGTATATGCCTCAAAAGCATCATTATAGGACTTCGGATCTTTCGGATTTGCAAAATGAGTAATTTTTCCCGTCAAAGGGTGAATAAATTTACTGGATGCACCGCAGCCCAAACCGATAATGGTTTGAAGTTCTTCCATAATAATAATATTGTAAATACTTTCTTGATTTGGCAAGCTATATCCGACATTCTCCAGATTTCCAAGAATGTTCTTTTGTCTATATAAATAGTAAGGTGCATAGCCGTGTTCTGCAGTCCAATCCTGAGCCAGCTCCATCATTTTTTCAGCTTCAGACCGATCAGCTACTTTGTATTTCTCTTTATTTTTTGTCATTTCGGAAGCACGTTTGAAGGATAAGGTATGAACAGTCAATGATTCTGGCATCAGCTTTTCGGTTTCTTTTAAAGAATGTGTAAATTCAGGGATCCCTTCGCCTGGCAGGCCAATAATCAAATCCATGTTGATATTGTTCATGCCCATTTGCCGAGCCAAGTGGTATTTTTCGATGGTTTCGGTAACCGTATGGTGTCTCCCAATTGCCTTTAACGTTTCCTGGGTATAGGATTGTGGATTAATACTGATTCTGTCAATCTTCCACTTTTTCAAAACCTCTAATTTTTCAGGAGTAATGGTATCCGGACGCCCAGCTTCAACGGTTATTTCGCGAATCTTTTCTACTTCAGGGAAAGAAGTGTACATTTCTTCATAAAGCATATCCATTTCTTCAGCAGTAATACTTGTTGGTGTCCCGCCGCCATAATAGACTGTTGTAATCCGAATGCCTTTTTCCTTTAGCCATTCGCCGATTTTTTTCATTTCATAGTGTAGACCGCCTAAGAAGGAATCTACTGATCCTTGCCGGCCATTGATCGCGTAGGCGGGGAAGGTGCAATAAGCACATTTTGTCGGGCAGAATGGGATACCGATATAAATACTCACTTCTTTTTGTAAAGAATACAGGTCAGGTATTACCGCCAATTGCCGGTCGATAATATGCTGCATGAGATTGATTTTTTCATCGGTAATAAGGTATTCCTCTTTCAATTGCTTGTGGGCAATAGTTTGCGGAATGCCTTCCTTGGTGCTCTTGTGCAGAAGCTTTGTTGGTCTGACACCGGTTAAGATTCCCCATTTTTGTACTATGCCGGTCCAATCCTGCAATACAGAAAGATAGACATGGGAAACCGCGACTTTGATTTGTTTAAAATGTTCTTTTTCCGAATCAGTTTCAATCAATTTCTTTTGATATTGGTTAACATGAGTTTTTCCGTTGGAATCCTTTAATTCTGCAGAAACAACAATCTGCTCTGAAATTCGCATATGAAAATATATAGTTAAATCACCATCATCGGATCCTGACAGATCAATTTTTGTCTCTTCAAAAAACAAATTGGCAATCAGCTGAAGCGGCCGTTTAAATCTTTCATCCTCTAACCCTAGTATGGAAATTCGCAAGTGTTATCACCTTTTCAAATTAAGCTCCCTTAAGTGTACAAAATCGCTAAAATAAGGTCAATATAGTGGAAATGATTATCAGGTTTATTTGGTCTAGGTGATGTAATACGCAGGAATTAATCACATCAATTTCTCGCAACTATCTTAGTTTCTTGGTTATCATTTTCTGAATTTGGCTCGGCTTCGAACTCGCTCTTGCTTCCTAGGCTCCTCCTTGTCTGAAGTCCGCTCAGCTTTGGACTCGCTCTTGCTTCTTTTGGCTCCTCCTTGTCTGAAGTCCCCTCAGCTTTGGACGCGCTCTTGCTTCTTTTGGCTCCTCCTTGTCTGAAGTCCGCTCAGCTTCGGACTCGCTCTTGCTTCTTTGGATCCTCCTTGTCTGAAGTCCGCTCGGCTTCAGACACTGCCTTGCTCTTTTCACCTTACCTTGTCCGAAGTTAACATTTCTGCTTTGGACGCGCTCTTGCTTCTTCTGACTCCTCCTTGTCTGAAGTCGTCTCGGCTTCGGACTCGCTCTTGCTTCTTTGGCTCCTCCTTGTCTGAAGTCCGCTCGGCTTCAGACACTGCCTTGCTCTTTTCGCTTTGCCTTGTCCGAAGTTAACATAGCTTCGGACTCGCTCTTGCTTTTTTGGCTCTTCCTTGTCTGAAGTCGGCTCGGCTTCAGACACTGCCTTGCTCTTTTCGCTTTGCCTTGTCCGAAATTAACATAGCTTCGGACTCGCTCTTGCTTCCTTGGCTCCTCCTTGTCTGAAGTCGGCTCAGCTTCGGACTCGCTCTTGCTTCTTTGGCTCCTCCTTGTCTGAAGTCCGCTCGGCTTCAGACACTGCCTTGCTCTTTTCGCTTTGCCTTGTCCGAAGTTAACATAGCTTCGGACTCGCTCTTGCTTTTTTGGCTCTTCCTTGTCTGAAGTCGGCTCGGCTTCAGACACTGCCTTGCTCTTTTCGCTTTGCCTTGTCCGAAATTAACATAGCTTCGGACTCGCTCTTGCTTCCTTGGCTCCTCCTTGTCTGAAGTCGGCTCAGCTTCGGACTCGCTCTTGCTTCTTTGGCTCCTCCTTGTCTGAAGTCCGCTCGGCTTCAGACACTGCCTTGCTCTTTTCGCTTTGCCTTGTCCGAAGTTAACATAGCTTCGGACTCGCTCTTGCTTTTTTGGCTCTTCCTTGTCTGAAGTCGGCTCTGCTTCAGACACTGCCTTGCTCTTTTCGCTTTGCCTTGTCCGAAATTAACATAGCTTCGGACTCGCTCTTGCTTCCTTGGCTCCTCCTTGTCTGAAGTCGGCTCAGCTTCGGACTCGCTCTTGCTTCTTTGGCTCCTCCTTGTCTGAAGTCCGCTCGGCTTCAGACACTGCCTTGCTCTTTTCGCTTTGCCTTGTCCGAAGTTAACATAGCTTCGGACTCGCTCTTGCTTCTTTGGCTCCTCCTTGTCTGAAGTCGGCTCGGCTTTGGACGCGCTCTTGCTTCTTTTGGCTCCTCCTTGTCGAAGTCGGCTCAGCTTCAGACACTGCCCTGCTTTTTTCGCCTTGCCTTGTCCGAAGTTTCCTCGTCTTCAGACTCAACCTCGCTTTTTTCGCCTTGCCTTGTCCAAAGTTTGCCCTTTGATTTCCAAACAAAAATACCACAGGCATACACACCCATGGTATTTTTCATAATAACTACTTTTTAATAATTTTCATTTTCCGCAAAAACTCGATTGGCTGTTGCTTTCGGAAGTGTTCTTTTACCATGTAGGCAACGCCTTGTTCGTTTTCCGAACGTGTGACCCAGTCGGAGGCCCGTTTAACATCATAGCCAGCATTCCACATGGAGACACCTAGACCTGCCGCTTCAATTAACGGGATATCATCCAAGGAATCCCCAATATAGACCATTTCTTTCAGCGCAAAGCCGAGATGGCTTCCCAAATGAGCCAAGCCATCCAGTTTGGATACGCCTGCAGGTACAATATCTAAACGCAGGGAATCCAGCTTAATTGCCTGAATTTCGGTAAACATCTTTTCGATCGCAGTTCTTGCATCCTCCAGGTCTCTTGGTTTTTCAAAATAGGCCTCAATTTTAGGAGGAGCCACTTTTTGTTCATGTAAATATTCACTCAGGGTTGGCACAAATTGCTGAGAATAGAACATTGGATCCCCCGAGGTAAACACCGTTTTAGCCAGAAGATTATTATGCAATTTAAATTTATTCGCTAAGGAAAATTCCTCATGCACAAGCCGGATTTGACAAGGTAAGGTCTCAAGTAATTGGACCGTATCATAGGTGATTTCTTCATTGATCCGCTTAACCAAAAGTGGCTCAGAATCAGGAGCAGCAATATAGGCTCCTTGATGGGTAACTAACGGTAATTTTATCTTTAACGCCTTTGCCACCTTTTGGGCAGATGGGAAGCAGCGTGACGTAACAAGTGTTACATAAATCCCTTTCCCTTGTACATATTCAACGGCATCTTTTGTTGCCTTGTGCATTCGGCCATTGGTTTGTAACAGCGTGCCGTCAATATTCAATGCTAGCATGCGGTAAATCATCCTGTTGCCCCCTGTTCTTCGTGAAGTTACTCCTATATCAGTTTTATGTGACCTCACTTATTTATAGAACAGGGCAGTGAAAGATGGACTAGATTTTAAGATTAAACTTCGCCGTACAACTCAGCAAGAGGCTTCATGATTAATTGATTTAGTTCTCCAATAATTATACTCATGCGTTGTTCTGCCTGCATAAGGCGGGAAATTTTTTCGTTTTGTTGAACTTGTGCCACAGTAGTCTGAGCCTGTTGGACCTCTTGTTCGGAAATATTTTGTCCCATCATTTGTTTTTGCTGCAGGTTTAATTGAATTTGCCGGAAGTGATCAAACATTTGCTTTGCCTGAGGATCCGCGTTCACTTCATTATAAGCTTGCTGTAATTGTCTATACTCATCACTTTGGCGAATTGCCGTTTCTAATGCATATGCAGAATCATATAAATTAACTGCCATTTGTAGGTCCACTCCTTTTTTAATACAATTCTTCCCAACTATAACAAACTATTCGCTTGATTGCGAGAATGTTCAATTCACCTTCTATCCAGTATTTTCATACCATACTTATATCAGCAAATGCCTATTCTTAAATAAATGAGGAGTGATTATGTCTGTTCCATTAATCCCTGTCACCATTGTTCCTCAAAAACAGGTAGATGAGTGCTACATCCAATTATCTGAACAATTATACAAACAATTGCAAATAGAGACGGAATTAACACTTATACTGGGAAGGTCTTCAATTCAAGTCCGTGTTCATACTAAGCCAATGCTGGGCAATGAAATCCATATGTCTGAAAAAATTTTCATTGAACTATCCCTGCCAATAAAAAAATATCAATTTCTCACAAAATATGATTCATCCAGCCATTCAATGAAACTAGGACCAATCATTGGGTTGCTTATGGAATTCTCCCCGACGGAAAAAAAACCATTTTCTCGATTACAGCAATTTTGCGAAGAACTTCATCAAGTAGTTTCTGAGAAGGGCGGTTTTTTTTACGTTTTTTCTTGTGAATCATATGCCCAGACTGGTTACTACTATGAAGAAGGCAAATGGCTGTCGGCAAAACTTCCTTCACCCGATGTGATTTATAATCGTGCCTCCCGCAAACTTGAACAAATACCGAGATTTAAGAAGTTTCGTACAGGGCTGGAACAACAGGTGATCCCGCTTTTTAATGATCGATTCTTTTCAAAATGGGAGGTAAATGAGTGGCTTAGAGAACAGCCACACCTACAAAATTATCTTCCTGAAACACAAATTTTATCAAAAGAGAGCTTCGAACTATTCGTACAGCAATATGATACTGTTTTTATCAAACCAATTCATGGCAGCCAAGGAAGACATATTACAAAAATCGAGAAGTCCACCTCTAATCATTATTCCTTTCAGACCTCCATTATGAATCGAACGGAACAAGATTTACCATTTGATCAGCTCTATCGAAAAATTCTCAGTTTACTGGGTAAGTCAGTTTATATTATCCAAGAAGGTCTTTCCCTCGTCACAATAGATTCTAATCCCTTGGATTTTAGAGTACTATGCCATAAAAATCATGAGCATCAGTGGGTTATTACTTCGATTGTTGCCAGAGTCGGGGCAGAGAACGAGATCGTCTCCAATATTGCAAGAGGTGGAACCACCACAAAATCTTTGGAGGTATTAAGGTTTTGCTTCGGGCCCAAAAAAGCCTTGGAAGCTCTAGACATGATAAAAGAATTGTCACTTAGGATTGCTCAAATAACCGGATTGCGTTCCAAGGGGATTACAGGTGAATTGGGAATTGACATTGGTGTGGACCTAAACGGCAAACCATGGTTAATTGAAGTAAACTCAAAGCCCTCTAAATTTAACGAGGAACCAACCGGTAAAATCAGGCCTTCTGCAAAGGCCATCATTCGGTTTTGTACAATATTATCTTTTGACTATAACTGTTGAAAATGAGGTAGAAAAAATTGATAGCATTGGGAATCATGTCATTGCATTTAGATAGTGAAGCTTCTTATATTACAGAGATGGCGCGGCACGCCGAACAATGTGGGATTGAATGCTACCGGTTTATTCCGTATGAAATCAATCCACATTCATTAAAAGTAAATGGGAGAAAATTCAATAACCAAACCGGAATTTGGGAGGACACCGAGTTTCCCATTCCCGCCATTCTTTATGACCGTTGCTATTACGGAGATGACGAGCATTCAAAAAAATGTTTGCCGGTCGTATCCTGGTTAAAAAGCAGAAATGATATTACTTTTTTAGGCTATGGATTACCGAATAAACATGAGCTTTACGAGACACTAAAAACCTCTGTTTTGTCTGCCTATTTGCCTTCAACAGAATTAGTTGCCCAACCGGAGATGGTCTTGGCATCGTTGAAGAAAATGAAAAAGGTGATCATTAAGCCTGTCAATGGCTCTCAAGGCTATGGAATTTACTATATTAAAATAAACGAAAAAAGCTATCATGTTAAAACGGAAAAGAACAAGAAAATCATATCACGCATCTTTCCAAATGAACGAAAACTTCTGCATTGGTTAAAAACCTTAATTGCTCAGCACAAGTACCTGTTACAGCCCTACCTGGAGTTATCGAATAGTGCTTTGCAGCCATTTGATGTTCGCGTATTGCTGCAAAAAAACGAAAATGGAATTTGGGGTGAGATGGGTAGAGGGGTTAGAATCGGAAATTCCGGCGGGGTGTTATCCAATTTAAGTGCAGGTGGTACCGTTATACCTTATATGGATTGGGCATCTTCTCTATCCGGTAAAACGGAATTTATTCATCAAGAAATTGATTACATTCTGAATGAGCTGCCACATTTGCTGGAGCATCAATTTTTACCATTATTTGAGCTTGGCATAGACATCGGCATCGCTAAAAACGGATCAATCTGGATTCTTGATATGAACTCCAAACCTGGTAGAAAGGTGATTCTGCAAACCCGACCGGAAATATCCACTCAACTTTACCGTGCTCCCCTTCTCTATGCCAGGCATCTTGCCCAGACCGGTCATACAGAAAGGAAGACCTTTTATGAGAAAACGCTATCTCATTGAAATTGTGCAAAACGACCAACAGATCGTCTTTTGCCCTCCCTCAATTATTCAAAACAAACAACTAACTCGTATTGCCTTTGGATCCAAGTCCTTTGAGGTGGAATTTCTCCCCCATCCAGATAAAAATAATTGTATCGTCATTAGCCGGGACATTCAAAAGCAGCTTACTATCCCAAATCTACCGATATCCTTACATGTTTTTACGGATCAACAAACACTGTATATAGGTCCCCTTGTCGGCATCTTCACATCCGGGTTTACCCAAGAACAGGAGCAGCCCCTTGGTGAAAGGACTGAATTTTTTTCAAAGCTGTTATCTCTCAATAAGACAGTTGGCGCGTTTGCCTTTCTTTTTGGTGAGCCGGATATCGATTGGGAACAGGGAACTATAGAAGGACTTTTTTTTCATGACAATGCCTGGAAAAGAATGGTGGTACCTTTTCCAAATGTCATCTATGACCGCCTTCCCAATCGGAGAAGTGAAAGTATTCCAAAATTGCAACGAGTCAAGGAACGCCTTCAAACGGAATATTTGATTCCATGGTATAACCCTGGTTTTTTCAATAAGCTGGAAATTTATGAAAGATTGCATCAAGATGCTTCCGTTGAGAGATATCTACCAGAAAGTCATCCGTTTACCTCGTTTTCATTAATCGAAACGATGCTGTCTAAGTATGGGCATGTCTATATTAAGCCAAAAAACGGCAGTCTTGGCTTAGGAATCCACCAGATTATTTATGACAAACATTCCGACGAATATTACTGTCGTTACCAGGATCAGGAAGAAATCAATCGACTTCGAAAATTCCCTAGTCTTGAACTGTTATTTAAATGGGTTTTTGCTAATAGGCCATTAGAAAATATGCTGGTACAGCAAGGAATTCATTTACTTCGTATCGACAAACAGGCCGTGGATTTTCGTGTTCACACCAATAAAGATGATTTCGGTAATTGGCAGGTATCAGCGATTGCTGCAAAAATTGCCGGTCCCGGCAGCGTTACGACCCATAAGCGAAACGGTGGAAGAATCACTACCTTATCAGAAATTTTTTCGCAGGAGGAATGTGATGTATATACCGAGAAGCTCACACAGGCAGCTCTTCAATTAAGCAAAGTACTGGAAGAAAATATTGAAGGCATTATTGGAGAAATTGGTTTTGATTTAGGAATTGACCGTAATGGTGAGATTTGGCTCTTTGAAGCAAATTCCAAGCCAGGAAGGTCCATCTTCAGTCACCCAGATATGAAGCATTTTGATTTTTTAACGAGAAAGTTATCACTGGCTTTTGCCATCTTTTTGACAGAACAGTCTCTCCTCCACCCTGAGGAGCTATTTAAATGAAGCAGAATGTACGACCGCTTATTGGAATTATGACGGCAACCAAATCAGATGGGACGATTGCTGGTAATGCCTCTCTCTTTAAAAGGCTGCAGAAAAAGCTTATTTCACAAAATGGAATAAGCTTTATTTTTACCCTTGAGGGGGTTGGGGAAGACCAGATTACCGGCTATCAATTTGACCCGAAAGACGGGCTTTGGAAAAAAGAGATATTTCCCTTCCCTGATCTCGTTTATAATCGGATTCCACTTCGTAAGGTGGAACAAACCAAGGCGTTTCATCGCTTCATTGAAACATTAATTGAAAGAAAGATCCCTTTTTTCAATCCAAGCTTTATTGATAAATATCAGCTTTATATCCTATTTAAAGACCACCCCTTCTTAAAACAATATTTACCCCAAACCATCCTTGTCCAACAAGAGCATGCTCTATTTTTATTTTTACAAAAGCACAAAAGTATCTACCTAAAACCTGCTAGTGCTTCCAAGGGTAAGGGGA
Organism: Neobacillus solisequens; assembly: GCF_051233465.1. Taxonomy (NCBI): domain Bacteria; kingdom Bacillati; phylum Bacillota; class Bacilli; order Caryophanales; family Bacillaceae; genus Neobacillus; species Neobacillus solisequens. The sequence goes on along the minus strand of NZ_JBKFGJ010000003.1, from coordinate 118,379 downwards.
TTTATCGAATCAAGCTTTTGCAAGATCAGATACATGTAGAAGGAACAAAAAATTTACTTACCCATTTTCCATCCTTTCAGCTATTTTGGCAGGAATGGCAGGAACACCTGTTAAACAATCCCTATTTAGCCCAGGAAGATATTCATTCCGCGGAATACGAGGGAAATCGCTATGATTTTCGCATTCTTGTTCATGTAAAGAATGGGGTTTACTCCTTAACTGGAATCGGAATCAGACAATCACAGGATCAGGGAATTACCACGCATATACCTGCAGGTGGGAAGCTGCTTCCCTATCATTTGATAAGATCAAGTTTCCATGAAGAATTTATAGAACGGATTATCGAACCAATTGGAGAAGCTTTGACAGAAAAAATAGGGTACTTCGGGGAATTTTCAATCGATGCAGGAATCAGTAAAAACGGAAAGTACTATATTTACGAGGTCAACTCCAAACCAATGAGCTTTGATGAACCGGAAATTGAAGAAGTCAAAATAGAGCGGCTATGTCAATTGTTCCAGGAGCTGACAAAATTTCGACCTAACCAAAAAAATACTATTTAAATCCTCTCTCAAACAAGGTAATCTTAACTTAACGAATGCTGAATGAGGGGGATGAAAACATGATTATGCACTTTCAGTTTAAACCTTTATTTGAAAATAAGGAAATTCCCGGCTGGAACATTTCTTTCTATCATAAAAAACAGAGGTATACTGGGGTCTATCACCAAACCGGCAAAATTGAATGGACCTCTACAGTCCCGGAACAGGATGAAATGGAGGCTTTAACCAGTCAAATACACGAATTAATGCTCTACCATGTTTATGAGTAATCGCATTTTTGTATGAAACATGATCCTTTTCGGAAAACTAATGCTAGTTATTTCGAAAGGATGAATGCAAATGAATGAAAAAAAAGAGAAACTCACCAATGATGGATCCGCCTTTGAGGGCAGAGATAAAGCATACATTGATATAGACAGAATGATTAATGAAGGCATGTCCGGTGGGTCGGTGCACGCACGCCAGGAAACGACCAACATTGAAGAGGCGCGTGACCTGACTGAAGAACAACCTCCATATGAATGCGACTAAACTGAGCAGATTCACTCGCTCAGTTTTTATTTTTTTATCATCTTGCATACCTGTTATAATGAATACAATAGGAATCATAATGGAGAATGATGATGTTAAAAAAATTATTATCTTTATATAAAAATTCATACTTACTCACCAGCCTGCCCGAGAAACCTTTAGAATCCCATTTTGTCTTTTTCGCTGGTTCATCTAATCAATGGATTTCTATACCAAAAGAGATGGTAAGCGACAAAGAAGTTCATTTGTTGAATACACTGTTTGAACTGGTGGAATATCACCCCTCTCAATCTTCATTAGGTGAAGACTGGCATCGTTTTTTACTGCAAAACGGTCCGGTACCGAGGCAAGCCTTTGATGGTCAATATCGATTTATACAGTTCCATATTAATGGGAATGCAATTGATCACCAGGAGATTGAAGCTGCCCTAAAAGGATTTTTTGTTGAGGATGTAGTGATTGTTTGGGAAAGTAGTACAGATGGGGTAGTGGTTGAAGCAAAAAAACAAATTTCACTTTCCGATGAAGAATTAGTATCGATTTCGGAAACGTTAGAGAGTGACTTTTTCATAAAAACTTCATTCTATATTGGCAAGCTTTACTACTTTTCAACAGAACTGCCCAATCAATTCCTTCAAGAAAAGGACTTCTTCCAGTTTGGCATCCAGAGGATAGTGAACACACCTATTCTTACCTATGAAAGAGTGTTTCCAGCTTATTTGGCTGCTCATTTACCAAAAGAGTTGAAGCAAAAGATTAGCAAAGACATGATCGAACTCTTTGTGCATGATCCTGAATTATTTGATTCCATTAAAGTGTTTTTGGAGAATAATTCAAATGCCAGTCTCACAGCAAAAAAATTGTATATTCACCGCAATACCCTGCAATATCGTCTTGATAAATTTGTTGAAAAAACTGGTATCGATTTAAAGGATTTTTACGGCGCATTTACAGTATTTTTAGCTTGTCAGCTGTTTGAACAAGAATCCTGACAAATTGCCTAAAATAGCGTTTTCATTTTTTGTGCAACCTGTCTATATGGTTTTTTTACCCACCCCTGTAAACTAAAATCATTAAGTGATCAGGGAGGAAATGAAAGTGGCTGAATTAAAATTAGATCATATTTATAAAATTTACGATAATAAAGTAACGGCAGTTAAAGATTTTAACCTACACATTGATGATAAAGAGTTTATTGTATTTGTTGGTCCTTCTGGATGCGGAAAATCAACCACACTTCGAATGATTGCCGGACTTGAAGAAATTTCTAAAGGTGATTTTTTCATCGATGGAAAAAGAGTGAATGATGTGGCTCCGAAAGATCGTGACATCGCGATGGTATTCCAAAACTATGCTCTTTATCCACATATGACAGTTTACGATAATATGGCGTTTGGATTAAAGCTCCGTAAATTTGCGAAAGATGAGATTGATCGCCGTGTGAAAGAAGCTGCAAAGATTCTAGGCTTGGAAGCTTATCTAAGCCGGAAGCCAAAAGCTCTATCTGGTGGTCAACGTCAGCGTGTTGCATTGGGTCGGGCAATCGTCCGTGATGCCAAAGTATTCTTAATGGACGAGCCATTATCTAACCTTGATGCCAAGCTTCGTGTACAAATGCGTGCTGAAATTGCCAAGCTGCATCGCCGTTTAAACACCACTACTATTTACGTAACTCATGACCAAACAGAAGCTATGACTATGGCCACTCGTCTCGTTGTCATGAAAGATGGTATCATTCAACAAGTAGGATCTCCTAAAGAAGTATATGAAAAGCCGGAAAATGTTTTCGTTGGTGGTTTTATTGGGTCACCTGCAATGAACTTCTTTAAGGGAACGCTTCAAGATGGCAAATTTGCTATCGGGAACACGACCATTGTGGTACCAGAAGGAAAAATGAAATTCCTTCGTGAACAAGGGTATATTGGCAAATCCATGATTCTTGGAGTTCGTCCAGAGGATATCCATGATGAGCCTGTTTTCCTTGATGCTTCCGCTGGAACTGTTATCGCTGCTAATATTGATGTTGCTGAGTTAACCGGTGCTGAGTTAATGATCTACTCCAGCGTTGAAGGACAAGATTTTGTAGCACGTCTTGATTCACGCAGTGATGTTAAACCTGGCGATAAAGTAGATCTTGCTTTTGATTTAAATAAAGCTCATTTCTTTGATGCAGATACAGAAGTCCGTGTACGTCCCGAGACTGAATAAGGTCATAAAGATAAGCCTCGTTTCTTGAAAACGAGGCCTATTCTTTTATAAAAATAATTTCTTCGTGAAAGCATCTTGGACATTGATAGACATGTGGACATTTATGCGCTGAATGGGTATCAGGATAACCATCCTCCAGCTTCATTAAATCAATCTCCATATATGGACTGTAATCGTCATAAAAATCCATTAATCTCCCTGAATCCATCATCGATTCTCCACAATTTGAACAACCTAAATTAATCACACGCCAACCATTGCAAACCGGACAAATTGACATCATTCTCACCTACTGCTTTATGTTTACTCATAGTTTGTGTTGAAAAAAAGACCCTATGTAGTGGAATAAATTACTAATAGAACTTCCGAATAACTCCTCGTGATTGAATCATAATAAAGATTACAAACAGCAATTACACACCGATGGATGAAACCAACAAGGGTTATAACCGGTGCAAATCCGGTTCATCCAACCATTCATTCAAAACTTAAATTATGGGTTAGGCCAAGGAGGCAATAGTTTATCTATATGGTTCAATTCCATTCTAACCCCAAATTTATTAAGAGGAGTGTTATCAACTATGGCAAGTAACAACAACTCTAACCAACTTTTAGTACCAGGAGTTCAAGAAGCACTTAACCAAATGAAGTATGAAATTGCTCAGGAATTTGGTGTAAACCTTGGAGCTGACACTACTTCTCGTGCTAACGGTTCTGTAGGTGGAGAAATTACTAAGCGTCTAGTTTCTATGGCTGAATCTCAACTTGGCGGTTTCGGACGCTAATCTTTAAGTAAACTTAGTTCATACCAAATTCATAATATGGCTTAAGCCCCCTCCACTCTTGGCGGGGGCTTTCCTTGTCTTACACCATTTTTTCCGGCTTGATCCATTCATCAAATTGCTGCTCTGTAACAAAGCCGGTTTTCAGTGCTGCCTCCTTTAAAGTAGTGTTTTCTTTAAAAGCAAGCTTGGCAATTTGCGCGGCCTTTTCATAGCCAATGTATGGATTCAGGGCGGTTACTAGCATTAGCGAGCGCTCTACATGCTGCTTGATTACCGCCTCGTTTGCTTCAATTCCGACTGCACAATGTTGATTAAAGGAAAGAATTCCATCTGCCAAAAGCCGAACAGACTGAATGAAGTTATAAATAATGACTGGTTTAAACACATTTAATTCAAAGTTGCCTTGAGATGCTGCGAAGCTGATGGTAGCATCATTTCCAAAAACTTGTGATACTACCATGGTCATTGCCTCACTTTGTGTTGGATTCACTTTTCCCGGCATAATAGAGCTTCCTGGTTCATTTGCCGGAATAGAGATTTCTCCAATTCCACTCCGAGGTCCGCTTGCTAGCCAGCGCACATCATTGGCAATTTTCATTAAATCTGCTGCTAAAGCCTTTAAAGCCCCATGCACAAAAACAAGCTCATCATGACTGGTTAAAGCATGAAATTTATTTTCTGAGGATTGAAATTGATATCCGGTTAAAGCTGAAAGCTGCTCAGCTACTTTCTCGCCAAATTCCGGACCCGCATTGATTCCAGTTCCAACTGCTGTCCCTCCAATGGCTAAATCCAATAATGACTTACATGCTTCAGAAATTAGTTTTTCATTTTTCTCTAGCATAAATCTCCAGCCGCTAATTTCCTGCCCCAATGTCAGTGGGGTTGCATCCTGCAAATGAGTTCTTCCAATTTTTACAATATGAGAAAATTCCTTTTCTTTTTCTAGCAGTGTATTCTTCAACGTTTGGATCGCTGGAATAAGGTCTTTTACAATTTGGACGTAGGCTGCAATATGCATAGCCGTTGGAAACGTGTCATTAGAGCTTTGCGACATGTTGACATCATCATTAGGATGGATCCGTTCGTTGTTCCCCTGTTCGGCCAGCCAAGAATTAGCCCTGTTGGCAATTACCTCATTCACATTCATATTGGATTGCGTACCACTGCCAGTTTGCCATACGGCTAACGGGAAATGGTCATCGTAACTTCCAGCTAATATATCATCACTTATTTTTTTTATAGCCTCCATTTTGGATTGGCTAAGCTTTCCGGATTGTGCATTCACCATGGCTGCCGCCTTTTTTATCTGTACTAAGCCATAAATAAGTTCCATCGGCATTTTTTCACTGCCAATTTTAAAATTCTGCTTGCTCCGCTGTGTTTGTGCCCCCCAGAATTTATCTACTGGAACCTGAATTTCACCAATTGTATCCTTTTCTACTCGATATTTTTCCAATTTTCCCACCCCCTATTTTCACTTACGTACATATCTATTCCCATATACATACATTTTATTAAACTTTTTACAGCCTTTTAAGCAAAAAAAAGAGCAGACATTTTGTCTGCTAGATAGGGTTTAATGTTTAATAATAGTATAGCCAATAAAATAAGTAAGGATTAGCAAACTGCCAATCGCTAAAACAACTGAATAATCCGACATGAACATCCCACCTCATTTTCGATTTTTCCAGTTAAACATTTTTAAATTATCACATCGCAAGCATATTTCCAGTGATAAAAATTACACTATCACTACAACTAAATGAACATTTCGCGACAAAAAAGTGACAGGCACCCTATACGAGTACCTGTCACTTATTGAGGTTATGCTCCTTTTTGAAGCTGATACATCTGGTAGTACATTCCTTCTTTGGACATTAGTTCGTCGTGGCTTCCTCTTTCTACGATGACACCACGGTCCAGTACAAGAATTTGGTCTGCATTTCGGATTGTGGATAACCGGTGGGCAATAATGAAGGTTGTACGTCCCTTTTTGAGAACGTCCATTGCTTCTTGGATGACTGCTTCGGTTTCCGTATCAATACTGGATGTTGCTTCATCAAGAATCAGGATGGCCGGGTTAAAAGCCAAGGCCCTGGCAAATGAGATTAGCTGGCGTTGGCCGCTAGATAAGGTACTGCCCTTTTCAATGACTGGCTCATAATACCCCTTCTCCAAATGACTAAATACTTTATCTGCCCCTACATCCTTTAAGGCCTTTTCAACTTTTTCTCTTGTAATCAAGGGATCATTTAAGCTGACATTTGAAGCTATGGTTCCCGTAAATAAATAGGGATCCTGCAATACAATCCCCATGTGTTGACGCACCGTTTGTCGCGGGATGCTTTCAATGTCTTTACCATCGATGACAATTTTACCTTTTTGACTATCATAAAAACGAAATAGCAAATTCATAATTGAACTTTTCCCGGAACCGGTATGGCCTACGAGAGCAATCGTTTCACCCTTTTTAGCCTCAAAATTGATATTTTTTAAAACATACTCCCTATCCTTATAACCAAAAGATACGTGTTCAAATCTAACATTCCCTTTGATGCGCGGGATCCGTTCCTCACTAACATTCTCCCCCGGTTCATCCATTAACTTGAATACCCGTTCACCTGCAATCAGTGCCTGCTCCAGATTAGCCAATTGATTTACGATACCTTGAACAGGTTCGAATAGACGGTTAATGTAATCAACAAAGGCATACAGCATGCCAAGTGAAATCACATTTGCCGGCAAAAGCGATTGAGCTCCGAAATACCAGATAAACGCAACAAAGATCAGATTTCTTAAGATCCCTACCAGGTTGTGAGAGGTTAAAGCATTCAAGCTCAATAATTTATTTTGATACGTAAATTGCTCTCGATTCAATTTTTCAAAATCTGATGTTGTTTCCTTTTCTCTACCGAATGCTTGAATAATACTCATGCCTTGAATCGATTCGTTAATCATTGCATTAATATCACTATTGCGTGATCGAATAATCCGATTATATTTTGAAGCGAATTTGCGGTAGATGATCATCCACAAATAAAGGATGGGCAATAATAATAAACAAATCGCGGCCAGTTTTGCGTTCAGGATAAACAAAGCAACATAGATACCAGTAATATTGATGGCACTAGTAAAAAAGGTAGCCAAAACCGTCACATAAAGCTCCCGAATCGCCTCAGTATCATTCGTAATCCGTGCAACTACCTTCCCAGCAGGAAGATTATCAAAATATTGAATCGGTAACCTTTGAATATGGTTAAAGACATCTTCACGCATTTTTTGAATGATCCGGTTGGCTGTTTTTTGCAAGATGAACCGCTGCCCAAATTGAAAAATGGCAGAGACGATCAGCAGTCCAAAATAAAGCGCTAATAATTGAAGGATCCCGGAAATTTCAGGCTGATAGAACTTTAGTATTTGTGATCCACTAATAACCTCCGCAGGATAACTAACGCTGTTATCTCCCTTCTTAATGATCACCTTATCACCTGTAAACCTTCTTTTCCCATCAAAGTCCAGCTTCTGGTGAATGGAAACAAACGTTGCCCCAACTTGAAGAATTTGAATGTGTTCCCCTTTGTCATCATTCTTCCGAACATATTTCTCTCGTTTATAATATTTTCCATTAAATTCAACCGTTTTATCACCTTTACTGGTCTCATACCAAACGGATTCAATGCCTAAAATATGCTGATCAATCACATTTTTAGCAACAAACGGTCCCACCAAGTCAGTGACAACAGAGATTGTCAGCATGACCAGAGCAACAATGATCATTTTTTTAAAATCTAAGGCATAATGAAATAATCGTTTTCCGGTGGTCATACTGATACCTCCTCTTCCCATTTGTTTTCAATTTGCTGGCGATTAAATTGCTCTTTATACCATCCATTTTGTTCGAGTAGCTGTTCATGCGTCCCTTCTTCAATAATTTTACCTTCCTCCAGGACAATGATATGATCAGCATGCTGCACGGCAGACATCCTGTGAGTAGTTATGATCGTCGTCTTACCTTGACGTACTTCCCGAATATTATCGATTATCTGTTTTTCTGTTTTAGCATCCACAGCCGATAACGAGTCATCCAAAATGAGAATTTCCGGATTCTTGATCAAGGCCCGTGCAATGGAAATCCGTTGCTTTTGCCCTCCGGAAAGTGCAACACCCTTTTCTCCTACAAGTGTTGCCAAGCCTTCAGGCAGCATTTCCAAATCTTTTTGAAAAGCTGCGAGTTCAATGGCTTGCTGTAATTCTTCCTCGCTTGCATCTTCATGACCGAACAAAATATTCTCCCTGACACTTCTAGAAAAAAGTACATGATCCTGTGGAACATAGCCAATCCAACCACGGACCTGTTCTAAAGTTTGCACCTCTAACGGAACATCCGCTATCGATACTTCGCCCTTTCCAGGTGGATATTGTCTTAATAACTGTTTAATGATAGTCGTTTTTCCGCTGCCAGTTTTTCCGACAATTCCTAACGTTTGACCTTGTTTCAGGTTGATCGTCACATTCTGCAGGTTATTAGATTGGGCAGAAGGGTAACGGAAGGTAACCTGTTTGAAATCAATTCGTTCTGCAGTAGATACTGCAACCGGATGTTCAGGATTCCCTACATCTTGGTCATAACTAAGCGTTTCGTTAACACGATCTAACGAAGCATTCCCCCGCTGCATCACATTGATCAACTCACCGACAGCAAACATGGGCCATATCAACATCCCCAAATAGACATTGAATGCTACAAGGTCCCCAAGTGTTAGCTCTTGGTGAAACACTAAGTAGGCACCGTAGCCTAGCCCAATTAAATAACTAATTCCCACAAGAATCTTAATCGTTGGGTCAAACAAGGAATCAATTTTTGCAACCTCTACATTCTTCCTGTACACATCTTCCGTCAACTGATGAAATCTTTGACTGTCAGCCATTTCTTGAACATAGGCTCTAATTACTCTTACACCGGCAATTGACTCCAGCACGCGATCATTCAATTCTCCAAATGCATCCTGGGCTTCCATAAATCTGGTATGAATTCTTTTCCCATAATATTTCATTAATATCGCCATTAATGGCAGTGGGATAATCGCTGCGATTGTCAGCTTCCAACTGATAAAAATCCCCATTGTCAGCAACAATGTCAACATCCATAGACTAGAATCTGCAAGTGTTAAGATTCCAAATCCCGCTGTTATGGAGATGGCTTTTAGATCATTCGTTGCACGAGCCATCAAATCACCTGTACGATTTTTCTCATAAAAAGTGGGAGTCATTTTTAATAAATGCTGCATAAATTGAGACCGCAGCTTTCGTTCAACCAGAAAAGCTCCACCAAATAATTGATACTGCCATACATAGGTAATTCCATAAGAAGAAACCATGATTAAAAACAAATAGCCTATATAACGGAAAAGCTTCACTTGTGACATCTCACCGACATGGATATCATCTATGGCCATCCCAATTAATTTTGGCGGCAATACATCCAAAACCCCAACAATGACCAATAAAGTTATCGCCATAGCATAACGCTGCCAATTTTCTTTAAAAAACCAACTTAATTTTCGTAATACGGAAAACATCGATGTCCTTCCTCCTTATTGTCATACTAACCGCCCTCAAGATCTCCTTTGCTTTGTGCCAGTCTAATTTGTTTAATGAATTGCATAATCGTTCCTCCTCTTGTGTTTTCAAATAAAAAATGGAGTATACCACAACACACTGCGGTATACCCCACTAATTAAAAAAGGGACAAAAAAACACAAGTTACGCAGCTCAAAAAGAACGCAACCTGTGTTAGTCATAAAATCCTCTATTCAATCATCATTTAAAACGAACAATTCTCAGGACAGGTTACGGTTCCATATTCAATTGTAGTCATGACTCTATTTACATTTCTCATTTTCGTAACCCTCCTTTTCCATTTTTTTCTTACTCTGTAAGGTTAACATCAGCTAAATTGAAAGTCAATTCCTATTTTTTAGAAATCATTCAAAATTGTTCTTGGCTCAAAGTCCATACGCACTCCTTAATGTCCTTTACCATGTCCATTGTTTTTCCACTTCTTTTGCCATTTTTCTTTTTGCTTATTCCACTTTTCTTCCCACTTTTGGACCTCATTGTTAAAGTTCTCTTGGAAATGATCAAAGATTTGTTCTTTTTTTCTCTGTTGAATTAAGGTTTCAATATGAGAGACATGAAACTTTTCAACAGGTTCATTTTTTAATGCTGCCTCCATTGCCTCACGGAATACAACGGGTGCACCTACATTGCTTGAAGGAATTAGATAGTGCTCTGAATCCGTTTTATCATAACCTACCCAGATCGCCCCTACCAATTGAGGAGTATAGCCGACAAACCATTGATCCTTTAATCCATTGATACCTTGAATCGGCACCTGGGTCGATCCGGTTTTTCCCGCTGTTTCTCGGCCGGGTATTTGGGCTGCTTTCCCGGTACCCTGCTCAACTACACCAAGAAGCATCGTAGTTATATGATTAGCTACTGCTTTGGTTGTGACCCGAATCTTTTTTCCTTTCCATTCTGCGACCACCTTTCCATCCCCGTCCACTATTTTCTTAATCACGTGCGCCTTGATTCTAGTGCCTTGATTAGGAAAAACAGAAAAGGCTTCTGCAATATTTACCGGTGCAACTCCTTTATGCAATCCACCAAGAGCAACTGCTAGATGATGATCCTCTTTTTCCAACTGAATGCCAAACCGATTCACTGCCTCCAAGCCCTTTTCAATCCCAACTTCATTTAACAGCCAAACAGCTGAGACATTTTTCGATTCCTTCACTGCCTCATACATCGGGACTTCACCCGCGTATTGGTGATCGTAGTTGCTAGGCTGATAGGTACCGAATTTCATCGGCTCATCTTTCAGCATATCAGTTATTTTCCAGCCTTCTTCAAGTGCCGGTGTATACACGACCAAAGGTTTAAAGGAAGAACCTGGCTGCGCCTTCAGTTGTGAGGCCCGATTATAACCTCTAAAGGCATGTGTGCCCCTTCCCCCTACCAATGCTCTGATTCCTCCCGTTGCAGGATCCAATAGAACCCCTCCACTTTGAACCAAATCATCTGTTCCTTTAGGAAAAAGGCTTTCATTTTGATAGGTGTTCTCCATGGCAGACTGCATACCAGGATCTAATTCCGTATAGATTTTGTAGCCTCCTGTTAATATATCATCTTGGGATAGCCCATATTGATGAATGGCTTCATCTAATACTTGATCAACATAATATGGATATTTGCCACGGAAAGGGTCTCCACCTTTATCATTTAGCACCACCCTTTCATTTTTAGCATATTCATACTGGGTTTTGGTAATGTAGCCCTGCTGTTTCATTTGATCAAGAACAACATTTCTTCTTTGTATAGCCTTAGCCAGATGATTATAAGGATTAAGTGCGGAAGGCGCCTTAATCAGTCCAGCGAGCATAGCCGATTCACTAATGGATAAGTCTTTGACATCTTTGGCAAAATACTTGCTCGCGGCCTGCTTAATCCCATAAGCCCCATTACCAAAATAGATTTGGTTTACATACATTTGCAAGATTTCCTGCTTGGAATACTTACGTTCAACAGCCAGCGCCAAAAATACTTCTTGCATTTTTCGCTTCATTGTTTTTTGCGAGGTTAACAAGGTATTTTTAATTAATTGCTGTGTGATAGTGCTTCCTCCCTCAGCCATTTCCCCTGCAACGACATCACGGAAAAGAGCTCGGGAAGTCCCGATCAAATCAACACCATTATGCCGATAAAACCGTCTGTCCTCAATCGCAACCAGCGCATTTTTCATCTGGGTAGGTACTCTACTAATCGGAACCCCTTCATTTTTGTTGGCTGAAACTTTACTGGCAATTTCTCCATTTTTATCATAAAAAATGGTGGGCTGCGGCAGCTCATTTTTTAAAGCGGATATATCAGCACTTTTTGAAAAGAAATAAACGAGTCCAAAAAAAGAAAGTACCAATATCAAGGCAATTAACACTATAATCTGCAGTAAATGCCATTTTTTTATTTTCTTAATAAAAACTTTAATAGAATTCAATTTCATAAGCCCTCCAAGGAAGAAAAAACATTTTTTATGTTGTTCATAGGCAGGTATAGAGTTCGAAGTTCTGCTTTTTTTTATGACGGTTTTTACTAGTATACAAAAAACTGACCCAAAAGAATCGTTTAACGATCATCTCTTGGGTCAGTATTTTCCTCTATTCTTTTATTCTTCTTTATCAAACCACAGCAGTTCTTTGTCATCAACATCGCCATTATAGTTAATGAGAATTTCATCTCCTGCTTTTATATCCCTATAGGCATAAAAGTCAAATGTATGATTCTTAAAATTAATCTCATATGTCGCATTAGGTTCATATGAATGGTTAAACAGCATACCGTACCCTAAGAGGATCGCAGTATGATTAATCCCGTACTCAAATGCGTAATCGGCAAGTAAAGTTTGCTCAATGTGTTGATGCTGATCGTTTGGATAAGCAATGACAGGTGCTTCATGGATAAGCTGACCTTTTTTGATATCACAGGTAGCAAATACCCCTCTATTGAATTCCCCATCACTTAGTGGAGATGTTTTGATTTCAATCATATTTTTCGCCTACTCACTTTTTTGTATTATTCTTTCTAACTATAACAGTAACCTACACTGTTTTTCTATATACATATACAAATTGTTTGAAGTCAGGGTCCATTTTTTACTCTTTCGGTTAAATTTATTTAAACCTCATCTGATATTCAGCTTTGAATGTTTTACCCGCTTCAATTAGATTCATGCCAAACTTTTCTTTTAGGTTTCCAGTCGTATTATAGGTATCAGCAATGCCGTACCATGGCTCAATACAAACAAATGGAGCCATAGTACCTTTTTTGTCGTTATATTTAGACCAAATTCCAACAAAGGGGAAGTTTTCAAATATGACCTCTACACCGTGACTGGACTTATTTGAGACTAGTGAAATTTGATCAATATGGCTGTAAATGATAGCATCATGTTCAAATAGAGAATCCTTTAGCCTTATTGTTGCAAGATTATGGGCTATTCCTTTCTCATAAATAAGAGAATCCTTTAGCTCATATTCCATTACATTCTTATTGGCAGCAGGTGTTACGTTTAACTGATAGTCCTCAATTGCCTCACTTTCTAAAAGAGGAAGCCTAAATGCCGGATGTGCGCCAATAGAAAAATACATTTTTTCCTTGTTTTGATTTACAATCTCCCATTGAACAATAAGGCTGTCCTTTTTTAGAATATAATAAATGATGGCTTTAAATTCATAAGGATAAACAGAAAGGAAGCGTCCTGCAGATTCAAACCCTAAAGAAACACTTGTCTCTGTGTGATTCTCCACGTGAAATAAAACATCCCGCAAGAAACCATGCTGTGACATTTCGAAAGTCTTACCATCAAGTTGATAACGATCCTCTTTTAATCGTCCGACGATTGGAAACAAGACTGGTGAGACGCGGCCCCAGTAATCGTTATCCCCAGTCCACATGTAATCTAATCCGTTTTGCTTATGCTGCACTTTGCGTACTTCAGCACCACTTAGTTCTATTTCTGCCTTCAGCCAATCATTTTCAATGGCAACCATACTATTAAATCCCTCGACTCTCTGCTTTTAAAAAACTTTGATTTTATTGAAAAACACCCTCGTTTTAGAAAGAGAATATTATTTATTTTAATTTAAGAACTACCAAGTTTACAATATTAAATAGAATGCATCTTTTTCACAGTAAAAATTAGTATTACTTATTTATTAATTTTCTGATTTATGATATTATTCTAAAAAAAGAAGAGGTTTTTAAAATGAATTCAACATTATCAACAACAACAACTAAAACAAGGGCCATAGTGATCAATGCACTTTTCATCGCATTAACCCTTGTAACCACCATGTTCATCAACATCAGGCTCCCCTTAATGGGTAACGGAGGTCTAATCCATTTAGGTAATGTTCCTCTATTTATAGCAGCTTTGGTGTACGGCAAAAGAACAGGAGCCATCGCCGGTGCCTTTGGAATGGGCTTATTTGATATTATTTCCGGTTGGGCGTTATGGTCACCGTTTACTTTTGTTATCGTAGGTACAATGGGCTTCGTAGTCGGACTTATTGCTGAAAAAACACCTGGAAATAGGATTCTTGCATATAGTTTAGCCGTTGCAACAGCAGTAATCATCAAAGTAGTTGGTTACTATTTTGCTGAAGTCATCCTTTACGGAAACTGGATCCAGCCATTCGGCTCCGTCCCAGGAAACATTATGCAAGTTGTAATTGCAGGAATTATTGTTGTACCTCTTGTGGGTCGCTTAAAGAAAAGAGCATAATAGATATATTTTATACTATTTGTTATGAACAGTAAAAAAAGATGGGATAACCCCATCTTTTTTTCTATTCTTCACTTATAGTTATTTCCTTAAATCGCAGTTTTGATTGTTTTTCATCCATAGAGCTAAAAATACGATAGTTTTTATCATCTAGAATTCGAAAATGCTTGCTAAGGATGTTTTGCTGTAAAATATATCCGTTTTTCTTGGATACCACCCGCCACCAGACACGGCCGCCTAGGGTTTTTGATCTGCGTACATCAATTTCATCACGGGCTACAGTTTCCAACACTTCCAAAGGCTCGCTTCCAAATAGAAATTGGACCGTTTCGGTTTCCCGAAATAGTGCACAAATTGAGACAACAGTAGACCAGTTGGCAAGTACCCTGCCCTTTTCAATTTGAACAAGTGTTTTTTTCGAAACCCCGATAATATCAGCCATTTTATCCTGAGTATATCCTGCTTCCGTCCTGATTAAACGAAGTTTTTCTGAAACACTTTTGATTATTTCATCTCTGGTCATCTTTGAGCCCTTCCTTCAATAGCCTATAGTGTAATATTACACAAGTTTAGCCAATTTTTAAAGTAATAACCTATAACAGTGTAAAAATTTTCTAATTGGCTATTTTGGATTACATCATGCATGCAAGTGTTTTAAATGACAAGACTCTTCTATCGGAATTCTCTCCTCTTATTTTGCTCCTACCCGACCTTGAGCCCTTCTTGATCTCATCAGACATCATTAGTTAATTGAAAAAACTGCAATCCAGAACGGACTGCAGTTTCTCCAATATTATTTATTTTGCGGAGGCAAGCCGCATTGACTTGAGCATGAATTATTTAGATCACACGCGGCACATTTTCCTTTTTTGGATTTATTGATAAACTTCACAAAAGCCCATGCTGCGTAACCAAATATGGCTGCGCCAATAATGATACTGGCGATCATATTTTCCATCTCCTTTAATTATACAAATCCGAACATCTTTCCACCTTGATAGATGATTAGTGATAAAACATAGGCAATCAACAGTGCATAAACGATAGAAAAAGCTGTCCATTTCTTCGACCCAGTTTCTTTATAAATGGTTGCTGTTGTGGCTAAACATGGAATATACAATAAGATAAATACCATAAAGCTATAAGCTGCCAGCGGTGTGAAATAATTGGACATTAGCCCTTGCAGTGTGCTGTCTTTAGGTACAAAATAAATGATATTCATGGTGGATATAATGGATTCTTTAGCTAGGAATCCCGTAATCAGGGATGCGGCAGCCTGCCATGTTCCAAATCCAATTGGTGCCAACAAAGGAGCAAACACTCCACCTATTGCTGCCAAGAAACTGTGATCCATATCGACTTTTAACCCATCAGGGCCAGCGTACGATAGCAGCCAAATAAAGACCGAACCGGCAAAGATAAAGGTTCCCGCTTTTCTAACAAAGCCCTTTCCCTTATCCCATGTACTTCTCCAAAGCGATTGAAACTGCGGGAGACGATATGGCGGTAATTCAATAACAAAAAGTGATGTTTCTGATTTTAACAAAGTGGAAGAAAAGATTTTGGCCAAGATTAAAGCAACCACAATTCCTAAGACATAAAGGCTTAAAACAATGGCAGCCTTATGTCCAGCAAAAAAGGCCCCCACAAATAATGCGTAAACAGGTAAACGGGCTGAACAGGACATTAATGGTGTTAGCAAAATCGTTACTAGACGCTCTCTTGGAGTCTCAATTGTTCTGGCCGCCATGATTCCAGGAACATTACAGCCAAAACCAATCATCATCGGGATAAATGCTTTACCATTCAATCCGACCGATTCCATAATCCTGTCCATAACTAAAGCCACACGTGCCATGTAACCTGAATCCTCTAATAAGGAAATGAAGAAGAACAAAATAAAAATTTGCGGTACGAATACTAGTACACCACCAACTCCGGCAACTAAACCTTCAATAACCAGCGCGTGAATAAACTCTGAAGCATGAACTGCACTAAGTACTGATTCAAATACATTTGTAACCGGACCCGTTAAAAAAGCATCCAATGCATCGGATAATGGTGTACCTAACCAATCGAAGGTCAACATGAACATAAAATACATCAGCAACAAGAAAATCGGCATGCCCAAATATTTGTTGGTGACGATCACATCTATTTTTTCAGATAGCGGAATGACAGCATCCTTTTTCATAGCAACATCTACAGCTATTTTCTCAATTGCCTCTTTGCGTTTGGAATAAATAAAGTTTGAAAGGGTTTTAGAATCATATTGTTTCTGCAACTCTTCATTCAAATTTAAAAGAATGGCATTCAACTTTTCAGAGTTAGCAATCCCATATAAATAATGTTTAACATATTCATTACCTTCAAAATATTGAATGGCTAGGAATCGATGCGAGTGCTCTGTTTTCCCTGTGATTTCCCTTGAAACCTCAGCAATGGCTGCCTCGACCTCTTTTCCGTAATAAACAAGGTTCTTTTTAGTAGGCTGGATGGATTTAGTAGAAATTACGTCAACGAGTTTGTCACAGCCCTTGCCGTTTCTGGCAACAACCGGTACAACCGGTACTCCAAGAAGAGTTGCTAACTTTTGAACATCAATATGAATACCGCGCTTATTCGCCACATCCACCATATTCAAGCCAATGAGAACAGGCTTCTCAAATTCAAGCAATTGCAATGTTAAATGCAAATTACGTTCGAGCTGAGAAGCATCCAATATGTTCAATAATCGATCTACCGAATCGTTTAAAAAGAAAGAGGTTACGACCCCTTCATCTTTAGATAACGGGTTAAGTGTATAGACACCTGGCAAATCAATTAAATGGCCAATATTATTTTTAAAGACGCCAACTTTCTTTTCAACTGTCACACCGCTCCAGTTCCCAACATACTCATAGGAGCCTGTTAGATTGTTAAACAACGATGTTTTTCCGGTATTCGGGTTACCTATAAGAGCGATTTCCATTATACTTTCACCACTTCTATATGAACGGCTTCTTTGCGACGAATTCCCACACATTGACCGCACGATTCGATCATGATTGGCCCACCAAAAGGCATCACACATTTTACACATACTTCAGAGCCTTCTGTAATGCCCAAATCAAGCAAACGTCTTTGTACAAGGTGACTTACATGAGAAATATCGATGATTTTCCCTTTTTCCCCTGCTTTTAATGAATGAAACATGTATTATCACCCAATCTCTAGTTAATTGAGAATGATTCTCTTTCTGTATTGTAATTTTAACATTTTTTTCGCTAATGGGGATAATAATTTTATGACAAAGTTTCGAAAAAAAAAGAAAAGCGGCACGGCTTTTCCTTTTTTATCCTATTAATGCTGATATACAAATAATTTTTTCGGCATTGCGGCGACAACTAAAACAACGATAATGGCACTTACAATAAAACTTGGCAGCATATACGTTCCATTATATAGCAAGGAGTAAATCATAACCGGCTGACCTTTTGGAGCGTATTCACCAAAGAAAACGGCGCCAGAGATTACATGGCAGATATAGCGAAGCAAGCTCCCGATAAAGGCACCGAATACAGAATAATACATCCAGACTTTATTTCCTTCTTCAAGGGATTTATTAATTTGTCTAATAAAGATCCCTGCAAAACCTACAACGGTAAAAGCAAGGAAATAATCAAGAAATCCTTGTACGATAAAATAAATTTGTGCAAACCCCATTACAACCTGTAATAATCCTAAAATAAATCCAGTAAGCAGCCCACCTTTTAATCCCCAGCGGTATGCCATGAGGAATATCGGTACCATTGCAATGGATATGGATCCTCCCTGCGGCCAAATTTTCAACGAAAGCAGATTAGCTGCAAAATCCAAAAGGTATGCCAATGCAGAAAATATCGCTACCTCGGTAATAAAACGTGTCTTACTTCTAGTATTGTTCACTCCAGCTTCCCCCTTATATATTTTGAAAATAAAAAAAGCAATGCAAGACGTTAGGAATGTCTGCATTGCTTTACATTTTCGGCAAAACCACATCCCTACGCTAGCGTTAACTAACAGGTTCAAAGGGTTAGAACTCGTACGTTCACTCTCAGCCGCCCAATTGCAGCTCCCCTTGTGGACACATTATTCATTTGATTTCCTACTCGAATATACAACGTTTTATACACTTTTACAAGAAAAAAATCCTAACGGCCCACCCTTAGCATGCATATGATGTAAAAAATCTTACAGGAGAATGACTATGTTTACATTAAAGGTAGATCAAGAAATAGAACTGCAATTGTTTCAACGTCAGCATGCAATAAGACTCTTTCAGCTGGTGGAAGAGAATCGTGAACACTTGCGAAAGTGGCTACCGTGGGTGGATGGTATGACCTCTCCATTTCACTTCGAGTCCATTATTCCCGTTTGGCTCAATCAATTTGCTGACAACAGTGCTGTAAACTTGGGTATTCTATATAAGGGAGAGTTGGTTGGTTCTATTGGTCTTCACCAAATTGATTGGTACAATTTTCACGCCAGCATTGGCTATTACCTTGCCAAAAAAGCTGAAGGCTACGGAATCATGTCCCGTTGTGTACGTGCTCTGATGAACTATGCGTTTTTTGATTTAGGCCTAAATCGGTTGGAAATCCGCTGTGGAGTGCAAAATCATAAAAGTCGAGCTATTCCGGAGCGGTTACGATATGTTAAAGAAGGCGTTATTAGAGATGGCGAGCACCTAAACGGTTATTTTCATGATACAATCGTATACAGTATGCTTGCTCGTGAGTGGAATCGCCCCCAGACTTAAGCACAATAGAAGCTGCCAAGTTGGCAGTTTTTTCTTTTCCAAATCGTTTTTATTTGCTCCGTACCTATTTTTTTGAAATAATAAAAAGGGACTTTTAAAAAAGGTTCAAGTAGAAATTGAAACAAAAGGAAATAATGAGACAAACAGTAATTTCGTAAGCGAGGTGCGTACCTTACCATTGTAAGGTGACCAATGATTTGGATGAATGTATTTGTTATTATACTCTTAATCGCCTTTACGGCATTTTTCGTGGCATCTGAGTTTGCCATTGTCAGGGTTCGGACAACCCGGATCGATCAGTTAATTTTAGAAGGAAATAAAAAGGCAGAATCGGCTAAAAAAGTCATTTCAAATATTGATGGGTATTTATCTGCTACACAGGTTGGGATTACCGTCACTTCCCTAATCTTAGGTTGGCGCGGGGAATCCACTGTGCGCGAGATGCTAGAACCCATCTTTCACTGGATTCAGCTGCCTTTATCCGTTAAGCATGTATTGTCCTTCATTCTTTCTTTTGCCATCATCACCTTTTTTAATGTGGTCATTGGTGAACTTGCACCAAAAACATTTGCCATTCAAAAATCAGAAGAAGTTATTATGATTTTTGCAAAACCACTAATTTGGTTTTATAAACTGATGTATCCGTTTATTTGGGTTCTCAATCGATCTGCCCGCTTTGTGACTGGAATGTTTGGCATCAAACCTGCTTCGGAGCATGACATCGCCCTCTCCGAAGAAGAGCTACGGATGATCCTCTCGCAAAGTTATGAAAGCGGAGAAATTAATCAATCTGAATTTAGCTATATGAACAATATTTTTGAATTTGATGACAGAATTGCTAAGGAAATTATGGTGCCAAGAACTGAGGTTGTTACCCTGTATAAGGATGCAACATTAGAAGAGATTATCGAGACGGTTAAAGAGGAAAGATATACACGGTATCCTGTCATTGAAGGCGATAAGGATAATATTCTAGGAATTATCAATATTAAGGAAGTATTAACCGATTGCATTCAACAAAAATGCAGTGGTGAAAGACCACTGATGAATTATTTAAACCCTGTTATTCATGTGATTGAAACAATTCCAATTCAAGAGCTTTTGGTGAAGCTTCAGAAAAATCGCTCTCATATGGCGATTCTTTCTGATGAGTATGGCGGTACAGCCGGGATCGTCACGATTGAAGACATTCTTGAAGAAATTGTTGGCGAAATCCGGGATGAGTTTGATATGGATGAGCTTCCTCTTATTCAAAAAACAAATGAAAACCACTACATATTAGATGGGAAGGTATTGATCAGCGAGGTCAATGATCTGTTAGGAACTTCCCTTGAAGAAGAAGATGTTGATACTATTGGAGGATGGTTTCTTACCCAAAAGTTTGATGTTCAAAAGGGTTCGCAAATCGAAAGAGAAGGCTACATATTTGAAATTCGAGAAATCGACGGGCATCACATATCGTATATCGAAGTAAAGAAAAGTGAAATGTCTTCTGATTAAGAAGGCATTTTTTTAATTTCACCATTCATATTGCCCATTTTTCCCCATAAACTATAAATAGGATGACCTATATAAACCAGAACGTTTGACTGTACAGTTCTTATTTATTATAATAAAGGTTAATTTATAAAATATTGAGGTGGTAAAATGGGGCTGTCTATCGAATTGGCGAACTAGCAGAACGGGCAATGGTTTCAAAAAGAACCATTGACTACTATACGTCTCTCGGACTTTTAAAGGCAGAACGTTCCAAATCCAATTACCGCATCTATTCCGACGAATCGATCCAGGACTTAAAGTTTATTGAGGAATGCAAAAGCCTGCATTATCCGTTAGACGAGATTAAGAGAAAGCTAGAAATACGTAAAACAAAAAGTTTCCAAGCTTCAGAGGTTGATAAGCATGTTTGTTCTCTCAACCAGCAAATGAAGCAGCTTCAAAGTGATTTATTTGATTTAATACCTATTTTAGAGGATTTAGATGAGCAGCAGAAAGAAAACTTAACCAGCAATTTAAGCCTGCTTAGAAATCTCTTGAAAAGTTCTCTTATGAAGGTTACAACTTAATTTTTTAAAATACCGGGAGGTGACACCTTACTCGTCTTAAAACGAGCTAAGGAACTTATTTGGACATATTTAACTTGGTTTTGATAGCCATTTTAATAGCATTAACTGCGTTTTTTGTAACTTCAGAATTTGCGATTGTCAAGATTAGAGGTTCAAGAATCGATCAGTTAATGGAAGAAGGTAATCCGAAGGCCGTTACAGCAAAAAAAGTGATTTCAAATTTAGATGAATACCTGTCAGCCTGTCAGCTTGGAATAACCATTACTGCTCTAGGCTTAGGTTGGATTGGCGAATCAACCATTGAGCATTTACTTGGTCCTATATTCCTTGCTTTACACATTCCTGAAAGTGCTACTCGGGTTTTATCCATTGCGATTGCTTTTGCCACGATCACCTTTTTACACGTGGTTGTAGGGGAGTTAGCTCCGAAAACATTAGCAATTCAAAAGGCTGAATGGATCACCTTAAACGTGTCCCGTCCACTGATTATTTTTTATAAGGTGATGTACCCTTTTATCTGGGTTCTTAACGGATCGGCACGTTTGGTATCACGTCTTTTCGGTTTAAAGCCAGTCTCTGAAAATGAAATTGCTCATACTGAAGAGGAACTTCGTATTATCCTATCAGAAAGCTATAAAAGTGGTGAAATTAACCAATCAGAGTTTAAGTATGTAAATAAAATCTTTGATTTTGATGACAGAATTGCCAAGGAGATCATGGTTCCACGAACCGAGATTGTCTCATTATCTAAAGACGATACAATTGAATCGTTCTTAAAGGTTATTCGTGAAGAAAAATTCACCCGTTATCCTATCATTGATGGTGATAAAGACCATATTATCGGTTTGGTAAATATTAAAGAAATTATGACAGACATGATTGGTAATGAAAAGTTAACAGCTAAGACTTTGGAAAATTATATTCGCCCAATCATTAGAGTAATTGAGACGATTCCAATTCATGATTTACTGGTTAAAATGCAAAAAGAACAAATGCATATGGCCGTGTTAATGGATGAATATGGCGGTACTTCAGGACTTGTGACTGTTGAAGATATTCTAGAAGAAATCGTTGGTGAAATTCGCGACGAATTCGATATGGATGAGATATCAGAAATTAGAAAAATAAAGGAAAATCATTTCATTATTGATTCCAAAGTTTTAGTTAGTGAAGTAAATGACTTACTTGGGGTTGAAATTGATGATGAGGATGTGGACACAATCGGCGGCTGGATTCTGACTGAAAATTACGAGGCCAAAGAAGGCGATATCGTCGTCCATGATTCCTACTCCTTCAAGATTCTTGAAATGGAAGAACACCATATTAAATATATCGAGGTTATGAAATTAGAACATGATGGGAGCGATACCGTTCAACACATGGCGGTTTCAAATCCCGGCGTTCTGTCAAGACAAACCTAATTTTTAGGTTTGTTTTTTTTTTGCCCCTTTATCAGGACAAATGACTATTCCTTTTTTTGGTAAGTTCATATTCTATATTAAAGGAGGGGTTGTAAATGCAACAAGTATCCATTTTATATTTAGCTTGTATCTTAGCCGGTTTTGCACTAATTAAAATGCCAGCCATTTCATTCCTATCAGGACTGTCATCATTCTTTCATATCGTTGGCTCTCTAGCCATCTTAGTATTTGCATTTGCCGTTCTATATCAAGGCGTCAAATCATTATTAAAATTGTAAGCGATCACATTAATATCATAAGCCAGGATTTTGTTCGATCCTGGCTCCTTTTTATTGGATGAAAAAATCATTCTAAAAATAAAAAGCCGCAATGAAAGCTGCAGCTTTGGTATCCTTTATCTTGTTTTCAGCATTAAGATTTCTTCTTCTGCTTTCGCGATTTTTACCAGATGGGTATCCAATCGGCGGTTAATTTGGAGAATTTCGCCATTTTGGGCACCCTCGATCCGTTCAAGTGCTTCTTTAATATCGGAAAGATCAATTTGGTTTACGGCCACCCTGTGCTCAATGCTATCTACTTTTTCTAAACGAGATAATCTTTTTTCTATATTTTCAAGAGTTTCATTAAAAGTATGAATTAAAGATTTTATATCATTTACATTTTCTGTTAACTTTTCAAATGCCTTTTCCATCATCAAAAACTCCTTTCTAATGACATAATCATAGCATCATTTCCACTATAAAGATGTTACAAAAACAGTAACACTTGACGAAAAAAGTGTTTTTGGTCAATCAGTTTTCCAAACCCTCAATACATAACCACCACAGCCACATTTATCAATGAATTTTATACTCACCTGATTTGGGAACAATTTTACAATTAATGGCTGAAGATAATCGACTGGATTTCCGAATGTCGAAGAAGTTACTAAATTGATAAAGCAGCCCTCCTTTGTTTCCTCCACTGCTAAAATGGCATCTTTTATAATTAAATCAATATCATATTCATACTCATCATGTTCCAAATCTTTAGTCCAATCTTTGTTCATATCTTCCCCTCTATTTTTTTTATTTACTAATATTAAAACGTAAATAATTGAAAAAGGTAATGATTTTCTTCACACAAAATATGAACAAATACTTAAATTATTTCCTGCTTTAGAACCTATGTGAGATGATCTTTAAACAAGGGAACCACCCCAAAGGGATCCATTTTTCTAGTTTCTTTCTAATCTCCTCATCAATTTAATGTTTCCTAAGTTATTAAAATGGATTATACTTTAAACAATGATTATGTTTTCTTTTCAGAAAATTTTTAATAAATCGCAGATTATGTTACAATAGTAAAATTTTAGTATATAATAAAGGTAGGACTAATGTAACATCTTTTGGTTTTCAACTTTGATTTCCTAACCTTATTGAAGAAAGGGGGTGGACATCATGGGACATGAAAGACCACAGGTGGAACTATTTAACTTAACCTTTGACCTATCCATATTATTTACCAGTACCGTTGCCGCTATCTTTGTTTTCCTTATTGCCTATTTATTTACTCGGAACCCCTCGGTCAACGTACCGAAAAAATGGCAAAATTTTATGGAATGGGTTATTGAGTTTGTTAAAGGAATTATGAATACGACAATGGGGACATCCTCGAATCTATTTATATTATCGACTGGCGTTTCCCTCTTAATGTATTTGTTTATTGCTAACCTCATGGGAGTACCTTTCTCCGTTGTAATCACAGAAGAACATTCCGTAGCTTGGTGGAAATCCCCAACAGCAGATGCGCACGTTACTATGACGTTAGCCATCATGATCATTGCCTACACCCATTTCATTGATATCCGAATGCATGGATTTAAGCATTTTTTCCTAAGCTTCTTTAAACCCTTTACATTTCTCTTCCCTATAAATGCCGTGGAACAATTATCAACAACACTTACCTTAGGACTGCGATTGTTTGGAAATATTTATGCCGGAGAAATCATGTTAACCTTATTAGCTGGAGCAATAACCCACGGATTTGTCTTGGCCTTTCTTGCAGCACTACCAATGATAATCTGGCAGGCATTTTGCATTTTCATTGGAGCTATTCAAGCGTACATTTTTGTAACCCTCACCATGGTGTATATTGGACACCGTTTAACGATTGACGAATAGAAAGGAGCTGGTTACATTGGGCGACCTTACGTTATTTGGTTTACCAGTTTCATTAGGTACCATGCTATATCAAGCGTTCCTGTTTACCGTTCTTGTCTTTATTTTAAAGAAACTGGTATTAAAAAAAATGGTCGGAGTTCTCGAAAAACGGAAGCAGCATATCGAAAATCAACTGTCACTGACAGAACAATATAAAAAAGAAGCAATAATAAATCTTGAAGCGAGCGAAGAAATCCTTAAATCTGCAAAATTAGAAGCATGGGAAATAAGGAAACACAGTGAAAAAGAAGCAAAATTAATCCTGCATTCTGCAAGAGAAGAGGCTAAGCGCATCCTAATAGAGGCAAAAGGAGAAGCATATCACTCCCAACCACTGTCCTTTACACCTTCTGAAAAAATGAAGGGGGCATAATTATGAAACACAAATTTACAAAAAATCTTGGCAGGATTACAGAAAATCTGGAATTAGGGTTTGAGGAAAAATGGATTTATGTACATTATTCAAAAGGATCTGAAGAGAAAACAGCCTGCCTATTAAAAAATGAAAACAAAACTGATAAAGAATATCTTGATTATTATTTTGCAGAAAATCCGCTTTCTGTAGAGATGGAAAAAGAGGTTATGAAATTTATTGAAAAAGAAAAAACTAGGGATGATACACATTGGAATGAATTTTCGGCTTTTCTCATGAAAACCCTCTCGTTAAATATGGTTTTCGGAATTTCTATTGCCCTTTGTGTATTTGGGGGTTATAAATTAGGAAGTTTCCTGGATGAAAGATTTTCCCTTTATCCAACCTGTACATTAATCGGGACATGTTTAGGAATCATTTTAGGTGGAGTTACTGTTTTTTTCTTAATTCAAAAATACTTTATTTTACCATCAAAACAAAAAAAGGAAAATGAGCAAATGCAAATAGAAAACGAAAACACACTGGAACCTAACCATCCAATTATTGATGTGGATATTGATGATGTTCGGAAGGCTGTACGGCAATTCTCTGATAAATTACCTAAAGGTGTCTATCGGACCATTCTTGTTCAAGAGGATAATAGCATTGATTTCACGCAGATCGTCCACATTTTGGGCGGCATACCTGCTAAAAACTTCTACATGTCCAAGGAAACATATGATTTATTCGAAGAAGATGAAAAACATATCCCTGCTGAAATGGATATGGTTCAAAGGGCTGTCGATCAATATGTAAAGGAAAATAGAGAATACCCGATGCTACAATATGACCCCCACCGGAGAGTTAATTACTATCAACTGCTTCAAGATAAGTATTTAAAGAAAACGCCGGATACTCAATTTTATATTACTGACCTTGATGGTCTTGTCACTCACATCAAGCCCCAGAAAAAAAACTCCTCTCTTCACTAAGAGAGGAGCTTTTTTTGGCTGTTTAGACCTAATACCAAAAGTCAAACATCCAATTATTTTTACCAGGTTTTGCTGGTTTATCTGGTGTTTTGGTAACTATTACTTCTGTTGCACGACTTTCATTTCCTGCAGCATCTGTTGCTGTAACGGTTATCTTCGTATTCACGTCTTGTTTGGCAATAGTGATTTCAAATTGGCCTTTACTATCTGCTTTTGTACGGCCGATTTCTTTACCATTTACCTTCGCAATGACAATAGATCCCACCTCAGCCTTTCCGGTAATTACTTTATCGGACTTTCTGACTGAATCTACGCTCGGTGCTAAAGGCGGAGTACCGTCTTTTACCGTTACAGACGAAGTGGAACTTACATTGCCTGCTTTATCTGTTGCCGACACAACCACAACTGTACCTACCGACTGTTTAGCAATGAAAATCGTAAATTGACCTTGAAGGCTTGTAGTTGTATGTCCAATTTCCTTGCCATTCACTAAAGCTATTACGGTTGATCCGGCTTCTGCGGTTCCAGAAATAACCACATCCGCATCTGTAAGTGTATTTAAGATCGGAGCTGACGGTGCTGTAACATCTTTTACCGTTATTTGGGCAGCCGTACTAGTATTACCCGATCCATCTGTTGCTGTTACCTCAATGATTGATTCCGCTGTTTGCTTTGCAATTGGTATGATAAATTTACCGTCTTGAATTGCTGTTGTATGGCCAATTTCCTTGCCGTTAACGGTGGCAACTACAGTTGATCCACTTTCTGCTGTTCCAGTTACCATCACGTCTGCATCTGTAACGTCATCAACAATAGGTACATCTGGTGCAGTTATATCTGTTACTGTAAGTTGTACGGCTTCACTTGTATTTCCTGCTGCATCTGTTGCTGTTACAGAGATTACAGTACCTGCTGCCTGCTTGCCAATTGTCATTTCAAAATGCCCGTTTTCATCAGTGACCATATGACCAAGTTCTACATCTCCATTCTTCACTAGAACAGTGGTCCCAGCTTCTGCTGTCCCCTTAATCATTGTATCAGCATCTGTGATTGGATTAACCACAGGTGCATCTGGTACTGAAGTATCCGTTCCAACCAGTTCCCTTGTATCCCTAACTCGAATACGATCACCTTGAGCAAAGGATCCAGATAATCCTACTGCTTCGAGAGTGTCCCCTGTTTTGAGTACAGGAACCGTTGCTTCCGGATGCTGGTTGACAATGTATCCATCAGTAAAGACCAATACATCTCCTGAACCATCATTAATGACATAAGAATTTTCGTCAAACTTCGAAACAACTTTCCCTTTTACTTTTACTAGGAAACCTTTGTTTATATCAGCGGTAGCTTCACCCGTCTTCACTTCTTTAGGTTGAAGTGGTTCACCACTACCCAGTTTAATCACATCTTTTGCAAAGTTGGTAAACTCTAATTCTTTGTTGTTTTCGAAAGTTTTAATATGCCCATATACACGGACCTTATCGCCTGCTTTTAATGAACCGTCTGGAACTTCCTGGAATGCCATGATTCCGCCAGTTGCATCCTGTAAGTAGAAAGCATCAAAGAATACTCCTGCACCAGTGGTGACAGTTCCTTCCACCACAACATTATTGCCATCCCCCATTTTACGGACATCAGCAATATTGGAAACCGTTGTTTCACGGTGTGCAAGCCAATTTACTGCGTTAAGAGCAAGTTCATCATTTCCTTTTGCATTAAAGGATTCATCCAATTGTTTATCATTCATAAAATTCATACCTGAAACAACAATACGTCCAATGCCTACTTTTTCTGAAGCAACAGCCGGAATTGCCGAACCACCGGCATTATCAGAAATTGCATCATATACGTAGTATCCTGCTGCTACACTGCCTTGGTAAGTGGTTTCATTACCACTTGCTAAAATGGTCACTGTATCACTGTCTGTCAGTGGCTGGTGCCATACTTTTTCCAAGCTCGAGCCACTATAGTATTCAAGCGTATCCGCACGGTCAGTGATATAGTTAGAAACTGGATGTAAATGAATTCGAACAGCAAATTTAGTCTTTAACGGATCAGACCAGAAGTTACCTTCTTTCGTATCGTCATTAATTCCATCATTGTTTATTTGAATGGTTGCTCCCATTTGCTGCAGCAAATCATTATTAATATCAGTATTATTATTATAGTTACTTTTATCTGTTAGGAACAATGAACCGCCATTTTTAACAAAGTCTGCTACCGCTGCATTCTCACTTGCAGTTAGATCCACTTTTGGATGGGTTAATACCAAAACTTTAACATTTTTTAACAAATCAGCAGTTAAAGGCTGTTTGTTTTCCACTACTGTATAACCTTCACGCTGAACAAGTGATGTAAAGGCATTGAAATTATTTTTATAGGTTCCCGGATCAGTAGATGTATTTTCATTTTGGTGAGCTGCATCGATCATGACCGTCATTCCCAAAGCTTGTTTGATCGTAACCTGTTTTTCAAATTGATTATCTTCCGGACTGTCCCCTGATGGTGTATCTACAACAGCAATTAATTTGTGGTCCCCGGCAATCGGGCTATTCCAAATAATGCTGGCTTTGCCTACCCCCTTAGAGGCAATTTTATCAATTTTGGTAGATCCGATTAAATTACTGTCGTTAACTTGGTCATAGTAAAACTTCACGTTTAAATTGGTTAGTTCTGTTTTACCCAGGTTGCTGACTCCTGCTTCCAATGTCGCAGGGTTTCCAGAAACAATGGCATTGCCAGCAACGTCAAGGCCACTTACACGAACATCCACATCTTGTTCTTTTGTCCAAATCGGAGCAGAATAGATTTCCTCTCCGTCCATTTGAGTTACCTTCACAACAAACCATTGCTGTCCACCAGTAACTGTAACAGCAGGTTTCCAAGAAAAATCCTTCGTCATAGGTTCAATTGAATCAACAACTTTTGAACCGTTTGTAATTAGTTCAACTTTTTTAATACGATCATCGGATTGATAGGTAGATGGAAGGAAATTATATTCTGCCATCGTTTTAGATTCTGCAACAGGATCTGAACCCTTAATATCAAATGTTAAAGACTTGCTATCAACGGTGGAACCCATATATTTTCCATTTGCTAACATATCAAGGGTAAAGTTTGGATCCTCTTCAAAATATACCCGCATATTTTGCATAGAGTGTAACAATGAGTTTTGCGTTAAGTCATTTGAAACAATAACGGTTCTATTAAGAGTTTGTCCCCATGTGCCATCATGGTTGTCCTCCCCGTAAGTTGGTGAAACGTGCCAGCCTAGATCAAGTGCACTAAAGAATTTCTTTTCGGCATTCACATATCCATAATGTCCTGACCCATTTCCTACTTCAAGCATCGTAAACAGCTTGTCTACTCTTTGATCATAAGGCATGAAATTGTTAAATGCATTTGCAGACATATCAGGGTGGTTAAATTGTGCCGCAATATTATCGTAGGTAATGACCCAAGCATAGTATTGATTTAAGTCCTGATATTTGCCGCTGTTCATTTTACGGTCAATAAAGTTGTCTGTTCCGAAGACGTTTGAGTGTCCCCAAGTAGTTGAGGTCATTTCAAATGCAGGGAACACAACATAATCCCCGTCTTTTGTATATTGTTTGGCAAGATCTTTTGTCAACTGCCAATTATCCCCGCCTGTACGCTCAGGCATTCCATTATGAGTAACGGTATCTTTATCTGCTAGGGTTGCATCAATGTCATGTGAGTGGTCTGAAAACGCAAACCAATCATAACCATGAGCTTTACCAGCTTTTAATGCCTCTTCAGGTGTCCCTGAAGCATCATGAGATATATTGGTATGGTTATGGGTAGTCCCACGATAATGATTACCACCTGTAAACGGCTTTGCCACTTCGAAGGTCCAGGAAGCATTGCTGTGATTTCCTTTTGTATCCCAGGCCTCAACTGCCAGAGTATGTGTTCCGATGGTTAGTTCGTTAGCTAAAGGAAGCTGCACTTGCTCATCCGTAACAATGGCCGTACCGCTTACCTCTTCCCCATCTAGCTTGATAGAAAGCTTCGACTTTTCAAGGCCGCTTGGTTCATTTACTAGGAAGCTTATATCCGGAAGCTGAGTTTCTACAATAGATTTATCGGCTGGCTGAAAACCACTTAATACAGGTGCGAATGTATCATCAACTAATTGAACAGCATTTGGCTTATCAGCGGTTCCCACTGTTTTAGTTTCGGATTTATTTACTGCTTTAATATAATAAGCAAATCCATTGGCAGGAACAGAACCAGATGGTAATACAGCCGTATATTTATTTTGATCTCCCTTTGTCATATCCAAGGACTGATAGGCAGAATCCCCAGTACCTTTATAGAAAACCGTAACTGTCTCAGCGCCCTCAGCTGTTGCCACAAATTTAATATCATTTCCATTGTAAGCCGTAGTCATTGGTGTATGTGTTAAGGCGAGAGCAAAATACTCTGTTACATCATCCACATTCCGTGGAAAGATTTGATATCCGCTGTCAAATGGTGCTGTTGAATCATACTGACCTACAATGCCCGTAATATCATAATAACTATTCACTTTAAAAAGATTAACCGGGTCTACGCCTGTTGTTGTCATTACCCTCACTGTTGTCGCCTTACCGGAATCATCAGTAAGAGTAACGTTAGTCCCACCTCCAGATGGAGTTGCCGGTACATTAGTTACTTTACCTCTGATTTTTACCAGCATGCCTTCTTTTGGTTCTCCGGTTGTTGAATTATTCAATTCTGTTATGGAAAAATCAATTGGAGTTATGGTGTCCCCATCACCCTTTAATTCAATAGAGGAAGGTTCAATCTCTGTTAAACCTCTGTAAAATTTAACGGTACCCGTTACTCTAACCTTACTGCCAACAGTTACCGTTTGAGAACTGTTGAAAATATTCACTCCACCTGTGGCATCTTGAATATAGAATGTATTGGCACCAACGATATTATTAGCAACTGTTACAGTACCTTCAACGGTAACTGTTTGATTTAACAACGACGGCTGGCCTTGACTGTCATTGGCACGTACGTCTTTAAGTAGAGTAACTCCTTCTTCAGGTGTCGGTGGAATGACTATTTCTGGTTCAATTGGTGTTGAGGAATTTTGAGGGTTAGGATCTGCCTGAACAAAATCTGTTGCATTGTCATTTGTATCCCAGCCATTTCCTTTTCCTGCCCCAATAGTGGTTGGATCAGTTCCATCATTCGCTTTTCTTTCAACACTTTTATAGTTTGAAGGTGCCGGTGTTGGACCACTGCCATCAAATGGACTTGTAGAACCAAAAGCCACATAATCGATTACATTTGTATCATCTTTGCCAGTTATTGTTGTAATATTTTTTACTAGAGCAACTTTGCCTGCTGCACCACCCATATTGATAGTTCCAATAACTTCAGGGGTAGGAAGATCAGCCGTTCCTCCCGCTCCTTTAGCTTCCTGTATTAAATAGTATCCATGGGCTTTAATAACACCAGTTAGTTTAGTATTTCCAGTAAAAGCAGCTGTTGCACTCGATCCGGCATATTGAACCGACCACCCATCAATAGTAATATCCGAATCGGTTGGGTTATAAAGTTCAATAAAATCATTTTTATATGTAGCTCCGCTATTTCCTCCTCCTCCATACACTTCACTAATGACAACGCTTCCAATTGAAGCTGCCTTGGCAGTTATTCCTAGATTCGGCAGGAATGTTCCACCAAGTAATAGTGCAGAAAGGGCCACGCTACTATATTTCTTTATGCGCCTTTTCCTCATACTACTCCCCCATTTTCTATATTAATTATGTAACAATTTAAATTTATCATAATTTTAATAGATTTAATATTTATTTTTAGTAAAAGTAGTGTAACACATACAAAAAAATAGTTTACAAAAATAATATTGTAATTTCATATAGTAAAACCTCTAAAAAACTTTATAATAAAGGGGACTAACACATATACCCAGGGGGAAGGACCATTGCGTTATATAAAAAACCTTTTTATACTTTTGTTCATAGCCTTATTATTATTTCCAAAAAACACCTCCGCCCACGCCTTGAGCGCTGCTTTTACCAATATTCACTTAACTCAAGAAAAAACCGAATTAATCTATTCCATAGATTCCTTATCAGTTATTGAGGGGGTAGGAGGCGATAAAGACAATGATAGTACTTTAAATAAACAGGAATTGGAAGCGATTAAATATCGTCTACAAGAGTGGGTAGAAGATAGTGTTGTTCTTGAAGTAGACGGAAAAGAACAAGAGGGAACACTAAAAAGTCTTAAGCTTGAGCAGAAAGGTGAAAAGGAAATGGTGACCCTTCTATTTACATACCCAGCCTATTCAGCAGGAAAAACAGTGAAATTACTTGATGGAATTTTTTATACAGGGCAAAATGCCAGTACTTATAATGATTTTATAGCAGTAGATTATCAAGGTCAGGTCAGCGAGGCGGTACTGAATGGTAAAAATAGAGAATGGACCATGCTACTAACAGAAGTGCAGCAGCAGCAAGGGGCATCAGATCATCAAGTATCTCCCCCTAATCAGCCCGAAAAATCAACTACCTTATCTTCTAACTGGTTTTCCTTTTTCAAACTGGGGATGCTTCATATTCTAACTGGGTATGATCACCTTTTATTTCTTTTTGCTCTATTGTTAAGAAAGCAAACTTGGAAGCAATATGCCGCGATTGTTACGTCCTTTACGATCGCCCATAGTATAACTCTTAGTCTTGCCGTGTTAGGTGTGGTTACCCTTCCATCAAGATTTGTTGAATCTGTCATTGCCTTTAGTATTTGTTATGTTGCTTTAGAGAATATTTTCCGAAAAGAGATCAAGCACAGGTGGACTCTGACTTTCCTATTTGGATTAATCCATGGACTTGGGTTTGCTAGTATTTTGCGGGAGATGGCGATTCCAAAAAGCCATTTAGCTGTTGCCTTAGTTAATTTTAATTTGGGTATTGAAGCCATCCAGCTAACTATTGTCTTGGTTCTCCTCCCAATCCTTGCGTTCATTCAAAAGCAAAAAAAATACAGCATGTATGTAAAAGTTGGGTCAATCATTATTACCCTTTTAGGGGGATTTTGGCTCGTTGAACGCATCTTTTTTTAAATCCATCTTATTGCTTTGTTTCCTTGACGCTCGCCATTCGGCGAGTTTCTTTATTTTTCCCACAAAAATTGAGATAATAGTGTTAACCATATTTCATTAAATTGTGAGGTACAAAAATGTTAAAAGAGAAAAAAAACACGCAGCATTTAGCAACCATTTCACTTATTGTGATGGCTGCTGGTTTTCTGATTACGATTCCTCTGGAGCCATCGATTTGGAGAACCATACTTCAAGGCGGTTTTGAAGCTGGCCTTGTCGGAGGACTTGCTGACTGGTTTGCGGTAACAGCCTTATTTCGCCATCCTTTGGGTCTTCCCATTCCACATACAGCCCTTTTGCCAAAAAACCGTGAAAAAATCATTGCGAAAATTATTTCTATGCTAGAGAACGATTGGCTGACTAAAGAAAGCATTCGTGAAAAAATCGATTCATTCCACTTGACCAAACGAATTTTTGGAGTGGTCGAAAAAGAAATCAATGAAGAGCCTGCAAAAAAAAATATCATTATCGGGGTCAAGCATCTCATTAAAATGATAAAAATTGAAAAAGTGGCTCCCATTGTAGAAAAGGAATTAAAAGACCAACTTCATCAATTGGATATACAGAATTATTTCCCGCTACTTATTGACCAGGTTTCTGCACGAAACTATGATGAAAAAACATTAGACTTTGTTTTAAAGGAGATAAATGACTGGGCCAATCAGGAGGATACGAAATACCGTCTTGGCGGCATGGCTGTAGAAATGATTGAAAATATTAAAGCAGATGGATTCATGCAATTTGCTTTACGATCCTTTAGTAATTTGGTAAATGAAGAAAAGCTGGGTAATATTATTCAAAGCTTGATTCTTAAAGGGGTCGATAGTTATCGAGATCCATTTAACCAAAACCGGCAAAATTTACTTCATCATATCCAACAAAAGCTCCAAAATTTGAAGACGGATGAAAAACTATACCAGGAATTAGAACAATTTAAACAGCACCTCATTACTAATTGGGATCCAGAACCTAAAATTATCGAATTATTAACACAGGCCCAAGAAAAAGCAATCATGTATGTGGAAGAACCTAGTTTCTACGAAGAATACCTATTGCCAATGATGATGGATGGACTAAATGGTTTACAAGCTGATGAAGATAAGATGGAAAAACTAGAGGCTTGGCTAAAGCAGCAAATCTCAGGCTTTGTCGATAAAAATCATTCTAAAATTGGTAAACTGGTCGAAGAAAATCTTAATAAATTAGATAACAAAACTCTGATTCACATGATAGAGTCAAACGTTGGAAAAGATTTGCAATGGATCAGGGTTAACGGAGCTGTTTGCGGCTTTTTGATTGGCCTTGTCTTAGTAGGTATTAAAGCTTTGTTCTAAAACACAAATAATCCCCTCAGGCTCCTGAGGGGATTATTTGCTTATTAAATGGATGCTAATTCTTTTTCTAATGCTTTTTCTACAGGTACATATTTATATCCTAAGTCTTTTGCAACTGCCTCATAAGTGATTTCTCCGTTAGCAACGTTAACACCTAATTTTAATGCCGGATTGTCAACAATAGCCTTAAAGACCCCTTTATTAGCGATTTGCAGTGCATATGGTACAGTCACGTTTGTTAATGCGATTGTAGATGTCCGTGGTACGGCACCAGGCATATTGGCAACGGAATAGTGAATCACTCCATGCTTCTCAAACGTTGGGTTATCATGAGTCGTTACATGATCAATTGTTTCAACGATACCGCCTTGGTCGATAGCAACGTCAACAACAACGGATCCTGGTTTCATTGTTTTAATCATTTCTTCAGTCACAAGCTTCGGAGCTTTTGCACCAGGAATTAACACAGCGCCAATTAAAAGATCTGCTTCCGCAACAGCTTCCGCAATATTATATGGATTAGACATTAACGTTTTAATTTGATTTCCGAAAATATCATCAAGCTGGCGTAAACGATCTGCGCTCAAGTCGATAATCGTAACATCAGCACCTAAACCAATAGCCATTTTAGCTGCGTTAGTACCAACAATCCCACCGCCGATGATGGTTACTTTTCCACGGTTAACCCCAGGTACACCTGCAAGAAGGATTCCTTGGCCCCCATTATTTTTTTGAAGGAATTGTGCTCCAATTTGAGCTGCCATGCGGCCAGCTACTTCACTCATTGGTGTTAATAACGGCAGAGTTCTGTTAACAGCAACGGTTTCATAAGCAATGGAGATAACCCCACTATCCTTTAGTGCCTGTGCTAATGGCGGCTCCGCTGCAAGGTGTAAATAAGTGAATAAAATTAATCCTTGACGGAAGTATTTGTATTCACTCACAAGAGGTTCTTTTACCTTCATAATCATGTCGGCTCTTGTCCATACTTGTTCAGCACCATCTAGAATTTCAGCACCTGCTTTAGCATAGTCCTCATTTGTGAATCCGCTTCCAAGGCCAGCGTCTTTTTCCACTAAAACTGAGTGACCGGAGTTCACGAATGACACAACTCCCGCTGGGGTAAGTGCTACCCGATTTTCGTTGTTTTTAATTTCTTTAGGTACACCAATAAACATTTCCCTGATTCCTCCCTAAATTCACAATAAGTAACATAATATGGATACAGTATAAAATGATTGTTTGTGAATTTCTTTGTTAAGAAAGGAAAAAGATTTAATTTCTTTTTGGGAAATTTCACAAAAAGTTCAATTCCCCTGATATTTCTCCAGCTTCAAATCAATAAATAAATTCATTTTTTGATTTGGATCCTTAAAATTGATATCACCGATTTCGGCAATCCGTTTCAAACGATAAGTTAAAGTATTGGCGTGAACATTAAGTTCTTTTGCAGCATCATGGATATTTTGGTCGCTATTTAAAAAGACCTCCAGTGTTTCGGCCAGATTGCTTTGATGCCTAAAGTCATAGTCATGCAGTTTCTTTAAGGAATAATTTTCGTATTCTCCATTTTTTCTTTTTTCAAGAAGAAGTTCAAAATACTGATATATTCCCAATTGATGATAGCTGTTAATTTCCCTTGTCTCATTTGGAAATTTATTTTTGATTGCTAAGACAGATCGTGTTTCCTTATACGCTTTTCGAATTTTTTGATAATCTTCATAAACACCGCTATAAACGGGTGTGATCCCGTTTACTCCATAACGATCATTTAACTTAGAGATAAAGTTCTCACTAAAATGTTGCAGTTCTTGTAATGGATACTGAATGTTGTCAGCAGAAACAAGTAAGATTAACTGATTATGATCAATCGTATAAAGAACTATTTTTAAGCGCTGATTTGTTTTTAACAAGTAGATAATGTTTTGTTCATCTTTTCCGCCAATTTCCTGTTGAAATTGAAAAACAGCTATAGCAAAAGAAGCGGCGGGAGAAATTTTTAACGTTTGGAAATTCTCGAATATTTCATTGGTTGATGTTAGGTGTCCTGTTAATAGCTTCCAGAAAAATTCTTGAAACCGCTCATCTTTATTGCTTTTTCTGGTGCGAAGCTGAAGGAGTTTATTCTTGACTGCATCAGCAGCCTTTTTTAACAATTTAAAATCCACTTCTGATAATGTCTTATCAATTTCTAGGGCCCAGATAAACCCTAAAACTTCTTCATGCTTCCAAATTGAAATGGCTACTCTGCTTCCAAGTCCTATATCATTCATGGTTTTCACCCGAATCGGATCTCTTGTTTTGAGAAGAGCTGGAATGGTTCCTTCTTTCCAAAGCTGGTTGATTACCTTTTCTGGCACTCTTCTTCCAATAATCGTTGATATTCTGGCCGGATCAGTTCGTTCATCATGCGTACTGTAAGCAAGGAGACGGTGATTTGCATCTTCAATCGTTATCGGGCATGTCAACACCTGACTAATAAGATCGGCAAATTCATCTAAACTATCAAATGAAATCTTAAACGGGTCATGTTGGTTAAAAGACATATAATGTCCTCCATTTTACTATAAGAATAATGTTATTTTGAGAAAAATTATCGGTGCTTTGTTTAATTTTACAAAAAATTTGCCTAAATTTCATGTTTTTCTATAAAATAAAAAAGTAGATGGCTTTGTCGAATATTTTTGAAAAAATTATATTTTGATAGTATTGACAAATAGTATAACATAAATAATAATTTGGTTATACTATTCAAATAATTGTGCTATC
Source organism: Neobacillus solisequens (assembly GCF_051233465.1). Taxonomy (NCBI): domain Bacteria; kingdom Bacillati; phylum Bacillota; class Bacilli; order Caryophanales; family Bacillaceae; genus Neobacillus; species Neobacillus solisequens. Next base: position 80,891 of record NZ_JBKFGJ010000003.1, on the reverse strand, counting down.
AAAAAAAAATGAGGAGGTCAGAGGATGAGTAACGGAAACAACGGAAAAGAACTTCACCGCGGGCTGGAAGAAAGACATATTACCTTAATGTCTTTGGGAGCTGCAATTGGAGTTGGCTTATTTCTAGGATCGGCTACAGCTATTAAACTAGCAGGCCCAGGGATTTTACTTGCTTATGCGTTTAGCGGTATGATCATGTTTTTTATCATGAGGGCACTTGGTGAAATGGCCATTCAAAAACCGGTCGCTGGCTCTTTTAGCAGTTATGCACGTGATTATCTTGGTCCGCTTGCCGGATACATAACAGGTTGGAACTACTGGTTCTTATGGGTAGTTACTTGTATGGCTGAAATTACCGCTGTTGGGATTTATATGGAGTATTGGTTTCCTACAGTGCCTCGTTGGGTATGGGCTTTAGCAGCGCTAGTCATGATGGCAACCGTTAATATTATTGCTGTTAAGGCATACGGAGAATTGGAATTTTGGTTTGCACTTATTAAAATTGTCACTATTCTTGCGATGATTGCAGTTGGTGCAGCAATGATCTTCTTCGGGTTCGGAAACGGTGGACTTGCTACAGGAATTTCTAACCTATGGGAGCATGGAGGTTTATTTCCAAATGGCATAAAAGGCGTTCTTCTTTCCCTTCAAATGGTTATGTTTGCCTATTTAGGAATCGAAATGATCGGTGTAACAGCCGGCGAAGTTAAAAATCCGGAAAAATCCTTGGCCAGAGCGATTGATTCCGTTTTTTGGCGGATCCTAATTTTTTATGTCGGCGCGTTGTTTGTGATTATGTCCATATATCCATGGCAGGAAATTGGGACAAAAGGCAGCCCATTTGTTCTCACATTTGAACAAATCGGGATTAGAGGTGCCGCAGGAATCATAAACTTTGTTGTGCTAACTGCAGCACTTTCCTCCTGCAATAGCGGAATTTTTAGTACAGCACGCATGCTATTTAACTTGGCACAGCATGGCGAAGCTCCAAAACGTTTCGGAAAAGTAACTCGAAATGGTGTTCCAGGCATGGCCGTATTAGCGTCAGCCGCTGCATTATTGATCGGGGTTGTATTGAACTATGTGGTCCCTGCAAAGGTGTTCACTTGGGTAACCAGTATTGCCACATTTGGGGCAATTTGGACCTGGGGGATCATCTTGCTGTCACAGATTCGTTACCGAAAGACTTTAAGGCCTGATGAAATAAAGCAACTAAAATATAAGGTACCATTATTCCCAATCAGCTCTTATGTTGCTCTCGCATTTTTGGCGCTGGTCATCGGTTTAATGGCTTATGATGCGGATACCCGAATTGCCCTATTTATCGGTCCTCTTTGGCTCATTTTCTTAACTGTATTTTACTATGCCAAAGGGTTTCATAAACGAGTTCCTACTGAAACTGAAGATAGCAGTCAAGCTGTTTAATTGGAAGCTCATTATTGAGCTTCTTTTTTTGCCCCAAAAAGAGGAAACCGGTTAAAACATCCATTTTTTCACATACTAACATTGTTACTTAAAGGAGGTAATATTGATGAAGAAATGGATAGCATTACTAGCCGTTGGTGTACTACTATTTTCTTATTCCCCCCTCCAAGGCCAAGCCCAAACAATATATGACCAAAATACAATGTCTGTTCTTTGGTTTCAACGATCTGGTGAAGCTAAAGCCTTATATTATCAAGGGTATAATCTTGGCAAAATGAGATTGGATGAAATCCTCGCCAAAAAGCAATGGGATCAAAGATTGAAACCAGCCATTGTTTTGGATATCGATGAAACAATTCTGGATAACAGTTCCTATCAAGCACAGTTTATTGTGTCAGGACAAGGAAATCCGCTTGATTGGACGGATTGGTTCAATCGTGCAAAGTCAAAACCGCTCCCTGGAGCACTCGACTTCTTACATTATGCAGATTCAAAAGGGATTGCTATTTACTATATTTCAAATCGCTTTGAATCTCAAAAAGATGCGACGATTAAAAATTTACAGGCAATCGGTGCGCCACAAGCTATAAGTGATCATATTTTACTGATGAGAAAAAATGAACCAAGCAAAGAAAATCGTCGAAGACAGGTGTCACAAAATCATGATATTGTCTTATTGTTTGGTGATAACCTCGGAGATTTCAGTGGTTTTGATCATCTGGATGCAAACGGAAGAGTTCGAGCCGTGGATCAGCATAGGGAAGAGTTCGGCAGAAAACTGATTGTCTTCCCTAACCCAATGTATGGAGATTGGGAAACTGCCATCTATCGAAACAAAATAAATTCATCCTTAGAGGAATTATCAAAGCTTAGGAAAAATAACCTGATTATTTATCAACCAGACTGATTACAGCCGCTCTTAGTGAGCGGTTATTTTTTTGTCCAATATACCATATTTTTCGTTGGACTTAATATTAATAGAAGAGTATAGTAGATTCCATGAGTTTTTGAGTTTAAACTACCAAAGTCATTTTTATGTACTTTGTAAAGGAGGAAAGCTCATGGATAGATTACTGCAACTAAATACCATATTTATCAGTATAGTGATAGAAGCTATCCCTTTTATTGTAATTGGAGCTTTTGTCTCTGCATTGATTGAAGTATTTGTCTCTGAAAACGTGATTCTTCGACTGATGCCTAAAAATAGATTCCTATCTGTTATTACGGCTAGTTTGATTGGGGTTTTATTCCCTGGTTGTGAATGCGGGATCGTTCCCATTGCGGCGAGGTTAATCAAAAAAGGTGTAGCTCCATATGCCGCGATTTCCTTTATGCTTGCAGCACCCATAATCAATCCAATCGTACTTTTTGCCACCTACATTGCTTTTGGTGAAAGTTGGAAAATGGTTTTTAGCCGGGCTGGATTAGCTTTAGGTGTTTCCATTTTAGTTGGGATTGTTTTATCTTTTGTCATTAAAGAGAACCCGCTTAAGGAAAATATTGAAGTTCATGTTCACGACCATTCCAACCAAAATAAAATACAAAAACTATTTAGTGTTATCAATCACACCATTGATGAATTCTTAAGTGTTGGAAAATTCTTGGTCATGGGTGCATTAATTGCTTCCGCTATGCAAGTGTATGTACCAACAAAAATTTTACTTACTTTGGGTAATACGAAGGTAACAGCTACTCTTGTTATGATGGCCTTGGCCTTTATTCTGTCTATTTGTTCGGAAGCAGATGCTTTTGTAGCCTCTTCATTTCGGAATAGTTTCGCTCAAGCACAAAGTTCTATTGTAGCCTTCCTAGTATTTGGTGCTATGTTAGATATAAAAAATGTTCTAATGATGACTGGATATTTCCAAAAACGACTTATCATCATATTAGTTTCTTTAATTACCTTATTTGTATTCATTGGTTCACTTCTTTTGTAAAGGAGGAATGATTCGTGTTTCGTGTGATTATTTTATTATTGTTTACCAACTTATTTTTCTCGCTGCATCTGACAGGGAACATTTCTAAATATATTAATATGAAGTATGCCTTTCTTTCTAAAAGCATGGTTGTCGTGTTATTCTTGCTTACTTTGGCTGAGGCAATAAGGTGGTACCGTTCGGACAAAAGTAAGCAAGAAGACCCCCTCCATTGTCAATGTGACTCCGAGCACCATCATGAGCATCCTAAAAAAAAGGAACCCAAAAGTAAAAAGGTTAAAAACTTTATCGCATACACGTTTGTGTTAATTCCTGCCCTTACAGGTGTTCTATTGCCAGTTGCTACCCTTGATTCAAAATTAGTGGACGCAAAAGGATTTCAATTTCCTACTTTAGAAGACGGAAACGATCAATATGGGATGCACCAGGTATTGAATCCGGATATGAGTCCATTCCTTGGGAAGGATGCCTTTTTAGATTTAGTCAGCAAGGAATCGAAGTCCTATAAACCAAAAGATCATATTACTTTAACGGATCAAGATTATTTAGTTGGGTTGGAAGTTATTTATAATTATTCTGGGGAATTCGTCGGTAAAAAGATTACGATGAACGGTTTTTCTTATAACGGACCTAAATTAAACGGCAACCAGCTTTTCTTACTCCGTTTCGGGATTATTCATTGCGTGGCTGATTCTGGAGCATTTGGAATGATGATACAGTTTCCAAATGATATAAAGATCCCAAATGATCAGTGGTATCAGGTCACAGGTACTTTAGATACAGTGTATTACGAACCGATGAAGACACGAATTCCAGTTCTAAAAGTATCCAGTTATAAAACCATCAGTAAACCGAAGGATCCTTATGTTTATCGAAATAGCTTAAATTAAAGGAAGACACCCGCCAAGGTGTCTTCTTTCATTTCAAAAAGGTTGAATAAGGACTAATTACTTTTGATATTCTTTAGAATATTAATCGCAAAGATGATAATCCCCAATACCATTAAAGTTCCTCCAGCCGCTACTGCAGGTCCTGCTGAGTCTACTCCTGACACTAAAAAAGCCAAGCCAATCATCATAATGGGCAATGCGATATTATGGAGCCAAAAGTGAACCTTTGCCAAGGTGGTTTTCCCCGCACTTGGGAAGACGACATAAATAAGTCCCGCAAGAGTCATAGCTGTCCAGCCAAGCAGATTAATATGCACATGAACAGGTGAAAACGAAAATTTTTCCGTCATCGACATGTACATACCTAAACAGACCCCAATTACGAAGTAACATACCGAGATCTTAATAAACTTGACTCCCATATTCGTCCCCCTTTTTTAGATAAAAAAATAGTGACTGTAGTAGTAAATATGTAGGAATTTAATAAAAAAGAACTAGGAAATAATACGGACAAAGCTGTTTTTTGGGGTATGGTCAGATGGAAGATATTACTACCAACTCCGGCTTCTAATCTATCCTACATATATCTCATGAAAGATTGTTCCTCCAGCTCCGGCCTCCAATTTGTCCTTCATACACCTCATGAAAGACTGTTCCTCCAGCTCCGGCCTCCAATTTGTCCTTCATACATCTCATGAAAGACTGTTCCCCTAGTCCGGGCCTCCAATTTGTTCTTCATACATCTCATGAAAGACTGTTCCCCTAGCCCCGGCAGTCAATTTGTCCTTCATATATCCCATGAAAGACTTTTCCTCCAACTCCGGCCTCCAATTTGTCCTTCATACACCTCATGAAAGACTGTTCCTCCAGCTCCGGCCTCCAATTTGTCCTTCATACATCTCATGAAAGACTTTTCCTCCAGCTCCGGCCACAATTTGTCCTTCATACACATCATGATAGACAGATCCTACAGTTCCGGCCTCCAACTAGTAGTTAAACCTTATCTTAGAGAAATCAGAAAATAAAAGGGCTATCCGCGCAAGGGGGGATAGCCTTTTCTATCTTATAAATATTTACGATGAACTGCCTTACCATCGTATGAGTAGAGCATATTCCTTTCCTCAATGACTGTTTCCATGTGAACGGGTCTGCCCCATAACTGATGTATATATGGCAGTACTTTTTCCAGGTATTTCACATCCAGTTCAACGCCTTCAAACCAATGTTTTAAATATAATTCTCCATTCTTCATATAGTCACCATCATTGACGGTAATGTAAGGGAATCCACCATTGACACGCATGTTGACCAATTGATCACGTATGTGCTCCCATTGCTTATCCACGACCTTGTAATCCCGGCCTTGCTTTTGGAATAAATACATATCCTCACGCATGACTAAATCCTTGGTTAAATAATTGCGCAGAAATGAGATATCGGATTCGATTTCTCGTACTTCGAAAAGTTTCTCCCGTCCAGAATTAGGTTTCACTCCGCGCCTTTTCATTTCCTCCGTAGGATTATTATAACGTTCTTCTATATCTTCCAGTATTTTCAGACCAAGGTAATAGGGATTAATTCCGGTCTTAGAAGGCTGCACCACACCGGCGTTTAATTTTGCAAATTCAATAGCCTCTCCGCTTGTTAAATTCATTTCACGTAAGATTCTTTGATGCCAGAATGACGCCCAGCCTTCGTTCATGATTTTAGTCTCAAGCTGTGGCCAAAAATAAAGCATTTCCTCACGCATCATCGTTAATATATCGCGTTGCCAATCTTCCAGCTCTCTGCTGTACGATTCAATAAATAATAATATGTCCTTTTCTGGCCGAGGCGGAAATTTCTTTCTTTTTGCCGGCTTTTTGTCTTTCTTATCTTTATCATCTAGCTTCCAAAGATCATCATATGGTGTAGCTGAACGCGGATTCTCATTCTCTTCTTCTTCATCCTCCAGGGACCATGTTAATTTGGGTCTCATCAAGGAAGGATCGATATGCTCATCTATGGATAATACCGCATCTAGGAATCGTTCCACTTCCTTTTTCCCATACTGGATTTCATATTGATGAATTCGTTCTGCTGTCGCTGACATGCTTTCCACCATATCACGTTTCGTATTTTGGAAACGAACATTGTTTTTGAAAAAATCACAGTGGGCTAATACATGGGCGACTATAAGTTTGTTTTGGATTAAGGTGTTAGAGTCCAATAAAAAGGCATAGCATGGATTTGAGTTAATAACTAATTCGTAAATTTTGCTAAGTCCCAAATCATAGTGAAGTTTCATTTTGTGGAATTGCTTTCCAAAGCTCCAGTGTGAAAACCTGGTTGGCATACCATAGGCTCCAAAGGTATAAATAATTTCTGCAGGACAAATTTCATAACGCATTGGATAAAAATCGAGGCCAAAGCCGGTAGCAATTTCAGTAATCTCTTTGATAGCGTAATCAAGAGCTTTTTGGTCTTCCCCATTCATCAGCCATTCCCCCTTTTCCTCTTAACACAATGTATGAGGAAAATTCAGGAATGATGAAACAAGATGATAGGAAACTTCTTAAGGCGAAAGTTTTCTTGCCTCTTCTGCTAGGGTTAAACCGACTAATTTATTACGTTTCCATTCTGATAAAAACACCGATAAGGGAGGACTTGTCTCTCCGACTAAATAGCTTAATTCAATGGTCATGGCTGGTCTATGGTACTTGGTGATAAACCAATCAGTAAATCCGCCTCCGACTGCTTCATAATTAGGTTTAGACAATTTATAACCCGTGATCCTGGAAATTCTTCTAGCAATGAAATAATCGCGGAAAGTTTGTCTTCCATTATGGTAATGCCAAAAGATTTCTCTTCCTGCTGTATGATAGGCAACGGCAATAGATGGATTTATTTCCTTTATAAAATTTGTTAAAGCCTTTACTTCGTTGGCTTCTAGTGGTTTGATCCCCTTATAGTACTGGTAGTACGGATGGGATGGACCTGCGTCTAACTGCTTCCAACCAGCAGGGTATTGCCTATTTAAATCTATTCCGGTTCCATTAGCTTTCCACCTGTTAAAACGTCTTAATCCGTCATTCATTACTTGTAACCTTCTTTGATGAGCTATTGGAAATTCGCTTAACCTATTCTGTTGAATCGTTACACCATCAGGATTAAGCATGGGAATAAACCAAATTGATACTTCATCAAGAATATCTGTAGAGACCGATCCGACCTTATCTCCTTTACTATAGGCAGAGGCATATGTTTCCAGCATTTTCATTAAGATCATACTGGTCAGCCATTCTCGCCCGTGATGAGCACCGATACATACAATTTGTTTCTTCCCTTCTCCCAGTTTGGCTGCCCAAATTTCCCTTCCAAAATGACTAGAACCTATTGATTTTACCTCAATATTGTATTTACCCTTTATTTTCGCAAGGTCTCGTTCCATTACATCAAATGTATAAGGCTTATTGACTTTGACTATGTTAGCTTCTGCTACTTCTGTTGAAAATAAAGTAAAAATCAGTAATAAAACAAATGGTCTAATCATAAATTCCTCCAAAATATACAGGTAAAAGTTGAAAACCGCTTAACAAGTGGGTGACAACATTTTCTGTGAAAGTTCTTTCGAGAATGTCATACAATAATCACAACTCCTAATAAGGAGGAGAGATTAAATGAACAAATGGGATTATGATCGTGCGTTGTACTATACACACCGATCAGAATGGGATAATTTGCTAATATTAATGGTTCGAACATCAGACCATTTTTTATCAAAAAAAATTGAGCATTTCCTGCATGCTTATAATTTTGAACGCGACTATTCTGTTATCGAAAAGAAACTTTACAGCCTACTTCGTTACATTGACCATGCTAACGAAAACATAGACACCGATGAGTTACCGATGTATAGTCTTTCCTAAACTGACAAGTGAATACCAAAATTGCTGTGGCACTTTTTAACAACCGGGCCTATAGAATTCCACCAAAAAAACACACGGCTTGAATAAAGCCGTGTGTTTCTATGTTCCTTATTGTTGAACCTCTTGTAATTTTCGCTCTACGAGATCCATAAAATCCTTTTCAATTTCCTGCAGCTTATTTTTACTATTCTCAAGACTATTACTGTTAACGCCAAAGTAAAATTTAACTTTTGGTTCCGTACCTGATGGTCTTAGACATACCCAAGTTCCGTCTTCGAAGATATATTTTAAAACATTGGATTTGGGTAGATCAATTTTTTCTTCGCTATTTGCTGTTTTACGAATACTGGTCAAGTAATCTTCAGCAATGGCTGTGTTTAATGTCCCCAGCTTTTCCAGTGAATCATTTCGGAATGAAGTCAAGAGGCGCTGAATCAATTCTGCTCCCTCTTTTCCTTTTAGCGTTAAAGAGCGGAGCCCTTCTTGGTAAAAGCCGTATTTTTCAAATACTTGCATCAACCCTTCATAAAGCGACATTCCCTGCTGCTTATAGAAAGCACAAACCTCTGTTGCCAATAGAGCAGCTTGGAGAGCATCTTTATCTCTAGCAAAATCCTTGATTAAATAGCCGTAGGATTCTTCATATCCAAATAAGAACGTCTGGCTGCTCGTTTCTTCATATTGTTTAATTTTTTCAGCGATAAACTTAAATCCAGTTAATACATCAACGGTTTCCAATTCGAATGCAGTAGCGATTTTCCGCCCTAATTCAGATGTTACAATCGTTTTACATACAGCTCCATTTTGTGGCAAGGTGCCTTTTTTCTTTTTCTGAGAAAGAATGTAGTCGAGCAGTAAAGCACCAGTTTGATTACCTGTTAGCACGACATATTCTCCCTCAGGATTTAGAACAGCTATGCCTAAACGGTCAGCATCAGGATCTGTCGCAATTAAAAGGTCAGCTCCCACTTGTTTACCGTCACGGATGGCTAATTCAAACGCTGCGTGCTCTTCTGGATTCGGACTTTTCACTGTTGAAAACTCAGGATCCGGCCTTTCTTGTTCTTTAACTACAGTAACATTGTCATATCCTAATGCAGCAAAAGCAGCTCTTAACGGCTTGTTTGCGGTTCCATGTAAGGGTGTAAACACAACCTTTAAATCTGTTTCCTTGGCAAGGTTCGGATTTTCAGATACTGTTTTTAATTTTTCAATATATTCTTGATCAATTTCAGAGCCGATCGTCTTGATTAATCCCTTGGCACGTAAAGCTTCTTCACTTTCTACTTCAATCAATAATTCATTCTTAAAAGAATTAACCTTCTCAATCACTAAATCGGCTTCTTTAGGAGGCAGCTGTCCCCCATCTGAACCGTATACCTTGTAACCATTATATTCAGGAGGATTATGACTAGCTGTAACCACAATTCCAGAAAATGCATGTAAATGTCTTAAAGCAAATGATAATTCCGGTGTTGGTCTAAGCTCGTCAAATACATATGTTTGTATGCCTCTTGTTGCCAAAGTTTTGGCTGCTTCCATGGAAAATTCCGGAGATTTATGACGGGAGTCAAACGCAATAACCACTCCGCGTTTTTTCGCTTCTTCCCCATGGTCTTCTATGTATGAGGCTAAACCAGCTGAAGCTTTTCGGACGGTATAAATGTTCATACGGTTCGTGCCTACACCGATTTCTCCACGCATTCCTCCGGTACCAAACTCTAAATTTTTATAAAACGCTTCTTCCAAGTTCTTATCATCATGTTTCATCTTTTCTAAAAGAGCTTTTAATTCTCCATCTAATTCTGAAAATCGAATCCAACTCTCTGCTGTTTCTTTCCAATCCAAATTTGTTCCCCTCCAAGTTTTCTCATATTTAATATTATTTCTAATGATTCAATTCAACTATTATATTACCGCAAATGGGAAATTTTTAAGAGTAAAAACCAGAAAAAAATGCACATGATTTTTAATAAATTCATGTGCAAGATATTTTCATGACTAAAGCACTAATACATTAAACGGACAAATGGGTAGTTTGGTCTTTCCTCATCCTTTGTTTTTTTGACTTTTTAAAATGAAATAATTCATATACAACCGGAATGACGACAAGCGTCAATAATGTTGCAATGGACAAACCACCAATGACGACAATGGCAAGACTTTGTGACACAAGGTTACCAGTTTCAGCCTTCTTAAATAATAGTGGAGTCATGGCAGAAATGGTCGCCACGGCTGTCATAAGAATCGGCCTCATCCGGATGGCTGCTGCTTCAACCAGCGCATCTCTGATTATCATGGTCTTCTCGTTTTGTTTCACCCTGTCTAATAGAACAATTGCGTTTGTTACAACTATTCCAATCAGCATTAATGCACCAAGAAGAGCTGTAATATCAACGGTTATTCTGCTAATTAATAAACCAAGGATCGCTCCGACTGCTGCCAAAGGCAATGAAAACATGATAGAAATCGGCGCACGAATCGTTTTAAAGGTTATAACCATGATTAAGAAAACGATTCCGATTGACACGCCCATAGTGATGAATAAATCTGTAAAATCGTCCGCCTGTTGCGCACTTGCCCCTCCAACCAGTACCTCAACTCCATCAGAGAGCTTCAACCCTTTATTGTCCTTTTTATCTCCAAATATCTTTTTGTTTATTTCAGAAGAAATATCGGATAGTTTTTTTGCATCTACTGTAGCAATAATCCGGATATATGGGTCTCCATCCTTATGAAACTGGTTGGACGGTTTTTCTTCGACATGTAAGCTCGCCATATTAGAAATAGGCACCATCCCTGTTGCAGTCATGATCGGGATATTTTTCAAGTCTTCCGGTGATTTAGGGTCTAATACCGGCTCCAAATAAACCATGCTTTGCTGGTCATCTAGATTCATTGTACCTATTGGCGTTTTATTCAGCATAACGGAAAGCTGCTGTGATAATTGAACAGTATTTCCTTTTGCAGGATCAACCTCTAATGAATAAACAGTCTTTTTGTCTTCTTCATTTGTTGCGATTTTTTCAATACCCTTAATGCCTTTAATCGATTCTTTGATTTTTTGAGAAGCTTTTTCTAAGTCCTTTATTTGGTCTCCAACTACATCAATTGTAATTTGCGGGGAACCTGTGCTAGTAAGTGATGCGGCACCAGCAGTTAGAGTAGCATTAGAGAATTCATTCTTTTTCGCATTCATTTTTCTGATCACTTTATCAGTATCTTTTTTATTCTTTAGAATAATATTCATCGTTGCTTTTGTAGGAGATCCCACTTCCCCAAATTTCGCGGCATCTGCATTATTACCGAGCAAGGTAAATTCTGTTTTAACCTCTTTTTGCTCTAAGATAAATTTTTCAAGCTCCAAAGTTCCTTCTTTTACTTTTTCAATTGGAGTGTTATTCGGATAGTTCAGCTCTACCGCTACAAACTCAGCCGACGAATTATCGACTGTTCCTTTTGGCATTTTAAAATACACACCGATGGACCCAACGAATAATAATAATGATAAAGTTAACACAACCCATTTATGATTGAGTGACCAAGTTACAAATTTCATAAAACGAATGGATGGTTGATGTTCTTTGAGTTTAGCTTTTCTCAATAAGCCAGAACTCATTAACGGAACGACAGTTAGAGCAACAATTAAGGACGAAAGTAAAGAATAAGTCAACGTTAAGGCAAAAGGCATCAAGAAATCCTGAAGACCGCCATTAACGAGACCAATTGGTAAAAATACTGCAACTGTTGTTAGTGTAGAGGCAGTGATTGCCGAAGATACTTCCTTTGTTGCGTCAATGATCAATTGTACAGAAAACTTTTCATTTTGCATTTTTCGAAAAATGTTTTCAATTACTACAATACTATCATCCACTAAACGTCCAACAGCGACTGCAACTCCTCCCAATGTTAAAATATTTAATGTTACACCGGATCGCGCCAATAAGAACAACGTGAACGCCAGTGATAATGGGATAGAGACAATCGTAATAAATGTTGAGCGAATGTTCCGTAAAAATAACATGATGACGATGGTAGCAAACAATGCGCCTACTAGTACTTCCTTCATCATTGAGGATACTGATTTTTCGACCATATCTGCTGTGGCAAAGATTACGCTTGTTTCGGTTTGATTATATTTCTTGTTTAACTCTTTTGTTGCTTTTCGAAGTGCTTTGCTAATGGTGACGGCATTAGACTGGCTATCCTTTGTAACAATTAAGATTAATCCATCCGATCCGTCAACCCGAGTTAATGTATCTTCCGGTTTATGTACCTCAATTTTAGCAATATCCTTCAGACTTACGCCCGGTATAACATTCAAATTTTTAATCTTATCTAGACGATCAATATTGCCAATTACTTTAATATTACTATCTTTTCCTTGAATTGTTTTTTCGCCTACTGCCACCGCATTATTTTGCCCTTGCAATACAGTCATTACATTCTGCAAAGGAACCTGTTTTTGAGCCAATAGCTCATTATCAACTTTTACTGAGACGTATGAACTGGACATTCCATATGATTGAATGGAAGCAATCCCTTTTATGTCTTTAAAATGTGGAATTATTTTTTCTTGTGCAAGTTTTAAATTCTCTGGAGTTAGACCATCTTTAAAGGTTACTGCTACATCTGCAATTGGGATCATGGAGGTGTTTAATTGAACAATCGTTGGTTTAGAGACATTTGTTGGTAATGAAAGGGTACTAATGGATTCCTGGACTTCTTGCTTGGCCTCTTTCATATCAGTTTTAGAATCAAAATTGATATCTATTTTTGAGTACCCATCACCAGTTGTTGAAAAAATATTCTTTTTGCCTTTTACCCCCGCAACAGCTGTCTCGATTGGTTTTGTTACTTCTGTTTCCATTGTTTTTGAGTCCGTTCCCTGACCCATCACCACCACGCTTACCTGTGGATTGTCTGCCGATGGCAAAAATTCCATTGGTAACGTAAAATAACTGACAATGCCCATCAACAAAACCAGGACTGTCATTAAACTTATGGCTGCCCTATTTCCTAAGGCCCATTTTGTTATACGTGACATATTCATCCTCCTCTGGTTACTTTTTCCTACAACCAAAAGAATAGTACCATAGAAGTATCAAAAAATGGTAATTTATTGAAAATTAAGTTTTTTACAAAAAACTACAATTTTTGAATAAAAAAAACCAGGGATAACCCCTGGTTAGGTATTAAAAGATTAAATTTAAAATCAAATAAACGAGGGCTGCAAATATGGCGGTAATTGGTAGCGTTATTACCCAGGTAATCAACATGCGCTGAGCCGTATCCCATTTAACGCCTTTTAAGCGGTGGGAAGCACCTACACCGAGAATTCCTGATGAGATAACGTGAGTCGTACTGACTGGCAAATGAATAAACGTTGCTCCAAAGATAATGGATGCACCAGTTATATCAGCGGCAACTCCGTTAATGGGACGGATTTTCATAATTTTTCCGCCGACAGTTTTAATAATCTTCCACCCACCAATTGATGTACCAATACCCATTGCAATCGCACAGGATGCTTGAACCCAAAACGGTACGTCTGCATTATGCGGAAGATACTTATTGGCAATCAAAGCCATTGTAATAATCCCCATCGATTTCTGTGCATCATTTGTACCATGTGAATAAGATTGCAAGGCTGCGGTTGCAATTTGAATATATCGGAAATTTCGATTTGTTTTTGTTAAATTGAAGTTTTTAAATACAACCTTAAAAATACTATAAACAATATAACCTACAACAAAAGCTAAAATTGGTGAAAGAATAAGTGCTTCAATAATTTTAATAAAACCACCATAGTTTAGCGCATGAAAACCTTCTGCGGCAATGGCAGCACCGGCAATTGACCCGATAATGGCATGTGATGAGCTACTTGGAATTCCAAAATACCAAGTAAGTAAATTCCAAAATATTGCTGATAATAAAGCAGCCAAAATCACGACTGAGCCATTATGAAGGGTGAATGGATCGACTATATCCTTTGATACTGTTTTGGCAACTCCGGTAAACGTCATTGCCCCAACAAAGTTCATGATCGCTGCCATCAAAATAGCTTGACGCGGTTTCAATGCTTTCGTTGATACTGAAGTGGCAATGGCATTGGCCGTATCATGAAATCCGTTAATAAAGTCAAATGCAAGGGCACCGATGACAATTAATATGGTAAGTATAAAAATGAGACTCATTAGTTTGCTCCTTAGGCATTTTTCATGATAATGGTTTCAAGAGTATTTGCAACTGTTTGACAGAAGTCTGCAATATCCTCTAGGTTCTCATAAATTTCTTTGTATTGAATAATCCGAATCGGGTCTTTTTCTACATTAAATAAATTTTTAATGGATTGACGTAATATATTATCACATTTTGATTCATAGTCTTTTATTTTGATGGCGTGTTCCCGGATTTGCTGCAGTTTTTTATTGGACATTAATTCTACTGCTAAGTCAATTTCGACAACACTTGCTTGGATAGCTTCCACAAATTGCAGCATGAAATGGTCTGCTTGCGTGATCGAATACATCTCAAATAATGCGGAAGTTGCTTCAAGACCATCTAAAACATCGTCCATACTCATAGCAAGGTGCAAAATATCTTCACGTTCAATCGGGGTAATAAATGCATCATTTAAGTCTTTAATGACTTCGTGAACAAAGGAATCTCCTGTTGTTTCATATTCCTTCATTTTTTCTGAGAAAATTTTTAAGTCACTGACATTGTTCAATTTATATTCAGTGAAGAAGGTAGCACCTTCCTTTAAATTAGAAGAAATATTGCTAAGTAACATAGAAAATTTGTCATTTTTTTTGAAAGCCATTTAAAATTCCTCCATTTTTTCGTAACAGGTCTAATGCACTAACGAAGATTATTTTAACTGAAAAATACCTAAAAAAGAAAAAATCAACGTTAAATTTACAAAAACTTAACATTAGAATTTTCAAAAAATATTTCTATCGTAGTTGTTTTTTTACTGTTTCCTTTCCATTTTTTATTTATGTAAAAGAATTGAATTACCCAGTAATTATTCTTTTATGAGTATAAAGTTCGTTTTGGGGTATTTTAAAGGTACGGGCAGGTAAATGACTCTGCCTTGGCAGCTCAGACGCTTAAAAAAGAATTAAGTGAAGAAATGAATACTGAAAAGGAGTGTTCTATAGTGAGCTTTATATGGTCTTTAATTGTTGGAGGTATAATTGGCTGGTTAGCCGGCATGATCGTAGGCAGAGATGTGCCTGGTGGCATCATTGGTAATATCATCGCTGGTTTCGTTGGTGCATGGCTAGGGACACTGGTATTGGGAGATTGGGGTCCAAATGTGGCGGATTTCGCTATAGTACCAGCAATAATAGGCGCAGCTGTTTTAGTGCTTCTCTTAAGCTTTATCATGAGAGCTTTCCGAAAAGCCAGCTAAAATAAATGTGGATGGAAAAAGCCTCCCTAATCGGGAGGCTTTTCATATAGAATAAAGGTCAAGTTGATCAAAAATCTCTGGTTGATCCTTAAAAGGAGCATAACAGACAACCTTTTCCTTTGTGAATGGATGGTTAAATTCTAATTTTACTGCATGAAGTGCTTGTCTTTTGATGATTGGCTTACCTCCATATAGAATATCACCTATTAACGGATGTCCAATATGTGATAAGTGCACCCTAATTTGATGAGTTCTTCCTGTCTCAAGCCAGCATTTCACATATGAAAAATGTTTGTTGCGATCTTCCTTGATGACTTGAAAATGGGTAATAGCTGCTTGTCCAGCCGGTGATACCCTTCTTCTTGTGGCATGGTGCCTGTCACGCCCAATCGGTTGATCAATACGGCCTGTCTTTTGTGAAAATAAACCATGAACCTTGGCAAGATAGGTACGTTTTATTTCTCTCTTCTCTAACATTTTACTTAAAATCGCCCCAGCAAGTGCATGCTTGGCAAAAACAATGGCACCGGTCGTATCTCGGTCAAGGCGGTGTATTTGATGAATGCCGCTAAACTCCCCATTGGACTGTAAATAGTAGTATGCGGCATTTAAGAGTGAATCTGTTTCCAGATTTGGGTCATTAGGGTGAGTATTTTGAAATGGTGGCTTATTTAAGACTAAAACATGATCATCTTCGAAGAGAATGTCAATTTCAGCAAAAGCCGGAATAAGATTCATTTCCTCTGCTCCAAACATCTGAATTTGCAGTTTTTCCCCTTGACGAAGTGGAGCATTCCAATCGATTTCACTGCCATTCCTGCTTACCTTCTTCTCCATCCTAAAACGGTGTATTAATTTTTTAGGCGCTTCCCAAATGTTTCGAAATACCACGTCCATGGAAGCCCCGTCCCATTCCTTTGGAACTTCTATTTGTAACCAATTTCCTTTTCGAGCTGATTTAACCATATATGCTCCTTTACCTATCCACTAATTACCACAGTAAATACGCGATATTTATGTTATTCTGTACATATATAATACGACAGAAACAGGCAATGTCAAAAGGTGGGTTATTAGTGAAAATAGTGTTTGCCTCGACTCCAAGTCAGGAAGAAGAAATTTGTGAGCTCGTCAGGTATATATACTCTAATGTTTTTCCCAGATATTTTACCGATGAAGAAATTCATCAATTTGAGAAATTAAAGGTGTTGCATACCTCTACTAAGCACTTCGAGGAAATTGGAACATTAAAAGATGCTTTTCAAGTCATGACTTGTATTCAAACCATGATTTCTATTTTAGAATATCCTTGTTTTGATGAACAATATGCTGATATTTTCAATAGGAATGCAACAAACCTGAATGAGTTTGGCATGTTTTTTCCATTTGATTATGAGCAATTTATGACTACGAAAGACTTAAGGAATTCAATGTTGAGTATTTATTCCAAGGCTGATAATGAACTCATTATTTAATAAAAAACTCGCCAATGAACTGGCGAGTTTTCTTTTATTAACGATAAGTTTCCTTCATTAAATAGTAGGATTGCTTCAAGCGTTCGTAATATGACGGTTCATTCCATTCTTCCCAGCGATACAAATAAGCATCATTTTGAACAATTTGGCTGTTCCTTTGAGTTGGAAGGGTGGATTCTACTCCAGCTTGGGAAGTTGTAACAACTGCTACCCTAATACCATCCGTTGATACGCCTTCGGTCAATCCTGTTTTCCAGATATCCCCCATTACTTCTTTTAAACTTGGATCTCTAAAATTAAGCAATTGCCACGGAATCCGACCCTCCATGACTGTATGATCGTTGCTGATGCTTACATCTGTTAATGAATTGAAATCCTTATGATCAGGATTGTCATTTCCAAATTTCAATATCCCAGTTTCATACTCTTCAAATGGAATTTTCGTGTTCGTAGATGGAATGGTTAATTCCTTATTTAAGGCAAGTCGAATAGGATGAAAAACTCCATTATTCTTTTGATTTACATTTGGTTCTTTCTTTATCATATTTAGGAGCTGGGCATATTGGTAATAGAAGGTATCGTAATAACTGTCCACCATGATCCGAGATTCCCTTGGACCGTTGAGCTTCACCAAGAAGTCCACTCCAAAATTTGTGTTCACCTTTGCGTTTTCAGACATTGAAATCGACGTTTGACCTTGATTGGCGATAGTATCCAGCAATAAAAAGGTCCCCTGTTTTTGGAAATCAATAGGGCGATTAAATTTTAAAAGGAAATAGAAGTACCCGCTATCAGACGTCATCCTGACTTCCTTTAAAGGATCCTTAGTTGATTTTGTTGTGTAACCTTTTTTTACTCCTGCAAGATCCCAATCAGTCATATTCCCGTCCACGATGATTTTTGTTTCTTTATTGGCCGGTTCAAAGCTAAGCAAACCAAAATGCTGTTCATTTGTCTGTTGATTGTTCCAATATGGACGGCGATCGGGATTATCAAAATCCATCGTATTCCATGTACGTTTAAACCACTCATCCTGCCACGTGAACACCAGACCCCCAGCATAACCCTCTGAAACAATAGAGCGGAATAATTTCTGATCGATATGTCCTTGCTCCGTTTCTGAATGAAAGCCCTGATTCATTCCATACACATTTTTATGGGTCAATCCTCTAGATGAAGGGACACCAAACTCGGCAACGATAACAGGCATATGATGCGAGCTCTTAAGTTCATGCAGATACCCTGCATAATTGTTTTTCTCTCCAAAATGATCCACATAGTCAAGATACTTCTTTTCATAATTCAAAAAATCAGGATAATATGGATATATGTGATAGGAGGCAAAATAACCAGCCTTTAATTCTCCTGTTGGAGTGATATGGTTAGGATTCACTGAGACTAAGTCTTCCGTTTCAAGCGGTTCAGCCGGGTGTTTTAATAGATCTGTGGTTACCCAGTTTGTGAAACTTAGGGTATGCTGCCATTGATAGTTGTCTACTTCATATTTTGCAGCATAATCCAATAGACCTGCTAACCAAATTTCAAAAGGTTGTGCATTATTTGTTTGGAAGTATACCCCATTATATTGTTTTACATTACGATGCTTTTCATTTGTATTGCTAACCATGCTAGGGTCCCACTCAGTACCTATAAGCATCCCAATCACATATTTTGAAATATCATATTTATAAGTTCCTGAAGCATGCCCAGGGCGTTTTGGAAGATTTGCGTTTCCATGGATGATATCAATCATATTTTTAATTTCTAATTTTGCATCATCAGTATTTACCTGTTCAAAGGCATCCTGGGTATGGATAAGATTCTCCTCGTTTACCCATGTTCCATGGAACAGATACAAAGGCTTTTTGGCAATTTGATTATATTTATACAAGGCCTCATAAAACTCAGGTGGATGGAGTGTATACACTCTTATCGCATTCGCATTCATTGCGCCGATTTCTTTAAACCAGCGAAAATACTCATCTTTTGAAATAGCGGTTTCACCTGGAAAATATCCTGGTTTCCCGATCCCCATATTTACCCCTTTAATTAAAAAGTTCTCCCACTTACCATTCTTTTTAATTTGAATAAAAGAATCTCCAGTTTTACTATTGGTAGTAATTCCTGCTTGTTTCGTTAATTCAATTTTTTCCTGCGGGAATTGCTGATGGAGACCATTTTTCAAGATATCCTTCATCATTGGCACATAGGCTGTCCAGTAAAACGAATCTTTTTCTCCAAAATATCTCTTCCAAAGATCAATCCCCTTTGTCTGGTAGATATTAGGAATGTCAGGTTCATCTGCATAATCCCCAGAAAAGTAATAAGACGAGTATTTGGCATTTTGATGATAAATAACAGCAGGAAATTTGTCAGGAATTCCATAGGCCTCAAGCCGCTTTTTTGCAGTTTCTGATATCGGAAGTTTATAAGACGCTAAAACCTCATTTGTATCTCTTGGTTCAACAATGTCGAACCAATATTGATATGTCCCTGTAAATTCATTTTCAAAATGAGCTTTTCCTTTTTTCGTCAAATTAAAGAGAAGGCCACTTTTACGAACATCCTTTTTCTCCACAGCGACGATATAATTATTCTTACTAACAAAAACAAAACCCTCACCTTTAAAAGACCACTTTTTTTGCTGCTTCTTATAATTTCGTTTAACCCATTCAGGCACTTCATTACTATTTAGGTCTGAGAAATAACGACCGGTCCATCCCGTCCATTCCACATTTAAAAGGTTTGAAATTTTATCTTTCACCACTTCCTCTGTTGGACTGGCAAATGTATTAAATTCGGCAATTAACGTTTTCTTATTCTTAGACTGAATAAGTGTCGTTTCTAAACGTTCAGCTTCCTCAGCTGTTAGCCCACCATAAATTTTTTCTGATCGTTTCCCAGTAGGGTTTATTCCATTAAAATCTTTTTTATACACTCCATATTGATCTGTTAAATAAAATACATCATAGTTTTTTAAATTCTTAGGTAGGGGAACTATTTTGTACTTATTTCCTGATTCAGGATAAAACCCTTTATAGTCGGATACGCTGGAATAGCGATTGCCATGTAGCAAATATTTAGAGTTGTTTAAAACCCAAACTAACCCTTTATGCTCCCGAAATGTTTCATTTGGAACTGTTTTATCTAAGATCAACACATTTAACTGTTTTGATGGTTGAATAGCCCATAACCAAAATGGACTTACAATAAGAATTAAGAATAAAATTACATATATTATCAAGAAAACCCTTTTTTTCATTCGGATACACCTTTTCTCTTCATTTCTCCCCAACTTGTTTCTCCTGTAACAATTTGCCAAACCCCCTCACAACGCCACAATACAGTCATCGGTCTGAACCAAATGGTTTCTGTTAGAGAATATAGGAATAACTTTATAAGATCAGATACCTTCGGATATTTAGTTAAACTCCATTCTTCAAGAAGGACAGCCGACATCGAAAATATCGATCCATAAATACACGACAGTAAGAATAATAAAATTGCAAATTCAATATAGATTCCCCCAAAAAGGAGGCATAGTACCATAAAGATATAACCAGCCAACTCAATGATTGGTCCAAAAAATTCTACAATCCAAAAATAAGGAAACGCGAGCATACCAATGGAACCATATTTTGGGTTAAAGGTGATTTTCCTATGTGCCCACAGACTTTCGAACAATCCCCGATGCCAGCGGCGTCTTTGTCTACGTAAAAATTTTATATCCTCAGGCACTTCAGTCCAACATACAGGATCTGGTACATAAACAATTTTTTTCTTTAATTTTTTCTCTTTTAACAATCGGTGCATTCTTACTACAAGTTCCATATCTTCCCCTACGGTATCCACTTTATAACCACCAGCTTCCATAACCCAATGCTTTGAGAAAACACCAAAAGCACCTGAAATGATCAGAAGAAGATTATGCCTGCTTAAGCCAATCCGTCCCATTAAAAAGGCGCGCAAATATTCGATTATTTGCATAATAACAATGGGATTATGGGACAATCCAATTTTATTAATGTATCCATTTTGAATTTGACAGCCATTTGCTATCCTTACACTGCCACCGGATGCTATCACTTCTTCATTTGAATCGATAATGGGTTTCATCACTTTTAAAAACGCGTCCTGTTCCAATACAGAATCCCCATCTAGTGAACAAAAGTAGGGATAATGAGAAAAATTCAGACCTACATTAAGAGCATCTGCTTTCCCGCCATTTTCTTTATCGATTAAAAAGAGATTTGTAAGAATAGTGGATTGATATATTTTTTTGATTGGTTTAGCATCCAATTGTTTTCTTACTACCCTATTTATTTCTTTCATATCATAATGTTCAATCATTTTTTCCAATGTTCCATCAGTCGAACCATCATTAATGACAACTACTTCAAACGTTGGATAATTAATACTTAATAAGGACCGGACACTCTGGATAATCCCCGCCTCTTCATTGTAAGCGGGAACAAGAATGGAAACTGGTTTTGTATAGATATCTTCTAAATAATCTTCATAAATTTGATCACGGTCAAGATGATATTTTTTGCGTAGTTGAAAGATTGAGATCAATAATATGACAGAATAAAAGATAATGACAATTACCATGTAAACAGCGATAAACCATGCAAATGCCTTAACAATCTCTCCCCATTGTATAAAATGCATTGCTATTCTCCTTTATTCAGCCATTCAAAGGCCATATCCTTTGCGAATGGATCCTGTGATGTAAGTAGTACCTGTTCCAATAATTCTTTACCCTGTGTAAATCTACTAATGGCCTGTCCAGCCTGAGATCGGACCCACCAAGATGGATCTTGCAATAGTTCCAATAGTCTCGGAATACCTTTTTCCTCCTGTATCTGCCCAATTAATTTTACAGATACCATTCTTTCTTCCCATTTGGGTGAGTATAAAAGTTCTAAGAACGGATCCACATATTGGACATAACCGATATTCGCTATTGCTTTGAGTGCCCTCAATTTTACCTCACCATCATATTTTGAGAAAATATCCTCCAAAAAAACTATATACCTTTTCTCTTTTTTAATTGAAATAACCTCTAAAATAGCCCGTTTTAAGGGTTTACTACTTCTATGAAAATGAAGAACAAACTGATTAAATTGTTGAGAGGATGCCCGTATCAGTATATTTCGATACTCATATTCAGATAAATTCGAGAACTTTGATGTTAATAATTCAAGGAGTTCCGGATAATCAAAAGATGCAAGAACTCTTAATGCTTGTACGAGCTCATCATGCGTCTGCCTTTTCTTATTAATGAAGATAGAGATATCTTTTAAAAAGGAAACCATATATAAATCCTCTATTTGATGCAGCATATTCATTCGAATACTCCATCGTTTACTTTTAAGCTGCCTTCGGAAATAATCAGATAGAAAATATTCAGCAATGTTAGCTAACTGTTCCTTTTCTTCTATTCCCTCCGTAATTTTGGAATATTTACTTAGCAATTCTTCAATAGCTATTAATTGAAGATGAGTAGTTGAAGTTAATCCACTAAAGTTTCCTCCATTTGTCAAAACATTAAAAAGAACTGGATTATATTTTTCCTTCAATTCATTAATCTTAGCTCTTTTCCTATTAACAATCATTTTTCTTAAAATTAAGTACAATAGTAAAAAAATTAAAGTACTTAAACTTGAAACGGTGAGAATGGACAGAAAGAGCAATTCATTTTTAAACATTTATTTTTCAATCCTTTGTACTATTTGCTCGATGGTTGCTTTAATCCCTTTTATACTAAAAGGCTTTGTTATATATTCACTGGCACCAAGCTTCATTGCTTTTTCGATATTTCCTTCACTTTTTCTCTCTGAAAGCATCATTATCGTCGTATCCTCTTTGATATTTTTAATTTTTTTTAATACTTCAATTCCGTCCATCATCGGCATTGTTCCATCTACAATCACAAAGTGCTTTCCTGGTTTATCTAATTGCTTTAAATCAAAAAACTGGAACCCATTTTCAAATTCAGTAATGTAAATTTCCCAGGGATCCAAATTGATTAATTCGATAATTCTTTTTAAGGTCGACCGTATAAAGCTGTCATCATCAATAATAGAAATATTTAATATCATATGATTTTACTCCATTCTTTCATAAAAAATTTACAGTAAAAGTCTATTATATGAAATGATTAGTAGTATATAAACTAAAATTATAATTATTTTAAAAAAATTATCAATATAAAAAAAAGACTATTCGATTACGAATAGCCCAAAAATTGTTAATGATTTATTAATTTTAAAAACCAGTCTAGAAGAACACCGCCAAAATATACTCCAAATACACCGACAACTGCTGAAAAAACCGGTGGTGCCGGTAATGGCAGCTTTAGAAATTTGAATAACATTCCTACAATTAATCCTGCTATTAATGCCAAAAAGACTTCTTTCATAGTCGATTCCTCACTGTAAGTTAATTAGTAATTGCTTTGTGATATCTCGCCTTTGCAAATGGCAATACCAGAGCTTGCCCCAATGCGTGTTGCTCCTGCTTCAATCATGGCTAAAGCATCTTCTCTGCTTCGTACACCGCCGGAGGCTTTTACACCGATCTCAGGTCCAACTGTTTCTCTCATCAAACGGATATCTTCAACAGTGGCACCGCCAGTTGAAAATCCAGTTGAGGTTTTAACAAAATCTGCTCCCGCTTTAACGGATAGGCGGCAAGCACGGATCTTTTCCTCATCTGTTAACAGACAAGTTTCAATAATGACTTTAACTAGTGCTTTTCCCTTTGATTCTTCGACTACAGCACGGATATCTTGTTCAACGAGGTCATCTTGCTTATCTTTAAGGGCACCAATATTAATGACCATATCAATTTCACCAGCGCCATTTTCAATGGCATTCTTCGTTTCGAACGCTTTTGTCTCAGTGGTTGATGCTCCAAGAGGAAAACCTATTACCGTACATACCTTTACTTCTGGTTTATCTGCAAGTGCTTCGGCTGCTGTTTTCACCCATGTAGGATTCACACAAACTGATGCAAAGGTATACTCCTTGGCCTCTTCTGCCAATTTTACAATTTGTTCTTTAGTAGCATCCGCTTTTAACAATGTATGATCAATCATTTTTGCGATATCTTGATTCATAATATTTTCCCCCTATATTTAATGAACTTTACGATAGTTTATCCAAAGTAACTATAACAAAGTCATTGAACATTTGTAAATAACATTATGAACAAAAGTAAAAAAATGTGATCAAAAAAAGACTAAATAACGATAAAGAGCCATTTAGTCTTGCTTATCTAGTAAAAATTGTGCTGTAAATTGATCCGTCACGAGGACATTAGCGTAACCACCTTTAAGTGCACCATAAATACCAGCAATTTTGTGCGGTCCGCCTGCCACAAGGATCGACTGTTCTTTATTTTTTAATTCGGCTAAGTTAATCCCAAGTGTTCGTTCATCCAAACTCGTGTTACAAATATTCCCATTATGATCAAAAAACCTAGAACAAATGTCACCCACTGCATTTCCTTCTAATGATTCAATATCACTTTCTGAAAAATAGCCTAATTGAAATAGTAAAGAATCTGTATTGACTGTTCCAATCGTAAATAAAGCAATATTTGCTTGTTTTCCTAATTCCAAAACTTTGCGAATATGTCGATCAGCCTCCATTGCTTGCTTCACAACTACATGATCAACTATGGCAGGCAATGGAAGATGATGTGGAGTCGTATTAAAGGCCTTTCCAAACAGGTACAAAATCTCAGAGATATACGTATTTGTTTCCGAGTGGCTAACCCCGCCTTTTAATTGAACAACTTTTACGTTTTTAAGTAATTTCTGCTTTAATTCAACAGCTACGTGATAAATAGTCGTTCCCCACGTTACCCCGATAATGTCCTCATCTTTAACAATTTCATGAAGGTACAACGCCGCTTTTTCACCAAGATAATTTTTTATGAAATGGTTCTCGTATTGCGGAATTGAGGCAACAATTGCCTTTTTTAAATGAAATTTTTGTTCCAGCTTTGTCTCCAGATCACTACTATCCTCGGTTGGGTCCATAATATTAATTTGGACTATACCGTCACTTTTTGCCTGCTGCAAAAGCCGGGATACAGTTGGCCTAGAAACTCCAAGAATCTTAGCAATTTCATTTTGATTATAATCAAGCAAATAATACAATTTAGCGGCTTCTATAACCTTACCTAGTTTTTCACGATCCAATGTCCTCACCCAAAACAATTTTATAATAAGAATTTACATTTGTAAAATATCCATTGAACAATTTTGCATATTACATGATTGGATTTTTTACGGGGAAATATAACCATAAATGTTTTCATTTTAGCCATTAAAAGCCAATAAAAAAGGATTACATTCTTTGTATACTAAAACTATAAAGGTGCTAAAGGAGGAGAGCATTTGCAGAAATTTGGGATATTACTTTTCCAGTACCGGAAATGGGTAGTTGGTATTTGGTTGTTCTTCATCGTTATATTGGGATATTTTGCGTTACATTTGCCGACAGTGTTAAGTGGCAATGGTTTCGAATATAGAGGTCAGTATAATCTAACAAGGCAAGTGCTTGAAAGAAATTTCAATCAACCCAAATCAACCATCATCCTTTTATTCGAAAAAGAAAAGTCAGCCAGTTCAAGTGACTTTCATACATTTATCAATCAAACCTTTAACCGCATTGATGGATTTGATCAGGCAAAACAAATCATTACACCATCACCACAAAATGGAATGATGAAGGGCAACTTTGCATACGGTTTGATAACCTTTGATAAAAAGTCGGAAAGCCTCTCAGAAGAAATTACTGAGCTAA
Organism: Neobacillus solisequens; assembly: GCF_051233465.1. Lineage (NCBI taxonomy): Bacteria > Bacillati > Bacillota > Bacilli > Caryophanales > Bacillaceae > Neobacillus > Neobacillus solisequens. Next base: position 55,017 of record NZ_JBKFGJ010000003.1, on the reverse strand, counting down.
AAAAAAGGCTTCACAATCGAGATGGGTTTACGGTTACGTTGACAGGGGAACCCATTATCGTAAAGGATCTTAATTCAGCCAGTCAGCAAGATTTGGCTAAAGCAGAGATGATTGGTCTTCCGATCGCTTTAATTGTTCTGATACTGGCATTTGGCGGGCTTGTTGCCGCTGCCCTGCCCCTTGTGATCGGGGTCGTCTCCATTCTTACCACAATGGGAATTGTCTACTTTTTTAGCTACAAACTTGATTTAACCATATTCATTTTAAATATCGTTCCAATGATTGGGCTTGCCTTAAGCATTGATTTTGCTTTGTTATTTATTAATCGCTATAAAGAGGAGATAAAAACGAATTCCATCCTGAATGCCATTAAAATTACGGTTGCGACCGCCGGGCGTTCGATAATCTTTTCGGCTCTTTGCGTGTTTATTGGTTTATCCGGCCTATGGTTTATTCAAATTGATATATTTCAAAATGTTGCTCTAGGTGGGATGACTGTTGTATTCCTATCTGCTCTTTGTGCATTAACCTTTTTGCCGGCGTTGCTTGCACTATTAGGTAAAAACATTAATAAATTTAGTTTCGTTCAGCTCTCAGATCAGAAAAACAATTTATGGCACAGGTTTGCCGAACTGGTCATGAGGCGCCCTGTCATCATGTCTGCTTCGGCATTGATCATCCTTTTGATAGGTCTTAGCCCTGTGAAACAAATGATATTAGCCATTCCAGGTACAGATTCTTTGCCCCCCAACTACCCTTCCCGCATCGCTTTGAAAACCTTCAAAGATCAATTTGAAGCAAAGGATAGAAGGGATGAAAAAAAGGTAACGATTGTTTTACAATCAGTTGGCGAAATGGCAAAGAAAACCAACCTTGAACAGGCAATTCATGTCATCCAACAATTAGAAAGGGACAAGTTGGTTTCCTACGTGGATTCCCCGTTTTCTGCAACTGGTATGGAAGGAGCGGACCAATTCGTTCAGCTGACCACATATGGTGATCAAGACAAGGTTGCCCCGTTGTTAGAACATTATATAAGAGAAAACAAAATGCGGCTTGATGTATTCCTAAAAGCTGACGGCCATTCATCAAAAGCACGACAATGGGTCAGTGACTGGTCCAAGAAGGATTTAGGAATGAAAGCAAGCTTTGGCGGATCCATCAAGTTTGAACAAGAAATTTTTTCTGAGATCATAAAAAAGACACCATATGGCTTACTATTAATTGTTGTATCCACTCTCATTATTTTGATGGCTGCCTTCCGTTCTGTTCTCATCCCACTTAAAGCCATTTTAATGAATATTCTTAGCTTGGGTTGTACCTTTGGCATTGTCGTGTGGATTTTTCAATTGGGGCACTTTGGGATTAAACCTGTCAATATTGGACTGATTCTTCCAGTCTTTGTATTTACACTTGTTTTCGGACTTTCCATGGATTATGAAGTTTTTCTCATTTCACGGATTCAGGAACACTACTTAGAAACAGGTAATAATAGCTTGGCCACCATTGAAGGATTGACAAAGACCAGTAAAATTATTACATCTGCCGCGGCCATTATGATTGTCGTTACTGGTGCATTTGCTTTTACTGGTGTCATGCCAATAAAGCAACTTGGAGTCGGTATTGCTGTGGCAATATTTATTGATGCCACAATTGTCAGAATGGTACTTGTTCCCGCCCTGATGAAATTGTTGGGCGACTGGAATTGGTGGTTCTTTGGCTTGAAAAATACACAGGAAATCAAACATCGAAAAAAGCCAGCATAATATATGAGCTGGCTTTTTTACTGTGTTGATTTTTGGTATTTCGAACATATAGTCCTTTACTTAATGATACAGGTTTCCTCTGAGGCTCTTTTTTAGGAAGTAGAATCTCTCTACGTTCCACTTTTTCTCCGGTGGCTTTTTTTCGGGAATGTAGAACCTGTCTACGTTCCACTTTTTGCTTCGGTGGCTTTTTTTCAGGAATGTAGAACCTGTCTACGTTCCACTTTTTGCTTCGGTGGCTTTTTTTCGGGAATGTAGAACCTCTTTACGTTCCACTTTTTGCTTCGGTGGCGCTTTTTCAGGAATATAGAACCAGTCTATCTGCCCATTTTGCGGTCACTTTCAAGATTTCAATAATATAGAAATCCTCTATCTGACATTTTTCCAACCCGTTTTCAAGATTTCGGGCATATAGAACCACTTTATCTGACCTTTTTTCCAAATTTCTTCACCATTTCGGGTTTATAAGAACCCTCAACCTGTTTCCGATTGGTACTTCCAAAAATATCAATTACCTAGATTAAACATTCTTCGCATAAAGCTCGCTAGGAATCTTACTTAAAACTACATAAAGACTAAGTGGTTCGCTGCCACTGTTAAGAAAGGACATCTCTTCTTCACTATTAACATGAATTAAATCTGCTTCAGCAACTTCTGTCTCTGTTCCGTCAATGATTAATGTTCCATTTCCAGTCAAAACATATAAGTACACTTCTGTTCCGGGATGCTTATGAGTTGGGAGTTTTTGGCCAGGTAAAAAGTTCAACACAAATGCGGTGGTTTCCCCTTTTTTGTAAATAATTCGTTTGGTAAATTTCTCTTCACTATACTCCATATATGCTTTTACAGAATTCTTTTCCATTATACTACCTCCTATAAAAAATCTTACTTTCATATTAATTGAAAATCATTTTCAACTAAGTAAGCCATATCATAAGTAGTATGCCCCAACTAAAAGAAAAGCCCGCCATTGATGGCGGACCTTACGTTAGAATTGGTCTTGCCCCAATAAAGGATGAACCTTTATGTAAGGCTTGTTTGTTTACGTCAATTAGATGATGTTTATCTTCAGAAAGGACTTTTTTTAAGGATTCAATAATCGAATCAGTCGTGACAATTTTGGTTTGTTCTAGGAAGCCCCCTAATAAAATCATATTGGCCACACGAGAGTTTCCAAGATCGTTGGCTAAATCTGTAGCTGGAATTTCGATTACATTAATATCTGTTCGTTCCGTTACTCTCATCACTAATGATGAATTTATGATAAGGAGACCGCCGGCATGAACGCGTGGCTCAAATTTATCAAATGATGGATTATTAAGCACAATAGCCGTTGTCGGATTTGTCACTAATGGAGAAGACACCGGTTCATCACTGATCACCACAGCACAGTTGGCCGTACCGCCCCGTTGTTCTGGTCCATATGATGGAAGCCAAGAGACACCTTTTCCTTCCAGCATTCCGGCATAGGCAATTAGCTGCCCCATTGACATAACACCCTGTCCACCAAATCCGGCAATGATGATTTCTTCTAGCATCATTCCTTCTCCCCCTCTTTATTTTTATATACACCAAGAGGATAAACCGGAACCATATTATCTTTTACCCATTCCAATGACTCAGTAGGATTAAGCCCCCAGTTAGTTGGACAGGTGGATAATATCTCAACCATCGAGAAGCCTCCCCCTTTTTTCTGAGTTTCAAATGCCTTTCGGATTGCTCTCTTTGCCTTTTGTATATGAGGAACATCATGGGTGGAAACCCGTTCAATATAGGCTGCTCCATCTAACGTTGAAATCATTTCGCAAACTTTAATAGGAGAACCCTGGATTTGAACATCCCTCCCGAATGGAGTCGTGGCAGTTTTTTGACCGATTAAGGTCGTGGGTGCCATTTGGCCGCCGGTCATTCCATAGATTGCATTGTTAACAAAAATAACGGTAATATTTTCTCCCCTAGCTGCAGCATGGATTACCTCACTGATCCCAATAGAGGCAAGATCCCCGTCACCTTGATAAGTAAATACAAATCGGTCCGGTAAGACTCGTTTTACCCCTGTTGCTACGGCCGGGGCCCGCCCATGCGCTGCTTGTGTCATATCACAGTTAAAATACTCATACGATAACACTGAGCAGCCTACCGAAGCCACACCGACTGTATCCTCGAGAATGCCCATTTCCTCTAACACTTCACCAACAAGACGATGGATCACTCCATGAGTGCATCCAGGGCAATAATGTGTTGGCTTATCGGTAAGTCCGCTTGTTTTTTCAAATACCGTTTTCATTGTCATACGGTAACACCCCCGGCAACCACCATGATTTTCTGAAAAATCTCCTCTTGAGTTGGGACCACTCCGCCAGTTCGTCCAAAGAAATCAACTGGGGCATGACCGTTGACAGCCAAGCGGACATCCTCAATCATTTGTCCTGCACTCATTTCAACTGAAATATAGCTGATAACCTGATCTCTCGTTTCGATGAACGGCTTTTCAGGGAATGGCCATAATGAAATCGGTCTGATTAGGCCTGCTTTTATGCCTTCTTTCCTAGCCCTGTTAATAGCATTCATGGAAATCCTTGCTACTGTTCCAAAAGCAACTATAATATAGTCGGCATCTTCAACTAGGTATGTTTCATAACGGACTTCATTTTTCTTCATCACAGCAAACTTCTGCTGTAAATTCCAATTTCGCTTCTCAAGACCCTCGGCATCTAACTCTAAGGAAGTAATAATTTTCGGTCCCCCATCACCTCGAGTCCCGCTGGTTGCCCACTCTTTACTGCATACTGGCTTTTCAGAGCGAACAGTAAATTCGACAGGCTCCATCATCTGTCCCAGCATACCATCCCCCATTAAAATTACTGGGGTTCGATATTGATCAGCTATATCAAAGGCATCTTGGGTAAGTTCAACAATTTCTTGTAAACTGGCAGGTGCTAGGACTGGTATGTGATAATCCCCATGTCCACCGCCTTTGGTTACTTGGAAATAGTCTGATTGTGCCGGCTGGATATTTCCTAAGCCGGGGCCGCCTCGAACAATATTACAGATAACGGCTGGAAGCTCTGAACCTACTAAATAAGAAATCCCTTCCTGCTTTAAGCTGAAACCGGGGCTTGAAGAAGATGTCATCACTCTTGCGCCTGCAGAAGATGCTCCATAAACCATATTTATTGCTGCAATTTCACTTTCTGCCTGCAAAAAGAGCCCGCCAACCTCTGGAAGTCTTCTTGCCATGTATGCGACTAATTCACTTTGCGGAGTAATCGGGTATCCAAAAAAATACTTGCAGCCAGCATGAACTGCCGCTTCTGCGATTACTTCATTGCCTTTCATTAACACTTTGCCCATTAGAATAACTCCTTTCCCATCACACGGTTTGCAATACTTTTACCGGTCTATATACAGCGATCACGGAATCAGGACAAACCTGGGCACACTTTGCACAACTTATACAGTTTTCTTGATGAAGTACTGTTGCTGGCCTGTATCCTTTTCCATTTAGAGAATCCGCCAGAAAAATAACATTTGTAGGGCATACTTGCACACAAAGACCACATGATTTACAGATCTCTTCATAAAAAACTACTCTTTTTTCCATGGTAACTTCCCTCCATCCCTATATTTCCCACGGCAATTTTAGATAACGTGTGATCCAAACCACTTTGTTTTTTTCGGCAAATCCGGCAGCTTCCTTTTTAAATTGATTTGAAATAGTTGTATATAAAAAAGGAATGTGTAAGTGATCTGCCAAGCTGTTGCTTAAATCAACGCCTTTTGATATATCTTCCAAAGATGTTTCGCTGCCGACATTGGAATTGTTTATAATTCCAGTAATCTTTAAACGGGAGGCTTTCTCAATTTGCTCGAAGGTGTATTTTGCCCCTTCCAATGTACTTACATAAGGACGGTTTCCATTAAGAACAAACCATAATTCTGGTTTTAAATCATTCCATTCATGAAAGTACTGTCCTAATGCCATTGCTCCGTCTTTATCTCCACCTGCATCGACAATTAGTTGATAGCGTGGGTCGTGCAAGACTCGGTACATTTCTCCCGAAACAATCGGCAGGTCTGCTGTTGCTAAACGGCCCCTTGGTGCGATCATTTCTATACCCTGATTTTGTAATAAATCAGAAACATCCCTCGAACGATAATAAGGATTGATGATATCTAAATCATTTAACGCCACCATTTCATGTTTTTGTCTTTCAAATAATGCTAAATTAATAGCAATTTCTGTTTTTCCACTTCCAAAATGGCCTGTTAATATAGTAATCTTGCTATTTCTTTTCAACCGCTTCAGCTCCTCCTTCCACGGTAATAATGTAAACGCTTTCAATTTTTTTCTTTAATAAAAAATCTATAAATATTATAATAGACAATTCTCCATTTCGCTTTGATGAATCTCACATGTCACTTTATTGTCACTTTTGTAAATCTTGAAGAAAAAAGAAGTTCCAAGGAACTTCTTCAAGGAACTTCTTTACGCCATAAAGGATAGAATTACTTTTTGCGGTAATTCTGTTTCACCATTGCTTTTACTTTTTAGTTGCCCGCAAGCAGGCATCTCAAATGAAAAATCCTCAACACCATTTGGAATGACGCCTTTTTTCTTTAATTGTGAAAAAACTCTTTGCATAGCATCCTCAGTAGAAATTATTTCCTGTGAATGTTCTAATTGAAAACACTCTACACATGTTTCAAAAATATTTTCATCAATCTGTTCTTCAGCAAATACTAATTTCGCACCTGCAATTGCTTCAACTTCTTGATTTTCTAGTTCAATAATGGTTGTAATGTTCATTGTTTTCCCCCCATGTTTTACTTACTTTTATTATAAAACCATTTTACCCTTTAGATATGATGAAAACGTTTTTTTCATTTTTTATTCAAATGTTTTTGACAAATTTCTGTCAGTTTTTTCATATTTCCAAATAAACAACAAATACTATGGAGACCTTTTACATTTAGGGGGTCATATGATGTTAAACAAACCGTTTTGGACTTTCCTTTTCACTGTTTTGTTAGTATTGCCTTCCTCCCTTACAACCTATGCGGAGGAACGACCAAGCATTGATTTACGTTTCCTAGAAACAACAGATATTCATGCTGATCTGGTTAATTATGATTATTACCAAACCAAGGTTGATCATCGCATTGGTTTGGTGAAAACAGCCACACTTATCAAACAGGCAAGAATGGGAGCAAAAAATTCCTTATTATTTGATTGCGGAGATCACCTAAAAGGAAATCCACTTGGGGAATATTTAGCTAGAATTAAAGGGATTCATTCCGGTAAAATCCACCCGGTTTACCGCGCTTTCAATTATTTGGGTTATGATACCATTACAATTGGAAATCATGAGTTTAACTATGGATTAAAATTTTTAAATGCAGCTTTAAAAGGTGCAAATATGCCGGTGGTAAACGCTAATGTTTATTCCGTCAAAACGAATAATCCCTATTTTAGACCCTATGTCATATTAAAAAGAAAATTAACGGATCTAAATGGAAAGCAGCATGAATTAAAAATTGGTGTTATTGGATTCTTACCTATCCAAATCATGAAATGGGATAGAGCCAATCTTGAGGGCAAAGTCTATGCCAAACCAATTTTAGAGGCAGCCCAGCATTTTATCCCGCAAATGAAGGCAGAAGGTGCAGATTTAATTGTCGCACTTGCCCATACTGGGATCAGTGGTGATCCTTACCGTCCGGAAACTGAAAATGCCGTCTATTATTTAACTAAAATTCCTGGTATTGATGCGATTCTTTCCGGCCATTCTCACAGTGTATTCCCTGGTCCAGTATATGAAAAGCTGCCTCATACTAATCTTAAAACCGGGAATATAAACGGAAAACCGGTCGTCATGGCAGGAGCATTCGGCAACCACTTGGGTATTGTTGATCTGAAGCTCAGTTATTTTGAAGGGAAATGGAAGGTAGTAAAAGGAATATCCAAAGCCATTCCTATTGCAGATACAAGCGGAAAGCCACTTGTTAAAAGTGATAAAGGACTATTAAAGACGATCAAAGCGGATCATCAAGAAACCGTTGATTTTATTAAACGAATTGGACTTTGACATAAATTGTTAATGTTTTTTTCATAAATTATCTATTGTTTTTGCGAAGCAATGAATTAAAATAATAGCTGTTGTCCGACTTTTTATATGACTCTGGTTGAATATTTCAAGCAGTGAAATAGTTGGCTATGAAAAAAGTTCGGACAACATGACCTCTTTTTTTGGTCATGTTTAACTTTACTTCTCTTGACTATTTTAATAAAATATTTGTATAAAGAAATTCGCGGTGTTTTAGGTGGAGTCTGTCAAAACGGGCTCCTTTTTGGTTTAAAAGGACACTGTCAGTACATATATTGAGAAGAGGTTGATCCATGTCCACACAAGCACTCATAGCATTAGGTGTATTTCTTGTTACATACGCTTTTATCGTAACAGAAAAGCTTCATCGGACCATCATCGCCATGATAGGCGGCATCTTAATGATTCTGTTGGGGATTGTCGACCAAAAAGTGGCTCTGCATCATATTGATTTCAATACGCTCGGCCTTTTAACAGGCATGATGATCATTGTTACTATTACGTCTGAGACAGGATTATTTAAATACATAGCCATTTGGTCTGCAAAAAAAGTAAAGGGCGATCCATTAAAAATCTTACTTGTCTTAGGTATCATCACAGCTTTAGGTTCTGCCTTTTTAGATAACGTCACGACTGTTCTATTAATGGTACCGGTAACTTTCAGTATTACAAGACAATTACGGGTCAACCCTATCCCTTTTTTAATTACTGAGATTATTGCCTCTAATATCGGAGGGACATCCACCCTTATTGGAGACCCTCCTAATATTATGATTGGCAGTGCAGTAAAAGAGTTAACCTTTATGGAATTTATCTATAATCTTACTGCCATTTCCTTTTTTGTCCTTTTTGTCAATATTGCCATTTTAGCCTTTATCTATCGGAAACAATTGAAAGCATCTCCAGAATTAAAGGCCAATTTAATGGATTTAGATGAAAAAGAAGAAATTACCGATAGAACCTTGTTAAAGAAGTCATTATTTGCTCTTGCCATCACGATTCTCGGTTTCTTCCTTCACCAAATGCTTCATATTGAATCAGCTACTGTAGCTCTGACTGGTGCATTTTTACTATTGTTGTTAACGGGAGAAGAGTATTTGGATAAATCATTTTCAAAAGTAGAATGGACAACCATCTTCTTCTTTATTGGGCTATTTGTCCTTGTTTCTGGGCTGGTGGAAACAGGAGTCATTTCGATGTTGGCCGATTATACTGTTCATGTAACGGGAGGTAATGTGACCGCAGCTTCCCTATTAATTTTATGGGTCAGTGCGATTGCATCTGCCTTTATTGATAATATTCCGTTTGTTGCTACCATGATTCCAATGATCAAGGATATGGGAGATTTGGGAATTCAAAACTTAGAGCCCCTTTGGTGGAGTTTATCACTTGGAGCGTGCTTGGGAGGTAATGGCACATTAATTGGCGCCAGTGCCAATGTTATAGTTGCCGGGCTTGCTGCAAAGGAAGGATACCACATTACATTCGGGAAATTTTTACTCATTGCCTTTCCGTTAATGATCTTGTCCATTATTATTTGTACAGCCTATATCTACTTAAGATACTTAATTTAGGGGTGGCGAAATAAAAATTTCTTATAAATACAATGATCAAATTCTTCAAATAATTGAAGCTTTAAATGGTGATGATGTAGAATTTTTCATTACATTATTGGATGTACAATTTAAACAAAGACTTCAGAAAGTCCAAGCCTATTTCGAAGAAAATAAGGTTTTAACGGATCTTTTTGTTTATCCTCATCAGAACAACCGATACCAAATCATTGAAAAAAAGACTTCTATAATGAATTTTTAATTCAACTATTCAAGCAACAACTGTTGGACGAGATCAAATGGATAACGGCTGCCAATTAAATGGCAGCCGTTATTTTATCCATATTTTCTAAAATACGCTTATTCAATTCCGGATTGTAGAGGGTTGCACAGTTTCTTCCCTTTTCTTTTGATTTATACATAGCTAAATCTGCACATTTGATTAAGCTATTTAAATCTTCCCCATGAAAAGGATAAACGCTCACTCCGATGCTTGGGGTGATATGATATTTTTGATTATAAATCATGAAAGAATCGTTCATTACCCTAAGGATAAGATTGCCCACCTCTACTGCATCATTCATACTATGCAAATGAGGGGCCAATAGGACGAATTCATCACCGCCGAATCTTGCTAAGATATTATCATGATCCAATATGGTCATGAGTCTCTCCGTTACAGATTTCAGCAATAAGTCGCCTGCCTCGTGGCCCAAACTATCATTAACCACCTTAAAGTGATCTAAGTCTAGAAGAATAACTCCTAGTAACTCATTTAATTGGTCATGTTCAGCCTTATATGTTTCAAGATATGATTTAATAAACCAACGATTAGGTAGCCCCGTTAAGGCATCATGATAAGCCATTTGAACAATTTTCTTCTCAGCATTTTTCAAATCAGTAATATCCAAACCAAATCCTAAAAGATATTCTTTATCGAATTCCGGCACATGAATAATGGTTTTACCGGTAAACATGTAGGATTCATTTCCCTGAAAGCCTGCCTTCACTTCCCCCGTTTTCAAGGTGCGAGTCCGCCAAACCTCCAAGTCTATATCTCGATTCATTTTAGCAATAGGCTCAGGAAAAAAGTCGTAAACCGTCTTTCCCACCAGCTCCTCCAATGTCATTCCATTTAAATCACAGGCCTGTTTATTGGCAAATATGGTTCTGCCATCAGGCTCCTCTAAAAAAACATTTATTGGCAGGGCATCAAGGACCTTTAAATATAGAGAAGAATTCAGCTGAAGCATTTTTAATAAATCTTTTTCTTTCTTTTCCATCTCAGCAATTTTTAACTTTAGACTCTCAATACTCTCCTCATTATGAGTTTGTTGGTTCATACTTCAACCCACCCTCTATTACCAATATTCTACATCTTAATATTATTTTACCTATTTTTATTATTGAGAACTAATACCCAATTCCAACAATTTATTGAATATTACCTATATCTAAGTTTTCACCTAATGTTCAAGAAATTCACCATTTAGTTCCATATTTAGCTTTAAAATTTTTTTATAATGTAAGAGTAATCGCCCATAACTAAAGAATGGTTGTGATAGAATGAAGAAATTACTTTATATTACGGCAAATCCAAAAGGTTTAATGAAATCAAAAGGATTGCAAATAGGTGAAGCGTTTCTTGAATCATTCAGACAAGAACGCCCGGATGTAATAATTAATAGAATCGATTTATTCAATTATGAGATTGCGCATATGGATGCTGACTTAGTCAGCGCCCGCGGCAAACTTGCCGGCTATGGATACACTATGGATCAGTTAACAGAGCCAGAAAGAGACAAAATTCAACAGATGCATGCCGTTGCAAATGAATTTATGGACAACCAATATTATGTTTTTGTATCACCGGTTTGGAACCTTAATTTACCCGCTATATTAAAAGCTTATTTGGATAACCTGTTTGTTGCAGGTAAAACCTTTGATTATACACCAGATGGTCCTAAAGGGCTTTTGACAGGGAAAAGGGCCATTCACATTCAAACAAGAGGTGGACTTTATACAAACACACCATTAGGAGAACTGGAATCCGGTGACCGCTATTTAAAAATCGCTCTGAGTTTTCTTGGGATTGAAGTAATGGATTCAGTTATTTTTGAAGGCTTTGATTATTATCCAACTAAGATTGAAGAAATGATGGCTTCTGCTAAAGAGAAGGCCCGAATAGCTGCAAAATTATTTTCACAATCAATGATGTCCGTTTAATCTGTCCTTTTTTAAAGCTTCCATTTTGGAAGCTTTTTTTGGTACAATGATTTCCGAGAAAATAATGTAATAATTGAAAACTTTTTATCTATTTTCGTCGAAATGACATCATCCATTGTATAATGAGATTAATTGATTTATTTTCTAGGAGTTTATTTAATGATTAAGGAATATGTTACAAACATTGCTATATTGATAGCTGCCTTTTCTTTAATGGGTCAGTTTTTTAAAGATCGATCGCTGTCAGTTACCTCTTCTATACCTACTAAATTACTAGCTGGTTTTTTTCTAGGAATTCTCGGTAATATATTAATGATATTTAGTATAAAGATCAGTTCCACCATTATTGTAGATTTGAGACATTTGGCTATTGTGATTGCAGCGGCATTTGGAGGTTTTTTCCCGGCTATGGTTGCCTCCATTATTATTGCTCTAGGGAGATTTGTTCTTTTTGGTTTTAGTGCTTCAGCAGTCTTACCGGCAATTGGTGCTATTCTGATTGGATTTGGCTGTGGACTAGTATCAAAGCTAAAAATATCAGAAACCCTGAAGGCCTTTATAATGAATGTTTATGGTTTAACTGTTTTATCCATAATTTTAGCCATTAGAATTGAGAATCATAGCACTTTAGATAAAGTATTATTTTCCCATATCATCACTTCGTTAATTGGCGGTTTTGTCGCTTATCACTTTTCAGTTTATATTACCAAGTCCAATCAGGCCCAGCATCAATTAGAACAAAATATAATGAAATTAAAAGAGACAGAAGAACGATTTCGGTTACTTGCTGAAAACTCCAGTGACCTCATTACAATGAATAATGAAGTTGGCGAGTATATTTATATTTCGCCCGCCGTTAAGGAAATTCTTCATTTTGAATATCAGGAGCTTTTAGGAAAAAAGGTGGAGCACTTCATCCATCCTGATGATTTGGAGATTTATAAAAATACATTTAAAAAGGCACTTGAAGAGGGCGATGCCGGGGCAACTTACCGTTATAAAGTAAAATTAGGAGAATATATTTGGATTGAATCTTCTTTTAAAAGTGTTTCCGATCAAGAAGATGGAAATAAGCGTGTTATTATTGTTTCAAGGAACATCACAGACCGCAAACTGACAGAACAGAAGCTTCAAGAAGCCAATGCATTGTTAAATCAGCTTTCCTATCTTGATGGGCTGACAGGAATCTCAAATCGGAGATATTTTGATGAATCCCTTTTACAAGAATGGTCAAATTCACTATTGGCCACTTCACCCATCACACTAATGATGTTCGATATCGATTATTTCAAAAAGTATAATGATACATATGGACATTTGGAGGGTGACTATTGTTTACAATCCATTTCCCAAGCTATTAAAGAAGTAATAGCACCACATTCAACTTATATCTTCTGCCGGTATGGTGGGGAGGAATTCGCCATCATATTACCAGGCTCTGAACAACAGAAAGGAATTCACATAGCTGAACAGATCCAAGAAAAAATCCAGCAACTTCAGATCCCACATAAAAGTTCAAAAATTGCAGACTTTGTCACCTTAAGTATTGGTATTGCCACCATGATTCCCGATCCAACTACTTCTTCAGAGGATTTAATTCAAAAGGCAGATTCCGCCCTCTATAAGTCAAAAATACATGGAAGAAATATAATCACTTCCTTATATGAATAAGGCCAGATAATTTAAAAAGTGGTGTAAAACCACTTTTTTCTATATTTTTTGTTGTATTTTAGGAATTATTCGTAAATTTTGTTGTAACTTGGAGGAATTACCTGTAAAATTTTCCTAACAGCCCTTTATGGATGGTGAATGAAATGGAAATTACCCAACATCTTTTTTTGAATCTTTCCATTTTAATTATATTTTTTTTCTTATGCTTAGTTGTTCTTGAGAATAAAAGATACGTGATCTCAAAGGCATCCATCATTCTATATTTTATTCTTATGTTATGGGTTTGCATCCAGTTTTCCCTTCATCCGGTTTCCTATGTAAGATTTGATTTACGTGTAATTCCGATCGTAATCGGAGGACTTTATTTTGGAATCGGTCCTATTCTTGTTTTAGCCACGATTATTCTTAGAAGCTTTTATGGAATTGATATGGGCTTTTATCAAACCATCATGTTATATGTTCCTCTATCTTTTATCCTTTGGAGAATGTACCCTTGGTTTTGGAAACAACAGCCATTAAAACACGTTCTTATTTCCAGCTTTATGGGAGGTATTGTCGGTACGATATCCTCATTTGGCATGGGATTTCTAGGATTAAAAATTAATTGGATGGATTCTTTGTTTGCTTATATTGTGGTACCTTCATCAGGAATTGGTATTATTTCTTATGCGATTGAATTTGTCAAAAAGAATGTAGAAATGAGACAACAACTAATCAAAGCAGAAAAGCTGAAAGCTGTTGAACAAATGGGAGCAGCCATTTCTCATGAGATTCGGAACCCCTTGACAGCAGCAAGTGGTTTTGTACAACTTCTAGAAGATGATTATCTTTCAAGGCAAAAAAGAAAGGAATATCTCTCTATTGTGAAGGAGGAACTATCCTCTGCAGAAAAGGTTATTCAGGATTATTTAACCTTCGCTAAACCTTCCATTGAAAAATTTGAGGAGCTTAATGTCAAAAATGAGCTTAAACAAATTATAAATATTGTCCTTCCATTGGCCAATCAAAATTCTGTTGAAATCACCACTGATTTTTCTGTCATTGGCTTTATTAAAGGTGACCGGCAAAAATTTCGCCAATGCTTTGTCAATGTATTTAAAAATGCGATCGAAGCAATGCCAAGTGGCGGATATTTATCTATTTCTTCAGATACAAGCCAAAATCATATTACGATTATTGTAAAAGACACAGGATTAGGTATGACCATAGAACAAATCGAGAGGTTGGGGGAACCATTTTATTCTACAAAAGGGAAAAATGGTACTGGATTGGGGATGATGGTCGTGTATAGTATCGTTCGTGCTTTAGATGGAGAAATTCGCGTAGAAAGTGAGATTGGGGTAGGAACTACATTTTCTTTTACTTTTCCCACTATTAATTTAATGATGAAAAAAGAGCTATACCAGTAAAACAATCGGCGGCTAATAAAGCCCGCCGATTTTGTTTTATTTTCCAATAAACATTTGAGACCAATGGTTCCCAGCTGATTCATATCCCACCCCTATATGGGTAAAATTGCTGCTTAGGATATTTTTTCGATGGCCTTCACTATTCATCCATGCTGTTACCACTTCTTGTGGTGTCCGTTGTCCCTGGGCAATATTTTCTCCGGCCGCTTTATACGTAACCCCAAAATCCCTCATCATATCAAATGGTGACCCGTAAGTTGGACTGGTATGTGAGAAATAATGGTTTTGTTGCATGTCTACAGCTTTCTTCTGTGCCACACTGCTTAACTGAGTATCTGCCTTTAGTGCTGGTAGACCATTTTTACTGCGCTGCTCATTTGTCAAATTAATAACCTGTTGGGCAAATTGACTTATTCCAGCTGTTGTTGCAGTATTCTTTTGAGCCGATTGTTGTGGTGCCGGCGTAGTTTGTGTTGGTGCTGGCACCTTTTGTGCTGGTGCTGGTGCAACTTGCTGTGGTACTCGCTGAGCTGGTGCTGGTGCAACTTGCTGCGGCGCTCGCTGAGCTGGTGCTGGCTGGGCCTGTTGCGGCATATTTACATTAGGTAAATATGGCTGAATTTGCTGAAAAATACCGGATGGCACCCAACTGTTCTGATTTGAACCAATCGGAACAAAAGAATATTTTGCATCTTTAACCACCACTGCCTGTGTATGCGGATATTGATCACTATTTAAGGTCGTTTGATAAGCAGAAATCATATCATGACGATTAGTGCCAGTCCTAAATAGATTATCATCATCATCATCACGGCCTCTATTCCGATAATCCTCTGTCAGTGGCCCATTATGATCAATATTAAATCGATCATTACGGACGTCAACAAAATTGTCATTCCTATTATTGGAATTCATACCAAACCTATTGCCTGTATCGTTAATATTATTTTTATCATTGTTATTACATGCCGCAAGCCCAATTGAAAGCATAGATGTTAGCAAAATAACTGCTGATTTTTTTATCATTCGTAATACCTCCCTTTTCAATAATGTCTTGCTCCATTATTTTTCATCATTTCAAAGAAAGTATAAATGGAAATAAACGTGATAAAAACCAAAAAAACAGATGCATGTGCACCTGTTTTATCGTTTCATTTGTATCATAAATTTGTACCGATCAGCACGGTATAAAGATTTAACATACTCCACTGGAGTACTATCTTTTAAATAGGTATTTCTTTGTATAAATAGCACAGGTGCCCCTTTTTTTATTTTTAATAACTTTGCTTCATTATTATTAGCAATTGTTGATTCAATGACTTGTGTAGCATGGTTAATTGTCAATTTTAAATTCTCTTCAATAAAAGAGTAAAGGGACTTATTGACAATTTCCTCGGTTAGTCCTTTAATAAGATTGGCCGAGATATAATTCGTTTCTAATGCCATTGGTACCCCGTCAGCTAAACGGATCCGTTTAATTTCATACACAGGTCCAAATTCAGGTATCGACAACTGGGCAGCAACTTGACTCGGTGCCGGAATGATTTCAAAATGAATTAATTGGCTCCCCGGCTCTAATCCCCTTGCTTTCATATCTTCTGTAAAGCTTGTTAATCCTTGAAGAGGCTGTTCAATTTTCCGCTCGGCCACAAAAGTTCCTTTTCCCTGTAAACGAAAAAGATATCCTTCATTTACCAATTGAGTAAAGGCCTGTCTTACAGTCATCCTGCTTATTTTATACAGTTCCGCATATTCCCGCTCAGGGGGTAATGAGTCTCCCGGTTTTAACTCGCCCTTTTCAATTAATTCTTTAATATGCTCTTCAAGCTGATAGTAAAGTGGGATGGGGGAATTTTTATCAATCATACTCTCGTTTGACACCTTTCTCCATTAACTCTCGGCAATTATACAATCTTTGGGAGACTGTCCGCTGACTACGTTCCGATCAAATATGAATTTTCAGCCCTGCAATTGCCGCTTTATCTGCAATTATTGTAACACATGGGTGATTTTTGAGAATAGATGCCGGGAAACTTTCCGTGATTTCCCCATTTAATAAGGAATGCAGGGCCTGATTTTTGGATTCCCCTGAAACTAATAAAAGTATTTCTTTACTTCTCATAATGGTGGAGATCCCCATGGTTATTGCTTGTGTTGGCACTTCTTCCATGCGTTCAAAAAATCTTGCATTCGCTTGAATCGTTGATGATGCTAAATTAACTACATGAGTTACAGATTGGAAGGAGGTCCCTGGTTCATTAAAACCGATATGCCCATTATTTCCAATACCAAGAATTTGCACATCCACTCCACCATGTTTATCAATTAGGTCTTCATAGCGAAGGCACTCTTCATTATAGTCTTTTATATCACCTCGAGGGATAAATGTATTCCTCTTCTTATCAATATCGATATGATTAAATAAATTTTCATTCATATAATACCGATAACTGTTTTTATTGTCACCGTTTAGTCCGATATATTCATCCAAATTAAAAGTCATAACCTTTTTATAAGAGGTTCCATTTTTCTGATGATCCTCAACTAATTTTTTATACATACCGACAGGAGTTCCTCCCGTGGCCATACCAAGTTTAATGTTTGGTTGGTTACATACTTTTTCAATAATATATTCAGCAGCTTTTTGGCTCATTTCCATGTAATCTTTCACTTCAATAATCTTCATGTTGTACTTCCTCCTATTCAAATGCAATCTCCCCTCGACAAATGGTCATTGCTACTTCCATCTGCTTATCAAGGATAACGATGTCAGCATCTTTCCCTACTGTTAAGCTGCCTTTTCGATCATACATCTTTAATTGTTTTGCTGGGTTGACAGAAGCCATTTTGATAACTTCATGTAAGGAACAGCCTGAATAGGTCATCATATTTCTCACACCGTGACCCAGTGTTAAAATGCTGCCTGCTAGTGTTCCATCTGCTAAAGTTGCTTTTCCATCTTTTACTGTCACTTCCTGGCCGCCCAGATCATATTGACCATTTTTCATACATTTTGCTCTCATCGAATCTGTTATTAAAATTAATCCTTCACTCTGCTTTTGCAGATATGCTAGTTTTACCATTTCTGGGTGTACGTGAATGCCATCAACGATCAGTTCTGCGACTAGTTCCTTACGTAAGAATGCTGCCCCAACTACCCCAGGTTCACGGTGATGCAGTCCTCTCATCTGGTTAAAAAGGTGGGTTACATGGTTAGCACCTGCCTCAATAGCCCTCCCCACATCCTCGTAGGTTGCATTAGTATGTCCGATAGAAGCGATAATCCCCTTTTCTTTTAAATAACGAATTAACTCTAAGCCACCTGGTTGTTCAGGAGCAATTGTTACAAGTCTTATCGTATCATTCGAAAGAGTTTCCCATTTCTTAAATAAAGTTAGATCAGGTTCTGTAATATGTTGAACTGGCTGCGCTCCTGCCATTTTTGGGTTCACAAATGGTCCTTCCAAGTGAATCCCTACAACCTCTGCAACACCATTGGTTGGCTGGCTCGCAATGTAATTACTAGCATTGACAATAGCTGCTTCAATTTTTGCAGCTTCTTGTGTCATGGTTGTTGCTAAAAAGCTTGTTGTGCCTTCTCTGGGTAGTGAGGTTGCCATCGTATCAATTGCTTCTGTCGTAGCATCCATCGTGTCAGCACCGTTGACACCATGAATATGAACGTCTATAAAGCCTGGAACTGCATGAAAATATTCTGGCACTTCGATGACCTTCAAACCATCCTCATTAGTTAGATTAGCTATAGATCCCATTTCCATTATTTTTTGATTTTCAACTTTGATATATCCTTTTTCGATTGTTTGATCTTCTGTATAAATCTTCATACCTTTAAGTAAAATAGAATTATATTTAGGAATCATTTTCTTAACTTCCTTTCTGTTATATATCTAATATTAGCATTGATAAATTCTAGTTGTCTATACCAATTAAATTAATTAATTATTTTTAGTAAATATCCTTGATTTTATTGGCAGATCGCCTAATTATTTATAGTTTCATTTTACTTTTTAAAAATATTGGTATAGACATCTATATGACTAGGTGTTATAGTGAAACAGGAAAAACGCTTTCATCATTTTATTTTATTTTTAAAGGAGAGAAAATGTTATGTTAGGCTTTTTACAACGAATTGGTAAAGCATTGATGTTGCCTATCGCCGTTTTGCCAGCTGCTGGATTGTTGCTTCGATTTGGACAACCCGATTTATTAAATATTCCTTTTATCGCAAATGCCGGAAACGCCATTTTTGCGAACCTGGCATTAATTTTTGCGATCGGTGTAGCGATTGGATTTGCTAAAGATAGCAATGGTGCCGCGGCATTGTCAGGTGCAATTGGTTATTTGGTCTTAACAGAAGGCACCAAAGCAATTGATAAAGATATTAATATGGGCGTTCTGGGTGGTATTTTAGCAGGGATTATCGCCGGATTGTTATATAACCGTTTCCGTGATATAAAACTTCCTGAGTGGCTTGGGTTCTTTAGTGGCAGAAGATTTGTTCCAATTATCACGGCTGTTGCTATGGTGGTCTTAGCTGGTATCTGCGGATTTGTTTGGCCACCAATCCAACATGGCATCAATGGTCTGGGTAATTGGTTGATCAGCTTAGGTGCCATCGGTTCAGGTATTTTTGGGTTATTAAACCGATTATTGATCCCACTTGGACTTCACCATGTATTAAACAGTTTGTTTTGGTTCCAATTTGGCGAATATGGTGGAAAAACTGGGGATATCGCTCGTTTCTTTGCGGGGGATCCACATGCAGGAGGTTACATGACCGGATTCTTCCCAATCATGATGTTTGGTCTTCCTGCAGCAGCATTCGCGATTATTGCCGCAGCTAAGCCAGAAAAGAGAAAAGCAGTTTCCGGGATGTTTATTGGTGTGGCATTAACTTCCTTTTTAACAGGTATTACCGAACCAATCGAATTTTCATTTATGTTTATTGCTCCACTTTTATACGGAATTCACGCTATTTTAACTGGTCTTTCTATGGTGATCACCTCCATGCTTGGCATTAGAGATGGATTTACCTTTTCAGCAGGTTTCATGGATTATGCTTTAAACTTTAATATTGCTGAAAAGCCAGTACTATTGTTAATAGTAGGGCTGGTTTTCGGTGCTGTATATTTCGTGTTATTCTACTTCTTGATTAAAGCCTTTAATTTAAAGACACCCGGCCGTGAAGACGACGATGAAATGGTAGAAACGGGTACAGCTCCTGTTGTTACGGGTGGGAACAAATATGAAGTGATGGCCGCTCACTTTATTCATGATATCGGCGGCAGAGATAATATTAATACGATCGATAACTGTACGACTCGTCTTCGTTTAACAATCAAGGATATGGACAAGATAAATGATTCTGCTCTTAAAGCACATGGTGCAAAAGGAATTATGAAATTAAATAAATCAAATCTTCAGGTTGTTGTTGGCACAGAGGTCGAATTTGTTGCGGATGCGATGAAACGGATCGATGTTAATGCTGTTTCACTTGTAACTGATGTTGCGAATGACAATTTTACAATCAATACGAATAATCTTCAGCCTTTGACTGAAAAAGATTTTGTAATGCCAGTAGAGGGCGAAATTATTCCTATTTCTGAGGTACCTGACCAAGTCTTTTCACAAAAAATGATGGGTGACGGATTTGGAATTTTACCATCTAAAGGTTTAGTTGTATCCCCAGTAAACGGTGAAATTGTAAGTGTCTTCCCAACCAAGCACGCCATCGGTATCAAATCAGAACAAGGATATGAAATTCTGATTCATGTTGGTTTAGATACTGTGAATTTAAATGGCGAAGGTTTTGAATTATCAGTTAAGGAAGGACAAAAGGTAACAAAAGGACAAGAACTGCTGAAATTTGATATCGAAAAAATCAAAGTTGCCGTTCCTTCTATTGTTACTCCAGTAGTTTTCACGAACTTAACTAAATTGAACATTAAAAAGCGTGGAAAGGCAGCACAAGGGGAAAAGGGAATACTTTCAATTGAATAAATTGAAACGGCAGGTATCAGATACCTGCCGTTTTTTTCTTACACTAATTCAACATAATCCGGAAGTTTTATATTAAAGAGGATTTCAAGTTCTCTTAGCCTTGCTGTGTTGTAGGAAGATCCTTTGAGTAATTCATTATCCACATAAGCTGGGTGGCACATGATTTCAACAGTAGTTCCATCTTCGATTTTCCTCATTAATTGTATGAGAGATTCTTCGGTTATTTCATTTCCGTAAAAATCAAAGTTGGCCGCATCTGTAAACGGCTTTACTCCTTTTATCGGCTCCAGGCCATTGGTGCGTACTGGCAAATCATATTTGTTCGCGAGTTTTTGCACCACAGGTAAAAGCTCATCCCGTGTATGAACATGGTGATGGCTGTCCAGGTGGGTTGGTTTTAGGCCTTTGTTTAAAAACAACTCTATTTGTGCCTCCCATTCTCTCTCAAGTTCAGCCAATGACAGATCCGCCTCACCAAGCGTAGATAACTTTTTAAAATTACCGGCAGCATCAACTAATGTTGGTACGTCGTTTAAAAGAGGTTTTCCACATGTTAGTACTAAATGAATGCCTACTTGTAGGCTAGGATGGCGTTTTGCAAGTTCGATAGCGTGATCTACCCCAGTCATATTCATCATCATGGTTGTAGAATTGACAATTCCTAATAGATGGCTATCTATGATCCCGTAGTTTACTCCGCGACTATAGCCGAAATCATCTGCATTCATAATTAATTTAATCATATCCTCTACCTCCATTAGTACGTTAAAGGCAGCTAGCAACTAGCTAGCTACCTTTTTAACACCTATTATTCGCTTTTAAAGAACTGTGGTAAATACTCCTTATGCGCTTCTAGCATCTCATCCAGAATTTGTCTGGCAATTCTATCGGATCCTACCAATGGATTAATGGTCAACGCCAATAAAGCCGTGTTGTAGTCTCCGGTAACTGCAGCATCAATAGTAACTCTTTCAAATGACTTAATCGTTTGAATTAAACCTCTGATGGGTATTGGCAGTTCACCAACAGCAATTGGTTTTGGACCATCCTTAGTGATCACACAGCTGATTTCTACCGCAGAATCATGCGGAATTCCTGCAATCGCGCCGTTATTCCTTGTATTGACCGGCTGAATATCTCGTTTATCCGTATAAATAGAATGAATCAAGCGGCATGCAGCATCACTATAATAAGCACCGCCGCGTTGCTCTAGTTGTGGTGGTTTAATATCCAAATTGGGATCACGATATAACTCAAAAAGATCTCCCTCAAGCTTTTTAACTACTTCAGCACGAGTACCGCCGCCTTCAGCAGCCTTTAATTCCTCATCCACCATATCCTTTGTTTTATAGTAATAGTTATGATAAGGACATGGGAATAAATTCAGTGCTTTTAGGAAGCCGGGCTCCCAGCCCATAGCATGGATATTTTTCATTGTAACCGTATTCTCGGGGTCTGACAATAAATCAATCAGCTTATCTTTTACACTGATGCCATCGACAAACACATCTAAGCCATAGACCATATGATTTAAACCCGCAAAATTGATTCTTACCCGTTCAGGTTCTACATTTAATAAATCTGCTGCCCCCATCTCCATTCCAATAGGAACGTTGCATAAGCCAACTACTTTTTTAATGTTACTGTAACGCAATACAGCTTCGGTGACCATTCCTGCTGGATTTGTAAAATTGATCAACCAGGCATCTGGGCAAAGTTCTTCCATTTCACGACAAATTTCCAGTACAATTGGAATGGTTCGAAGTGCTTTAAAAAGCCCGCCAGGTCCATTGGTTTCTTGGCCAAGAACGCCATATTTCAATGGAATGCGCTCATCCTTCGCCCTAGCATCCAATAGGCCGACACGAAATTGGGTTGTCACAAAGTCAGCATTCTTTAAGGCTTCTCTGCGATTCAATGTTAAGTGAATTTCAATGGGAACTCCTGCTTTTTTCACCATTCTTTTGGCTAAATTACCAACAATCTCGAGCTTTTCTCTTCCTTGTTCAACATCTACAAGCCAGATTTCACTTACTGGTAGTTCTGAATAGCGTTTAATAAATCCTTCAATTAGTTCAGGTGTATAACTAGAACCGCCACCAATGGTTGCGATTTTGATGCCTTTTACTTCAGTCATTTCTAGAACCCCTTTTATACTATCTTTTTATATAAATCTATAAACTCTTTGGCCAAATCCATTACTGTCAAGGCAGTCATCAGATGATCCTGTGCATGAATCAGGATTATCGGGATATCATATTTTGTGCCTCTAGCTTCCCCTTGAATTAAGTCAGTCTGAAAGTGATGCGCTTTAACAGATTCCTGTTCCGCCTCACGAATTTTTGCTTCAGCCTCTACAAAATTTCCGGCCTTTGCCTCGTAAAGTGCCTCCATTGCCAAGCTTCTAGTATTTCCGCTGTGCAAGATTAATTGAAATGAAATTTCATATATTTTTTCTTTGTCCATGATGTACCACCTTAAAATTTTTATGACACCTTTTCAGCTTGGTCGTTTATTTTTTTCGATTCAATTCTGCCTTGCATATAAACAAATGGCATGTAAATAAGAATCGAGATGATTAAATTGATAATCGAAAGGACTGCTCCGGAAATATGACCTCCCGTTGCCAAGAAACCATTTAAACCTACTGGTGTAACCCAAGGAATATTGGCAACAACCGGATGAACCAACCCTGTTTCGATAGCCAGATAAGCAATAGTTGTTAAAATAACCGGAGTAGCGATAAAAGGAATCAACCAAATTGGATTTAGTACAATCGGCATACCGAAAATAACCGGTTCATTAATTTGGAACATTCCAGGAGGAAGTCCTAAGGCTACCATTTGTTTTTGACGTTTTCTAGCCAGAATAAATAATGAAATGATTAGTCCTAATGTTGCTCCGGATCCACCCAAGTTTACGAAGGCATCATAGAAGTTCCCTGCTAAAACATGATATTGGTGATAATCCGTTACACCTTTTGCGTATAAGTCAATATTATCTGTGCCTAATTTTTGTAATAACGGCGATTTGATCCCATCAATAATGTTGTCACCATGTAAACCAATAGACCAGAAAAAATGAATCAATAAGGTAATTAAAATAGCAAATGGTAATGAGTCTGCTGCTTTCGTTAATGGCGCAACTAATACTTTTCCTAGCCAATCATTAAAATAAACATCGTGTGTTAAATGACGGAAGATGACTCCAAATAAACCAAATAGAAAAATTGTTAGCATACCTGGTAACAGTTTCGCAAAAGACCGGGCAACTTGTGGCGGTACGCCTTCTGGTAGTTTAATAACCATATATTTAACTTTTGAAAGTCTGACAAAAATCTCTGTTGCGGCTAATGCCACGATAATTCCAGTGAAAAGAGCTGTTGCTCCAAAGTAACTTTGACCAATCAAGCCCCAAATGGGATCTTTGACCCCGTCAACTTTCGCAACTTGCGGGATTAATAGGAAGAAGCTTGCTGCAGCAACAAACATTGCTTCAAAGCCTTCATCCCCGTAGGACTTCGCAAGTCTATTAGCAATACCAAATACTGCAAAAACAGTAAGAAATGCCATTGTTCCCCACCAGATGTCCCCGCCTAGTGTGGTCCAGTTTTTCCCGAACATAGCTTCCATCATGCGACCATAAGGTTTAAAAATTCCTCCGATATTGTTGAATAGCACGGCAAAGGAACCCACCATTGTAATGGCTAGCATTCCAACCAACGTATCCCTAATCGCTAATAAATGTCTATTGTTCCCTAGTTTCCCTGCATACGGCAAAATGTATTTATCAATAAAGTTCATCATCTCTTTATTCCCCTTTAATTAATCGAATAGCATGCTTTAACACTTCTTCCCCGTTGCAAAGTCCATAATGCACCGGATTAATAGAATCTACGGGAATTCCATTTGCTTCACCAGCTTTTTTCAGTTGAGTCAAAAGATAACGTACTTGCGGGCCAAGTAAAAGAACATCAGCCTGTTCCAAGTTACTTTGCACATCGGCTGCCCCTACTGCCCAAATTTTACATTCAATTCCTTCTGCTTTTGCATATGCCTCCATCTTTGAAACTAATAAACTTGTAGACATTCCTGCAGAACAACATAGTAAGATTTTCATTTTCTTCCTCCAATAAATTATTGAATGCGTTTTCACCTTAAGGTAATTCAATTGTAATAACAAATCGAGAAATATGCAATACATATTTTAATTTGTTATTACAAATTGTTTTAATGTATGGCTCCTTTTTACAATTTGTGTTATAAATGTATTAGATAGTACAAGGGGGATTTACGATGGATTTTTCAAATGAAGAAAGTGCCCTGCATTTAAAAGTAAAAGATGCGATTATTAGCTTAATCAAAGCTGGTGAATATAAACCGAATACCCAACTCCCTACGGAAGCTGAGTTTTGCAAGATTTATGGGGTTAGCAGAACCACTGTCAGAACCGCGCTGCAGCAATTGGTATCGGAAGGTTATGTATATAGACAGCAGGGGCGAGGGACTTTTGTTTCAAATAACAAAGTCAAACAAAAGCTAACTTCAACTGTTCAAACTTTCACTGAGCAAATCGCCATGCAGGGGAAAAACCCTTTAATTAAAGTGCTGAACCTTCAAGTCATTCCAGCTGATTCGTTTCTGGCAGAGATATTTGATCTAAATGAAGGGGATCCTATTAACAAGCTTGAGAGAGCACGATATGTAAATGATGAACCGCTCCAATATGAAATTGCTTATTTACCTTGGAAAATTACTCCTGGTTTAAATCAAGAGGATTGTGAGAAATCGTTATATCATTTACTGGAAAGACAATTTCGCTTGAAAGTAAAACGCACCGTGGAATATTTAGAAATTGCGGCAGTAGAACAGGATATTGCGGAGATCTTACATATTCAAGAAGGGTCTCCTTGCTTCTCATTAGAAACATATGCCCATGCCAGCGACGAGACGGTAATCGAGTACTCTAAAACCATCTTCCGCGGCGATATGGCCAATTTTGTGATAGAAAGAAATTATTAAAAGACGACAGGTGCTAGGCACCTGTCGTTGGTCATACATATATTTCCGTTTCTTCATTTTGGAAAAAGCTCTTCATCGCATGGAAAACATCTGCTTTTTGTTTGAGGATATAATAACGGAAGCGTTCGTCTTTAATATTTTTGTAAGCTGACATCAGGGTGGAATGACGATTATATTGATTGACCTCACCGTAGCCAAACATATTGGAGATTTTCATTAGTTCTTCAACAAGTTTAACACAGCGGGCATTGTCCGAGGTCAAATTATCACCGTCTGAAAAGTGAAATGGATAAATATTGTATTTACGCGGGTTATATTTTGAATCAATAACTTCTAGTGCTTTGCGGTAGGCAGATGAACAAATCGTACCGCCGCTCTCCCCTTTTGAGAAGAAATCTTCTTCGGAGACTATTTTGGCCTCTGTATGATGGGCAATAAATTCAATCTCTACTGTTTCATATTTTGTTCGTAAAAACCTTGTCATCCAGAAGAAGAAGCTACGGGCCATATATTTTTCCCAGATTCCCATCGATCCGCTCGTATCCATCATCGCCAGCACCACTGCTTTCGAATCAGGCTTTACGACTTCATTCCAGGTTTTAAATTTTAAATCTTCTTTGTAAATAGGATGAAATGCAGGCTTGCCACTCATCGCATTTCGTTTGAAGGCTGTCATCATCGTCCGCTTTTTATCGATGTTACCCATTAGACCAATTTTGCGAATATCATTGAATTCAATGTTTTCGACTAAATGCTCTTGATCTTCCTTCTTTTTCAGATTGGGCAGTTCTAATTGTTTAAATAATGCCTCTTCCAGTTCCATTAAAGACACTTCAGCCTCAAAATAATCTTCGCCAGCCTGATCCCCTGCTCCTTGCCCTTTTCCTGGACCTTTCTGAGCACTAGAACCGTCACGTGCGACTACATCCCCTATCTGACTGTCACCTTCACCTTGGCCCACGTGTTTATTTTTATCATAGTTATATCGAATTTTATATTCGTCCAGAGAACGTATCGGAATTTTTACCACATCTCGACCGTTAGACATGATAATACTTTCTTCTGTGATGAGGTCGGGAAGGTTGTTACGAATAGCCTCTTGGACTTTTTCTTGATGGCGTTGTTGGTCATCGTGGCCTTTACGGTGGAGGGACCAATCTTCTTTTGAGATCACAAACTGATGGTTATCGACAGACATTGTAAACCCCTCCTTAATCATATTAAATTTCAAGTTGCACACTTTTGTCGTCAAAAACATACAATAGCCCGAGTGATAATCAGATAAAATATAGATTACTTTATCCTATGCAAAAACAGCAAATAATTTACAAATTATTTTGGCAATTTGGATTTAAGCCTTACAAAATGGACAAACAAATTTCAATAATAGAGTAGGAGGGTAATTTTAATCCCCGACCTCTCACACCATCGTACGTACAGTTTCGTATACGTCGGTTCAATCTTTTAAGTACCGTAACTCATAAAGTTGGGAGATGTCTTTCAGTCCTTCTAAGACGGGTGATAATGGTTCCCATTGCGGAGCCCCTCTGTTGTTTCAATCCAATAGACCTCCCCGGGTAAGAGCGCCTGTGTGGACTTTCACCACCAAGTTATCGCCCATGCCGGTCGCACATAGAAAAGGCGCATGAATTTCATGCGCCTTTTTCAGAATTAAATCGATAAATGTCTTTTACTTTTTACAAAAGTCCATAGGAATATATGGTTTAACCCTGGATGCTACTTTGTTTTTCAATGCTGTTTGATTTTTTCAAATAGATTAGAGTTCTTTTCCGTTGGATGAAATCACTTTTTGATACCAATAAAAACTCTTTTTCTTGATTCTTTTTAAATCTTTTAATTGATTATCTTCTCTATTTACATAGATAAATCCATATCTTTTCTTAAATCCTTGATGAGTGGAAATGAGATCGATAGCAGACCAAGGACAATAACCAATAACATCTACACCATCTGAAACGGCCAATTTTAATTGTTCAATATGCCTACTTAAATAATCGATTCGATAGTCATCCTCAATGGAACCATCTAAGTTCACTTTATCGTATGCACCTATTCCATTTTCAGTAATGATAATAGGCAAATGATAACGGTCGCTCACTTCTCTTAATGTCACTCTAAATCCAAGTGGGTCAATCTCCCAGCCGAAATCGGACAATTCAAGATACTCGTTGTCGTCCCCCATAAAGAATCCTTCTTCTCCTACTTCAATTTGCTGATCACCAGTATCATCCAATATTATATTCTCGCCATACGCCTTAACAGTGATAGAAGAATAATAATTAAAAGCAATATAATCAGGTTTGGCACTTGATATTATTTCCATATCTCCAACTAGAATTGCTGGTTCGATCTTTTTCTTTTTCATAAAATCCCATGCTATATTGTTATAACGACCATGTACGGCCATATCTAAATATAGCCAATTTCGAATTGCATTGCAGGTTTGAGCAGCAATAATATCATTCGGATTACACGTTTTGGGATAAATATAACTAATATTAGGGGCAGGGCCAATTTTGGCATCGGGTATTAGTTGATGGCATAAATTGGTTGCTCTCGCTGCCGCTAGAAACAAATGATGATTTTGCTGATATAATTCTTTTTGGGAATTAACAGAAGTCCCAATTGCCCCGCTATGTAAAATCATCATATTTTGTTCATTGATGGTCACCCAATGTTTAACCCGATCACCAAACCGTTCAAAGAGAACTTTACAGTAATTTAGAAAAGCATCAATCGTTGATCGATTACTCCATCCACCCTTTTTCTCTAATTCATATGGTAAATCAAAATGGTAGATAGTAACGATTGGTGTTATATGATGTTTTACCAATTCATCAATTAAATTATGATAAAACAGAATACCTTTTTCATTTATTTCTCCCTCACCATTAGGAAAAATACGAGTCCAAGCAATCGAAAATCGATAGCCTTTTAATCCTAATTCAGAAAAAAGCTTGATATCTTCTTTAAATTTGTGATAGTGATCACTACAAACTTTAAAATCTGATATCCCATCAGGTATATCTTTTACATCTTGAATAGAAAGCCCCTTTCCATCCAAATTGTAAGCACCTTCTACTTGATAAGCACTTGTGGAAGCACCCCATAAAAAATCCTTTTTAAATGTATGTTTACTCATATATAAACCTTTCTAGTTCATTCAAATTATTTAACATGGCATATTGAATTCTTAACGATTATTGAGATTTTTATTGATTGCAGGACTGCTGCTAGTTACTTGCTTTAATAATTCCTCATACCCTGCTATTCTCTCATGAACACTAATAAATTCTTCTGAAATTACTTTAAACCCTTCAGCACTCATCAGCTGGTCTTCAGCATGGGCTAATAGTAAACTGACTTCTACTTTTTCTCCACTTGCCTCTTGACTAACAAGTCCTGCATGGGCCTTATGGCCTTGAATAAAAGATTCAGCACCTTCTTTTATTAAGGCTTTAGCTTGCTCAAATTTCCCTTCTTTCGCCAGCTGAATCGCTTCAATATAGGATGATCGTGCACTACCTACTGCCGAAATGATTTGAAAAACAATATATTCGTTTGATTCCAAGAGTTGTCTCCCCCTATTTATACTTTGAATTTACTAATAATTAATTATTTGCAGCTACCTTTTGTTCTGACTCATAAGCTTTTTTATCGCCAATTTTAAAGAAAGGATAGTATAATAAAATCTGAGAAATGATAATTAAACATATCATTAATAACAACAGCCATCCCCCTGAAACGAAGCCTGAAACAGGCGCAGGTGTAACCCATGGTAATTCTATTAAAGGATTGAAGTTTGATAAAATCCCCGTAATTTTTAAGAAAACAATGGCGATAAGTCCACCAACAATTGAAGAAGTTACCAAGGGAATAAAATAAATTGGATTTAACACAAGTGGCAACCCAAACACAAGTGGTTCATTGATATTAAACATGTTCGGGATAATTCCAATTCTTCCAAGTGACTTATATTGTTCTGATTTTGCAAATAGCAAAACAATTGCTAAACCCAATGTATTTCCTGTCCCACCAACGGCGACAGCAAAGTGAATAAGACTAAAATCTAGGTAAGGTATTTC
The DNA here is from genome assembly GCF_051233465.1 of Neobacillus solisequens. NCBI lineage: Bacteria > Bacillati > Bacillota > Bacilli > Caryophanales > Bacillaceae > Neobacillus > Neobacillus solisequens. The sequence continues at coordinate 25,137 of NZ_JBKFGJ010000003.1, read as the reverse complement.
TGAAGTTGGTGCTCCATTTACAAAAGCTGTAATAGCCGCAGTAAATAATGGAGCTGTAGCACTATACCATACATTTATAATTGGTGCCGGATGCAAACCAAAGAACCAGCATAAATTCATAAAAGAGAAAATACCAATAACAGACCATACAGAAGATCCTATAACTTTTACAGGCAATGAAATTACTGAACTAACAAAATTAAAAATGTTTTCATAGGACGTATATCCGAATAACACTCTTATAAAGAAAATAAGTGTAAAAATAATGATTGAAATAAATACAGGATTAATCGAATCTGCTACCATAGGGGGGACTGATTCCGGCAACCTTACACCAATTTTTTTCTTTATTAAATAACAATATAATTTACTTGTAAGAACACCAACAAACATGGCAACGAATATCCCGTCACTTCCTAGATATTGTGTAAGAATGGCAGGAATATTTTCTTTCCCTACTGTTACAGACATAGGAATTAAACAAAGAAAACTACCTAAAGCAATCACGCCTGCTATCATTCCATTCATACCTTCTTCTTTAGCATAGGTATAACCAATGATAACCACGATATAAACGGCTAATAAACTTAATGTAGCAGTAATCATGTCTTGCATATGGATATATAATCCTGAATGTTTCAGAAAAGTTTGCCACCATTTAATTGGCAAATTGCCTAAAATAGCAAACAGTGTAACTCCAATCGTAACAGGAATTACCATCATCATCCCAGTTGTTATTGCATTTACCGTTTTATTGTTTCCTAGAAACGTTGTTAAAGGCGTAATGATTTGCTCTAGTGCTTTTTGCATCGATTGTAAGAATTTCATTTTGACCTCCAAAATTACCATTTGGGATTTGATTAGTCTATTTATCTTTTTTACCCTTTTCGAGGTAGCTCATATCATTTACAGATTCTACTTTGTAGTTTCCATCCTTATATATCAGTTTGGATACACTTGCATTGTTAAGTCCACCTTCAAGATCATCTAAAGACTCAGGTGATATTGTGTATAATAACCCCATTAATGATATTCCATGTGATACTATCAGAACATTTCCACCGCCATCTTTTTCTGCCTCTTCGGCAATTTTATCTACTTCATTCCTTATTCTCTCGGAAACTTGTTCAGCACTTTCAGCCTGTTTTGTTTTATCAATTTTTGCAGATGTATTTAGCAAGATATCCATATCAAAATTTCCCATAAATTGATCAAATGACATATGATTTGCTTCTGCAAGTTTCATATAAAAAGTGTGATTAAGTTCACCTTCAAATTCTCCAAAATTTGCTTCCCGTAAGCTTTTGTTTTGAATTAATTTAACATTTTTTTGTTCACTTTTATCTAGTAATATTTGTGCTGTCTCGATAGCACGTCCGCTATCACTGCTAAATGCTTTTGCAAACTGTACGCCTTTTAACCCTTTCCCAAGAAATTCCGCCGCTTCTTTTCCCTTTTCATTAAGTGGAGAATCTGCCCAACCTTGGACTCGATCTGTTGTATTAAACATCGTTTTACCGTGTCTAACCAAATAAATTTCTACTGGTTTCGTTTCCTTCGATTGTTTAACTTCATTTGTTGAACAACCAAATAAAGAAACTGTCAATAAACATATTAGACTTAGTGAAAGTAATTTTTTACCCATGATAACACCACCTCGTATATTCCTATTAATCATAAACTCCTCTTATTAAAGGAAAATCTCTCTTTATAAATATAGACTCTTGGGCTTTACTGAGCTGGATTTGGGATGTAGACATTCTCCAAGAGTCTATATATAATCTTTAAGATTTCTCCAGTTTACGAAACTTTAATCTCCTAGTATTTTTTTTACCTGTTCAATTACTTTTTTTCCATCTAACATTCCATATGCCATCATATCGATCACTTCAATCGGTTTCCCTGGAAACAGACCTTTTACAGAATTTTGAGCATATCGCACTTGTGGGCCCAACAAAATGATATCAGCTGATTGACCAACTGTTTGAGCTTCTGCCAATGGAAATGCTTTAATATCACAATCATAGTTTGATTGTTGTGCAGAATCCTTCATTTTGTTCATCAACATACTTGTAGACATACCTGCATTACAAAGAAGAATAATGTTTCTCATGCCAAAAACCTCCAGATAATAAATTAATAATTCTAATTAAGAAATGATTTATGAACTAGTTCCTAAAATTCAATATAGAATATGGTCTAAGACTAGGGTCAACAACTTTTTAATGTTTCATTTTTCTGAAATTCTATCATTAAACATTCATGGATTAACTTCTTCCAATCCTACTTGAAAATCTCCATCATGAAGAGATTGAACTACTTCTAACAGTGCCAGGTAATAAAAAAGCACTCGTTGCTATATCGCATCGAATGCTTCGAATCATCTACTCCATGCTTATAAACAAGGAGTCATTTAAAGAAATACAAATTAGTTAGTAAAACAAAACCAAATAGATTTATTCAGGGTTACTCTCCAACGGGTAGCTCTGCTTTCTTATGGGCTTTTTTAGGTGAATTTTTATTTTTGGCTCTGTTAAACTTGTATGTTGATTTCCGCTCCAGGCACTTCGCTTTCCGTGGGCGTTTCGGCGATCCTCCTCGGCGCTTGCACCTGTGGGGTCTCTCCAGAACCGTACTCCCACAGGACATTGAATTGCTTCCTTGACTCTGCCCACGCACGAAGGAAATGCGTCAGAATTTTCGAGGAGTCTTCGTGCCTTCCGCTCCTATCAACAGGGTTTAAAAATCAACAGTATTCATTAACATAGCCTTATTTTTATAAAAAGCAATACTTCACTTTGATTTGTAATACCGTTCCCTTATTATCCATTATTTATATAATACGAAAATTAAATGTTAGTTACTATTGCATCATTACTTATAATGATCGGGATTATGATCACGTAGTTTTCAAATGTTTTCTCTTGTTGTTTTGTTTCACAAACATACCGACATAAAATATCACCATTTTGGGTGTAGCCTAATGAATGAATAACTGCAATAAGTTCTTCAATTTTTTTCATGGACATTGTTTCATTTACATCTTTACTATAAAAATATTTAAAACACTTCCCCATCGTTAGTTTTATGACAGAATCATCAACGGGTGCTTGATATTCCCTTATTTTGGATTCAGCAATAGCCATCACCCAATAACACCCCTTGAAATCTTGGAATTGAATTTGGTTTTTGGGAATGTATATGGCTGAATATACACTGGGTGAATAATTTAGCCAAATTTTAAAAAGAGGGTTTTCACATAATGTACCATTGTCCATTTGAACATGCTTTAGAAGATAATATGTTTCAGCAGTCTCAATGATCCATCGTTTATCATCCGACTTATATTCCTGTAATAGTTGAACATATTCAGAAATTTTCCTTACCTCTTTTTCTAAATTTTTTATTTCCTCTTTTTTTTGAGCAATTTTATTATTACATGTTGAAATGATTCCATTTAAATCAAATCCATTAAATATGGACCCTATATCTTTTACTTGAAAACCCATTTGGCGAAAGGTTTTTATCGCTAAAAATGTCCCAAAATCATCATATGTATAATATCTAAATCCAGATTCCTGGTCTTTTTGAGGTTTTAAAAATCCTTTTTTCTCATAAAATCTTAATGCATCTAGTGAAACGCCAAATTCCTTTCCAACCTCACCAATCTTATATTTTTTCATCCAGTTTCACACCTGTCTTTATGTACATCCTATTTTCATTATGATTTAACAATTTCTAAATTAAATAAAAATAATGCACTATTATGTGTTTATAAACATCTCTTAGACCAATTAAAAACATAACTACAAAATAAATAATAGCATAAAAGAGCTAAACATATTTCTTCCAAATGCCTTGAATTATTTTATCAAATATCTTTTTTAATATAAAGTTACTGTGTTAAAACATAGCTAGGAAGCTATAAAAAAGACTGGCAGTTTTTCTACCAGTCTTTGTTTCGTTTTATCGGTTTAGTAAGCTACCTACATAGCGTAATAATTCATTTGCTGAGGTCGAATTATACCCGTGTTCATCAATTAACCTGGCGACAACCTCATTAATCTTTTTAAGTTGCTGCTCATCAGGAGTTTTAGAGGAGGTCGTAATTTTAACGACATCCTTAAGATCGGCAAACAGTTTCTTCTGAATGGCCTCACGTAAACGATCATGGGAATTATAATCGAATCGTTTGCCTTTTCTGGCAAATGCCGAGATTCTGATTAAGATTTCTTCCCTAAACGCCTTTTTCGCATTTTCAGAAATACCAATCTGTTCTTCAATGGAACGCATCAATTTTTCATCTGGATTAATTTCTTCCCCTGTTAATGGGTCACGAAGCTTCGCTTTATTGCAATAAGCTTCTACATTATCCAGATAATTGTCCATAAGGGTTTTGGCTGATTCTTCATAAGAGTAAACAAACGCTTTTTGAACTTCCTTCTTAGCAATATTATCATACTCTTTTCGGGCCAATGAAATATAGTTCATATAGCGTTCTCGTAGTTCAGCTGTTATCGATGGGTGCTGATCAAGACCATCTTTTAATGAACGTAACACATCTAAAGCATTAATCGATGGTACCTCTTTACGAATGATTGTGGAAGAAATTCTATTGATGACATAGCGTGGGTCAATACCGCTCATACCTTCATCTGGATACTCCTTCTTCAATTCATCCACATCGGCTGTATTGAAGCCCTCAACACTTTCGCCATCATAAAGGCGCATTTTCTTCACCAGGTCAATATCGCCTTTTTTCGGTTCCTTTAATCTGGTCAGGATCGTAAACATAGCCGCTACTCTTAACGTATGTGGTGCAATGTGAACATCAGAAACGTCACTTTCCCTAATCATTTTTTCATAAATACGCTCTTCCTGTGACACTTTTAAGTTATAAGGAATCGGCATAACAATGATCCTTGAATGTAGTGCCTCGTTCTTCTTATTGGAAATAAACGAGCGATATTCTGTTTCGTTGGTGTGCGCAACAATCAGTTCATCTGCTGAAATTAGCGCAAACCTTCCTGCTTTAAAGTTTCCTTCCTGTGTTAGAGATAAGAGATGCCACAGGAATTTCTCATCACATTTTAACATTTCTTGGAACTCCATCATTCCTCGGTTGGCTTTATTCAGTTCACCGTCAAAGCGATAAGCACGCGGATCTGATTCGGAGCCAAATTCGGCAATGGTTGAAAAATCAATGCTTCCCGTTAAATCAGCAATATCTTGTGATTTAGGGTCAGATGGACTAAAGGTTCCAATTCCGGTTCGTTTATCCTCGGAGAAAAAGATTCGTTCTACTAATACATCTTCAATTCTTCCGCCATAATCCTGTTCAAGTCGCATCATATTCAAAGGTGACAAATTTCCTTCAATGCGAATTCCATATTCGTCATAGAAATCTTGTCGCAAATGATGAGGGATTAAATGAAGTGCATCTTCATGCATTGGGCAGCCTTTAATAGCAAACACAGAGCCACGATCCGTATGAGAGTATTTTTCCAACCCTCTTTTTAACATCGTTACAAGTGTCGATTTCCCACCGCTGACAGGTCCCATCAATAATAAGATACGCTTCCGGACATCCAATCGTTTAGCAGCTGGATGGAAGTATTCTTCAACAAGTCGTTCCAAGGCCTCTTCTAAACCATACAATTCATTACAAAAGAAATTGTACTTTTTCGTCCCGTTAACTTCTTCAATTCCTGCATCTCTGATCATGTTATATACTCGAGAATGTGCAGACTGTGCTACCCATGGCTTTTCTTTTAACAACTGTAAGTAATCCGCGAAAGATCCTTCCCAACGAAGTTTTTCCTCTTCTTCACGATACCTCTCGATTTTTTTTAAGATATCCATAAGCCCCTCCCCCTGTAGTTAATCAGAGACGATTAATATACTCTATGCAGATAATGAATTGAACATGCGTGACCAAGATGTATTTGTTTTAAGATTCGAAACTTACACTTTTCATTTTTTACAGTTAGGTTATAATAAGATATATGCGAACAAAATGAAATATGTATGACGAAGGGAGAAATACATAACGATGGGAACTTTTTTAATTATTCTAGTTATGATCGCCTTTTTATCGGCTATTTTCACTGCAGGATACAATGACAAGCCAAATACAAAATAAAAAAATGAAAGGGCTGCCGATTTTGGCAGCCCTTTATCGTAAGTCCATTTTATTCTTTTGCACAAAGTCCTTCATATACATTCTACTTTGTTTTTCCAACATCGCCGCCATTTGTTCCGTCCAGCTATCTGTTCTTTTCCCACCTGTCCTATCTCTATAATAGTTAGAGATAAGTTCGTCATATTCCTTCAGTTGCTCAAGATATACCTCTTGGTCCTGCTCATATTCATCTTCATGATAAATATGTTCAAACGGAAGCCTAGGCTTTTGTCCCGTTAATTTCGTTGGATAGCCAACTGCGATACCAAACAGAGGAATGACCCGCTCCGGAGTCTTTAGCAGTTGTTTGACTTCCTCAAGGTTATTACGAATACCACCTATGTAACAAATTCCTAATCCCATTGATTCTGCTGCAATAGCGGCATTTTGTGCAGCCAATGCTGCATCAATAAGGGCAACCATAAATTTTTCCGTGCTTTGAATAGAAGGTAAAACCTCTTTTTGATGGTGCTCTCCGATAAGTTGATGTCGGTATAAATCTGCGCAAAAAACAAAAAAGTGACCATTGATCGCTACATATTCTTGATTTCCAGCAATTTCAGCCAATTTTCTTTTCCTTTCTTGATCCTTAACACCAATGATGGAATAGGCTTGAACAAAGCTTGAAGTGGGAGCTGCTTGAGCACAAGAAACTATTGTCTTGATTTGCTCATCAGTTAACGGCTGATCCTCAAAATGACGAAGTGAGCGATGGTTTAGTATAGTAGAGATAACTTCATTCATAGTAATCCTCCCTTTCGTTTAGAAAAAAAGGCCTAATAACTAGGCCCTTTCCGCTCTAAATTTGGATAGTTTTGCTGACGAAGTACTTCATAGACCAAGATGGCGGCAGTATTAGCAAGATTCAGAGACCGAACTTGATCTTTCATCGGAATCCTTAAGGAACTATCTTTATTTTCAGCAAGCAAATCCTTCGGTAATCCTGTTGTTTCCTTTCCAAAAATAAAGTAATAGTCCTGTTCTGAATCACTATAATCAAATGAACTATGCGACTTTTCACCGAATTTTGTCATATAGAAGAACTGTCCACCTGCGTTTTGCTCAAAAAAATCATCAAGTGAATCATAATAGTGAATATTTACAAATTCCCAATAGTCCAAACCAGCCCGTTTTAGCATTTTATCATCTGTTGAAAAACCTAAAGGATGAATTAAGTGTAAAGTGGTATTGGTTGCAGCACAAGTACGTGCGATATTACCTGTATTTGATGGAATTTCAGGTTGATAGAGAACTACGTGTATAGACATGTCTTTCACCTCTAATAAAAACTCTATATGCAATTATACCACTACCATTTTTCCAAACAAGAATTATCCATTATCATCCATAATGGAATAAAATTTGTACTTTATATTAGGGGTATAAGCTGAAGAGTCTTCATAGGCCCAATACCTCTGTCTGCTGTTATAGGTATGAGCATTGACCAGTGGCATACCATTTGCATCTTTGCCAGTCACGATGGTATTGTGGTTGAACCTCCCGTCCCCTTCAAAATCATAGCAGATAATATCCCCTAATAATAATTGATCAGGACTGTTCACTTCTCTAGCACGCAAACCGCTTTGTGATTTTGGTAAATAGAGACGGAGTGAATGGGCGATCGCCCAGCTATAGCTCCAATTATTCGTCTGCGTCCACCAGCCGTTCCCCCTGTTTGGGTAGCCTCTCATAGGTGCTCCTCCCGCCCGGAGACACTGTGAAATAAAGTTGGTACAATCATTTTCAAATTTTTTATAAGCAGGATTATAGCTGTTCCACCATCTTTCAGCATACTGGACGGCCCTTAAGCGATTATATGCATAGCTCAGTCGTTCCATATCTCCAGTTGATGGGATTTCTGCTCCAATATCAGTTTGGTCAATAGGAGTCTTAATTTCCTCATCCATGATCAAGGCCCCTTTATAAAATTGCGCCTGTCTATCTTCTGCTTCTTCCTCTAAATATAAATGCCCTTTTTGCTTGATTAGATACTTATAATGAGCTGTATATTTAATTTTCTGAATATCTTTGTCCTGAATTTCTTCAATTATTTTCCCTGCCGTCTTAACTTTTACAATTTCTGCAGACCGCTTAGCCATAGCATCTATCTTCCTTACGGCTTTAAAAAAAGGATCCTTGGAGCATCGGTTAGCTGAAACAAATTGTTGAGCTCTTGATTCAAATAATTCTTGTAATGATTCGAGCATAAGTTATCCCTCCTCCTTCACATACATATGAGAGAAAAAAGGATTTCAATTCAAAAAAAAAAGCGAAATTCGCTTCTTAAGGTTGAAAAAAATGTAGGGCTTTTTGAATTTCATTTTTTACATCTTGGTCTTTTTCATGTTCCCTTGCCTTTATTAAAACCTTAAACGCTTGTTCTCCGCCAATTTTTCCAAGAGCCCATGCTGCTGTCCCTCTTACCACTGGACTTGCCTCTTTTTCCAAGATATCAGCCAATTCTGGGACCGCTGATCGATCCTTAAAATGGGCCAGGGCAATTATAGCATTGCGCTGAATGGGCCTCTTCCCCCGCCACGAACCGGCAAGGTATCCAAACCTCGTTTTAAATTCGCGGTTACTCAATTTCAGCAGTGGTATAAGCTTGGGTTTTACCGTTTCAGGATCAGGCTCTAATTCCTCATGGAAATGAAAGTTCTTCCCTTTATTATGCGGACAAGCCGTTTGGCAGGAATCGCAGCCGTAGATCCGATTTCCGATTTTGTTCCGAAATTCATCAGGAATAAGCCCTTTTGTTTGCGTTAAAAAAGAAATACAATGCTGGGCATTAATCTGCCCCCCTTGTACCAACGCACCTGTTGGGCAAGCTTCTAAGCATTTGGTACAAGAACCACATTGATCCTCGATCGGTTGATCTGGCTCGAATGGAATGTTGGTTATCATTTCACCAATATACACATAAGAACCAAACTCAGGTGTAATTACTGCGCAATTTTTGCCGCTCCAGCCAATTCCCGCCCTAACGGCCACTGCACGATCAGACAACTCCCCTGTATCAACCATCGATTTAATCAGGGCATCCGGCATTTTGGATAATATAAAATTCTCCAACTTTTTCAGTCGATCCTTTAACACTACATGATAATCCATTCCCCATGAGGCCCTAGCATAAATCCCTCTTCGATCGCCTTTTTTACTTTCTACCCGATTTGCCATTTTGGATGGATAGGCAAGTGCAATAGAGATTATGGAATTAGCCCCCTCAAGCAACAATGTGGGTGTCACTCTTTTTTCAATATCCGGCTCTTCAAATCCCGATTGATAACCGAGCTCTTGCTGCCTGATTAGGCGATTTTTCAGTTCTATAAAAGGATCGGCTGTCGTAAAACCAATTTTATCAATACCAATTTCTTTGCTATACTCTATAATCTCAGCTTTCACTTTATTTACATCCAATTTTCCTGACCTCCCTTCCTTCAGAATGGATCTATGTAAGTTTTACTATTTTAAACATCATATCTTCCTATGATAAACTATTTTTAATGGATTTTGGAGGTGGAAACATTGGAAATTCAACTTTCCCAAGAAATACTTGATCGGATTCCCTATTTTAAGGTGGGCGTTATTCAATATCACCATATAACGGTTGGGGAATCACCACAAATGTTAAAAGGACGGCTTCAGCTTTTTCAAGAATCGATATACTTTGATTCAGATAGCAAACCGCTAACAGAACTGCCTGGAATTTCGGAGTGGCGGGATATTTTTAAAAAGACGGGAAAAGACCCAAATCGTTACCGGCATTCGGCTGAAGCGTTATACAGACGGATACAAAAACAAAATTACCTTCCTTCCGTACAAAGTGCAATTGATCTAAATAACTTTTTTTCGTTGCAGTATCAGGTACCAATTGGAATTTATGATTCTGACCATATAGAGGGGGATGTTGTCATACGGCTTGGTCAAGATGGAGATGAATATTTGGGGTTAAACGGCCGTAACAATTCCGTTGACCATCTGATTATAACTGTTGACCGAGAAGGGCCATTTGGCAGTCCATTTGTGGATTCGAAGCGTACTGCGGTTACAGTTGATACAAAGAATGCGTTACAAATTGTTTACCTACAACCATCTACTGATAGGGAAAAGGCAAATAAACTCACTGAATCATTGATGAATATGTTTATGCAGCTTCATGGTGGGGAAGCCACTTATCAAATACTTGGATAAAATAAAAAACGCAATGCATCGTTCTTAGTGAAACGGTACACTGCGTTAGCTAATATGTATGGAGCGGGTGATGAGAATCGAACTCACGACAACAGCTTGGAAGGCTGTGGTTTTACCATTAAACTACACCCGCATTTGTAATGCGATTTGATGAACAAATCGACCTTTATAATATTACATATCTTCTTAACATAAGTCAAGAGGAAAATGTAATTTTATGTCGAAATACCTGTTGTTCGTTTTTTTACTAGCATTTGGCGTGCTCTTAGGCAAAGTAAAGGGCTTAGTTGCACTGATGCCCGATAGGAAAGGTTATACTTTCCTATCGGCCAAGAAAGTCAGATAAATGGTCTCTTTTATGAAATATATATGTTTAACCAATGAATAATATCCTTGTAAACTTCAGTTTTGTTCGTTTCATTTAATATTTCGTGACGGGCACTCTCATAAAACTTATATGTGACATCTTCCAAGCCAGCTTGTTTGTAAGACTCATACGTCTTTAGTACCCCCTTCGTGTTACCTCCTACAGGATCCTTACTGCCAGCAAGTAACAGGATTGGGAGCTTGGCAGGAATTTTTACTATGTTCTCATGTCTATTAATAATCTCCAATCCGCCAAGAAGGTCATGAAAAAAACCTGCTGAGAAAATTCCTCCACAAAATGGGTCTTCTATATATCGATCCACTTCTTTTTCATCCCGGCTTAACCAGTCAAACTCGGTACGAGTGGGTTTAAACGCTTTGTTGTAACTGCCAAAGGTTAAATTATTTAGCAATGGGCTAGGGGTTCTCCCCCCTTTTCTCTTGATTTCAAGGCTTGCTACCATCTTACCAACTTTACCCATTATACCTGGATCACCACCCGTTCCAGATAAAATCACTCCTGATAGTTGATCGCCAAATAATTGTATATAACGTCTAGATAAAAATGATCCCATACTATGGCCAAATAAGAAAATAGGGGTGGCAGGATGCTCTTTTTTTATAATAGATGTCAGTTCTCTCATATCTAGAACAACCTTTTCAAATCCTTGCTCATCAGCAAAGTAGCCAATACTATTCATTTTATCCCCAGTCTTTCCATGTCCCCGATGATCATTGCCATATACAATAAAATTTTGCGAGACAAGTTCCCTAGCGAATTTATCATACCTATTAATATGCTCCGCCATCCCGTGAGCAATTTGGATAATTGCCCTTGGAACCCCCTGATCCATCTCCCACTTTGAAGCAAAAATATCAACACCGTCTTTTGTCTGAAAAGTAAACTCAGATTGCTTCACCATAGTAACCACTCCTATTGAAAACGTTATATATCATCACCAATAATAGCAAATCTATTAAAATGGTCATGTATGATCTATTTTTCATTTTACTGCTGCTAGTATATATGTATTTATAACTAAATTTAATTATACCTCTATACCACTTCCCGTTAAACCTTTTGAATAAGACGCCATTAATAAAAGATACAAATCTTATTTTAATATAACTATCAAATATACTCTAAAATTTCCAACATTTACTACCTGTTTTTTTAGCACCGGAGATATTATGAACATTATTGCTATAGTATAATTATGAAGAAAAATCAATATTAATAAATGAGGTGTACATCTATGAAGTTTCGCAGCATTCGGTCTCGTACATTTTTTCTAATACTTCCCTTGCTATTAATCACACTAATAAGCATTGGAGGTATTTCGTATTTTAATGCAAAGAACAGTATTAATGAACAATTAAATCAAAAAATGAATCAACAATTAATGGGGATTACCAATAAAGTTGAATCCAATCTAACGGGGCATACCCGTGTAGCTCAGTCGATTGCTAAAACAATGGAATCTGAAAAAATAGGGTTCTATCATTTAGATCAGTTGAACTCCTTGATTGGAAAGAACCTAGAGAATAACAAAGATACGTTTGGTTCGGGCGTTTTCTTTGCCCCTTATACCTATGACCCTAAGATAAATTTCTTTTCTACGTATGTATATCATGGTGAAAACAACCAATTAGCGGCTTCAACGGATTATAATGATCCGAGCTATAACTATCCATCCCAGGACTGGTACAAGATCGGATTATCTCATGATAAGCCGTTTTATTTTACCGACCCCTATTACGATGAAAATGTAAAAGTCTTAATGGCTACAACTACTGTCCCTTTTTACAACAGTAACAATGAGTTATTAGGGATGGCAACGGCTGATATGAATCTGAAAACGTTGCAAAATTTTATTACTGAAACAAAAGTAGGTAAAAATGGCTGGGCGATGCTCCTTGATAGTAAAGGTAATTATATGGCCAGTAAAAATGGTAAGGTCTCATCATCTATTAAAGAGGACAAGAATACGTCTCTACAAAAACTGGCCCCACAAATGTTATCACAGCAGCAAGGTCGTGGTGTTTACGAGGACAGCAACGGTACAAACCGCATTTATTTTAATAAAATTCCAATGACCAATTGGATTATTGCCCTTGTCATACCTGAAAAGGAATTAACGGCTCCTCTTCATTCCTTGTTGAATACGATCATCATCATAAGCATTATTTCAATTGCATTAATTATTGTGATTATTTTTTACTATAGCCGTTATATCACGCGACATGTGGCTCTTGTAAATTCATTATCCAATCGCATGGCACAAGGAGATTTTTCTGAAAATATTCATATTGATACACATGATGAATTTAAGGATATGGGCGATAACTTAAATACCATGCTTTCTGATGTTCGAAAAATGTTAGATCAAGTTAGTCATGGGACAAGCCAAGTGGCGGCAACTTCAGAAGAATTAAATGCCAGTGCTTACCAGACTAGTGTGGCAACTGAACAAATATCAAATGCTATTCAAGAAATTGCCAGCGGTTCTGAAACACAAATGGATAGCTTACAAAATAGTTCTAAAGCATTTGAGGAAATAGCCATCGGTATGACGAGAATTACTGATTCTACTTTATCGGCAGCAGAAAGTACTTCACACGTCTCAGAACAAGCAAAGAGCGGAAATCATTCGATCCAATCATCTGTTAATAAAATTCATAATATGCGCGAATCCGTTAAAAATAGCACGACTGCTCTTGCTCGATTAGTTGAGCATTCAGAGAAAATTGGTACGATCACAGAAGTAATTGCCGGGATTACAGAACAAACGAACCTATTAGCTTTAAATGCATCTATTGAAGCAGCCCGTGCTGGTGAACATGGTAAAGGATTTGCAGTGGTAGCTAATGAGGTTAGAAAATTAGCAGAGCAATCAAAAGAATCTGCAGAACAAATTACCGTTCTCATCAATCAAGTACAAGCAGATACCTCTAAGGTCGTTGATAGTATGAATAAGGGATCCGTAGATGTTGAGGATGGGGCTAAAGCAATTCAAGAAGCCGGAAATATTTTTGCTACCATTGTCACAGAAATTGAAGCAGTAAATCATCAAATTCAAGAAGTATCAGCGGCAAGCAAACAGTTATCTATTAGTACAGATGAAATCTCTGCTTCTTCACAGGAGCTACTGCAAATTGCTCAAAATTCATTACAAAATTCATCTAGAGTTGCTAACTCCTCTAAGGAGTCGCAGATTTCAATGGAGGAAATCACGATTTCAGCAGAGTCATTAAGCAAGCTAGCACTTGAACTTCAGAAAATGACTTCAAATTTTAAGTTTTAGGATGACTAAAAGTAAAGAGATAGCTCAAGCTATCTCTTTTTCTTTTGTCTCATTCGGATAAGCTGCTCCTAATCATTAAGAAGCTCTAAAAAGGAACAAATGGTTAGGATCCCTTTATCAAAGTTCTCCAAGTTAAAATGTTCATTAGGAGCATGTAGATTTTCGTCTGGCAAACCAAATCCCATTAATACAACAGGCACATCTAGGGATTGGTTAAAATCCGAAACAATTGGAATCGAACCACCCTCTCTTTTGTACACTGGTGCCTTTCCATATACATTTTGATACGCCTGGGCAGCTTTTTTAATCATTGGGCTGTCAATTGGGGTTAAAAATGGATTACCAATATCTCGGAGAGACACTTTAACCGTACATCCTTTTGGTGCATGTTCTTCCAGATGCTTTTTAATCAATCCTTGGATTTTTTCAGGATTTTGATTATTAACCAGACGGCAGGTGATTTTGGCATGAGCCTCGTTCGGGATGACTGTTTTAGTCCCTTCCCCTTGAAATCCGCCCCATAATCCATTTATTTCTAAAGTCGGCCTAGAACTGATTCTTTCAGGATAAGGAAAATTGTTTTCTCCTCCTGTTAAATCAGTTAACCCTAACGATCTTTTTAACTTTTCTTCGTCGAGGCCAAGTGCTTTAATTTGTTCCTTTTCAAACTCAGTAAGTTCTACTACATCATCATAAAAATGATCTACATTTATTTTTCCATTTGCATCATGAAGAGTAGAGAGTAGCTGAACCAATAGATGGTTGGCATTCTGGACTCCTCCTCCAAACATGCCGGAGTGTAGATCAGAATTAGCTGTCTTAAGTGAAAATTCCAAAGAGCATAGTCCTCTTAAAGAATAAGTGATTGCAGGGATTCCTTTGTCCCACATATCTGAATCGGAAATGACAACTACATCACAGGATAACTTTTCTTTATGGTCGAACAAAAAAGGAGAAAGGTTAGGACTTCCGATTTCTTCTTCTCCTTCAATGCAAAATTTCACATTTACCGGTAATTTATTTTCTAATTTTAATAATGTTTCCACTGCTTTGATATGTAGGAAGGTCTGCCCTTTATCGTCGGTTGCTCCCCTGGCAAAGATTTTTTCATCACGGATTGTAGGCTCAAATGGAGGTGTCTCCCATAAATGAATCGGGTCAACGGGCTGCACATCATAATGTCCGTAAACTAAGACTGTAGGTGCATTTTCCTGATGTAACCAGTCTCCATAGATAATTGGATGACCATTTGTCTGAATGATTTCAACATGCTCCATTCCAATGCTTTCTAACTTATTAGCAATCCATGAAGCTGCTTTTTGAATATCCTCTTTATGCTCAGATAAAGAACTAATGCTAGGAATACGAAGTAATTCTTTTAATTCCTCGACATTCTGATTATGGTTATTTGATACCAACGCGGATAAATCCTTCATAATATCACCTTTTCATGTTAATTTTCTAAATCATATACTCATTATAAATAATAGAGAAAAAATAATAAAATTTCTTTTATCTTAATTTTGATTTAATGGTTTCACTCAAATATCCTCTATCTCTATGATACAAAATGACAGTAATTACCAAAAAGCCACCAGCTATAAAAATAGATGGATTACCAAAATAAGTGGTTGAAAAGGTTCCAATCAACGCACCAAGAATAAATGAAAGAATTATCAAAGAAAATTCTTTGAATTGTTTTTTAGCTTCACTATTATTTTCCTTTACCGCCAAGTAGGCAGCTTGTGTTGCTGTACGAAGGTTGCCAGTTGTCATTGTTGAATTGTAAGCCCACTTGTCCAGTTTATTGAACGTCGATATTTGTAAAGATGACACAAATGCAATACATACTGTTACCACTATGTTGGGCACATTTTTTGGCAACAAACCTACAGTCATTAATACCAAACATTCTAGTATGAGAATGGACCTTCGATAACTATGCAGTACTTCTCTTACTTGAGGTATTTTACCCATTTCTGAAACCAAAACACCCAATACGAATGCTAATATAGGGGGGATAATAAACAAAGCTCCTCTTATATCCTTATTAGCTGCTTTTACTGCTAGCAGTACCATGTTTCCTGTTTGAGCATTAGCAAACACACCATCTCGGCTGATAAATGTATAGGCATCCAAAAAGCCACCAACGACAGCTAACAAAACACCTAAATAAATAGAGTTGGACGATAAAGATGGGATTTTATATTTCACTATTTTTCACCTTATTTCATTTAAGATCGTGCATTTTTCTTATATGTAAAACAGAGTGGTCTCGGCTTGTTGTTTAGGTATAGGGTACGCTTACCATATTAATTTACACAATATTTTATAAGAGCTTATTGGAAATAAAAGACGCTTCTTACAAAATGTAAGAAGCGTTTTTATCGCTTAAATCACAAAATTATTGATATTGGTAGTCGGGGTCGAACCGACACTCCAGAGGAACACGATTTTGAGTCCGGTCGATAACTAAAATGCTTATAAAACCAAAAATCTCAACAGTATAAGGAATTACTGAAAAATTTAATTAACGCGACTACTGATAATTATGCCTTTACTCTTTAAAATAGTCAATTCGATAATTATTTTTTTTATTTAATTTTACTTGTCCTAATACATGGTATTTTTTTATTAAGATGTTTTCAACTTTTCTTCGCATCATTGCTGCCATAAGACCACTCCATCTAATTCATTTTTTTCTCTATAAATCTAGTAATTAAGATTTTTATAAAAAAACAAGCACCCTTGAGAAGTCCTCTCGTGGGTGCTTATAGATAAATGAATTATTTCACAGTCACTTTTTTAGCAGCACTTACGTTGCCTGCTGTGTCTTTTGCCGTTACATAAAGAGCAGTGCCTGCTTTTTGCTTACTGATCGTTACGGAGAATTTGCCGTACTTGTCAGCTGTAGCTGTACCAATTACTTTAGTTTCAGCTTTCACTTCTACTTTAGCATATGCTTCTGTTTTACCAGTTACTTTAGTTGTTTTTGAAGTAACACTATCAACAGATGGAGCAGTAGGAGCTGTTTTGTCTACTACTGTTGTTGTAGTAATAGAGCTAACATTACCTTTGTTGTCAGCTGCTGTAACAGTTAATACTGTACCTGCTGGCTGAGCTGCTTTTAAAGTCACGGAGTAATTACCGTACTTGTCAGCAACTGCAGTGCCCAGAACAGTAGAACCTTTCTTAACGGTAACCTTAGAACCTGGTTCTGCTTTACCCGTTACTTTCTTATCAAAATCTTTTACTTGGTTCACTACTGGTTTTACAGGAGCTGTTTTGTCTACAACAGTAACCTGCACTTCTTCACTTACATTTCCAGCCTTATCCGTAACGATGATTGTTAAGACTGTATCTGCTTTTTGTGCAGCTTTTAATGTAACAGAGAAGTTACCATACTTGTCAGTTGTAGCATGGCCTAATTCAACTGTTCCAGCTTTAACAGTGACAGTAGAACCTGGCTCTGCTTTACCAATTACTTGTTTGTCAAAGTCTCTTACTTCGTTTACAGATGCTTTTGCAGGAGCAATGACATCCATTACCGTAACAATGTTTAAAGGACTTACATTCGTAGCAGTGTCAATAGTAAAGATGTATAATACTGTGCCAGCTGCTAATTTCTCTAATAGAGTAACTGTGAAGTTGCCATCTTCGTCAGCAATAACATTTACCTTGAAGCCTTTATTATCAGTGATAACAACATGAGAACCTGCTTCGGCTTTACCAGTGATCGTTGTGCTCATGTTTGTGATAGGATCCACAGACGGAGCTCCTGGGTCTGTCACATCTTTTACAACCACTTTAGCAGCTTCACTGACATTATGTGCTGCATCTGTAGCAGTTACAAAAACTTCTGTATATGCCGGAAGAACGGAAATGTCCATCGAGAAGTTTCCTTCTGTATCAGCTACTGTTGAACCTACCACTACATCATTTACTCTAGCTTCTACTTTAGCACCAGCTTCCGCTTCACCTGTGATCGTTGTAGATTTGTCTGTTACTTCGTCCACTACTGGAGCTTCTGGAGCTGTTCCGTCTGCTACTTCTACTTTTGTATCAAAGCTTACGTTTTGTGAAATAATATTTTTAACAGGGTCTGTTACTACTGATTTAATAGCAGTTACAGTTAAAGTTTTTCCTGCTTTTGGTGTCGGAATGGAAACAGTAAAGCTTCCGTCATCGCCAGCTGTTGCTGTGCTGATGATTTTTTGACCATCTTTCACTTGTACTAATGCTTGAGCAACTGTCGTTCCTGTAACGTTTGTATCTTTGTCGTAAACTGGATTTACAACTGGAGCTTCAGGTGTAACTTCTAACTGTCTCATTCTTCCTTCATATTTACCATCAATAGGTGCATTTAAGGAACTAACATAATCGACTAATGTTTGTAAGTCATCACCACTCCAAGTTTTGCGATTAGTACCATTTTTGAATTCAGCAAAGAAATCTCCGCCATCTGCCATAAAGTTATTTACAGTAACAGAATAAACGGCATTCGGGTCAATTTTTGAACCATCTGGAAGATAAATATCAACTACTTTTTCACCAATTGGCAGTGCGTCTGACCAAGTATAAGTTAATCCAGAAATTTGCATAATGCGATATCGGTCTGAACGAAACTCTTGGTTAATGACTGTTCTTACTTGTTCACCAGTAAGGTTTAGACTTACTACATCATTACCAAATGGTTGAATAGCGAATAAGTCTCCATATGTTACATTTCCAGCCTGCTTAATTTCGTCACGTACGCCACCGGCATTCATAAAGGCAAATTGTGTACCTGTTTTTGCACGCATTGCATCTGCAATCACGTCACCCATTGGCGCTTCTCCAGATGTATTCTGAAGTTTCGCAATAGGACCGTTTGTTGTACCAACTACTCTATTAACGGTTGGAGCAACATCTGCCAAGTATTTATCAAGTTCAGCTTTAACGCCAGCATCAAAGTGGGCTGGGTCTTGGAAGGTAGATTGAACTTGAGCTGTTTTTGTTACAATGTCCTCTGTCACAGGGTCAATGGTTAAGTCCACATCAGAGAATGCAGTACCATAAGAATATGACTGAACAAGAAGTTTTTGTTTACCAGTATTATCAGTTACGGTTGAGTTTAGGTATTTATGGTCATGTGCACCGTATACAACGTCAACTTCTGGGTCAATTGCTTTTGCAATATCAACTACTTGACCAGTAGGGTTCGATCCATCACTACTAGAAGTTCCAGGGTCATGAGCTAACACAACAATGGACTTGATACCTTTAGATTTTAATTCTTGTGCATACGTATTAATTGCTTCTACTTCGTCCGTAAATTCAACACCAGCTACACCACTAGGAGTTACAATAGTTGGTGTTTCTGTTGTTACTACTCCGATGAAACCAATTTTCACTCCGTCTACTTCTTTGATCGCGTATGGAGGTAAAACTAATTCACCTTTGTGTTCGCCTTCTGTGTACTTAACGTTAGCAGCAATATAGTTAAATTTTGCCCCTTCGAATGCACCGTATTTATCAACGGTCTTAGGATGTGCGCCGCCATTAATTAAACGAAGCATTTCTTTAACGCCTTCATCAAATTCGTGGTTACCGATTGTACCAACATCCATTCCTAATTCATTCATAAAACGAATAGTTGGCTCGTCTTGTAATAAGGCGGATACAGGACGGCTTGCGCCTACAAGGTCACCAGCTTGTACCATTAGGGTGTTAGCTGGATTGGTTGCTTCTCTCTCTTTCAAGTAACCTGCTAAATATTGAATTCCGCCAACAGGCTTTCCAGAAACAGTAGTAGAATAGTCTAACTGACCGTGGAAATCATTAATGCCTAGTAATTGAACATGAACATTTTGATCTAGAGAATACTGCTCCCAAGTTACGCCGTTAACAGTCTGCGGTCCAACATCCTTCACAGCTGGTTGAGATGGCAGACCTTTTGTTACGGCCTCTGGAGAAGATCTAAATACAAGCTTCGCTTCGCCGCCAACAGGAGCAATTTTCCAGTTGTTATCAGCAGTAGGGTTTACCGTACCTTTATTTTGAATGTAATTCATTAAAACTTGACGGTTCTCGTCAGGAGAGTCTACTACAAGTGTAGCATGTCCACCTTTTGTTCCTGGGAAGTTACCGCCGCCGCTTGCACGATAGTTGTTTGTAGCAACGATGAATCGTTGATCGTCTGCGATTGGATTACCCTTCATATCGGTAAAATGGATGATACGATGAGCATCTTGATTAACTACATCACCAGAAGTATAGTTATATCTTGCTGGCTGCGTTACATCGATTTGATATTTAACGCCATCGATTACGTCAAAGTTAAATGGTTGGAAACCATAATCGATTAACTCTTGTGGGTCTGCCACAGCAGGGTCAATTCGATTAAATTGAGAGGCTGACATTTCTAACCATTCTTTTACTTGTGCACCAGTTAGTTCAACCGCTTTTAACGTGTTGTTATAAAGGTACAAGTCATTGGCACTCTTAATAGAAAGATCACCTTTATTGATATAGGTGTAATCCGTTATACCTTGGCGTCCAGCCTTAAATGGTGCACCCGCTGAAATAACTGGGATATCTTTTAAGTCTGGGCGATTTTTCGCAATAAAGTCTTTCACATAATCGGTTTGAGCATCATTCACGATCTGGATTGTTGGGTCATCCATTACGCGTGAAAAATAGCTGTTCATGGCCGTAGTTGTTTCACCAATTTTGCCGCGAACATAAGCTAAAGTTCCATCATGATATTCCTTAACAGCGTTTACAATTTCTTGATCTGGACCATCAATGGAAGGAACCATAACTGGCTTTTTGTTGGCATCAAATACTGGGTTGCCGTCTGCATCTACTGCTTGCTTCTTAAGTGATCTTAAAGCAGCTTTAGAATCAGCCACCGTCCATTGACCATTCACTTTTTGAAGCGTTAAGTCCATAACCCCTAGGTTATTTCCCCAATAGCCCGCTTCCATTGCTGGAACATTGTTGATTTTACCATTTGTGTTATCAATATCTGTTTTGCCGTTAAATGTAGCATCGCCAGGGAAGTTTAAGTGTGCATGTCCAAATAACAATGCATCAATTCCTGGTACTTTACTTAAAGCAAAGACAGCGTTCTCTGCGTTTTCAGCGTCTTGGCTATTTGTTACAGCAACGTCACATCCAGAGTGAGCAATCGCAACAATAACATCAGCGCCTGCTGCCTTCATCTGAGGGATAAACGTATTTGCTGTTTTAACAATATCTTTTACGGTTACTTTATTTGATAAGTTGTCTTTGTCCCACTGCATGATTTGCGGTGGTGCAAAACCAATAACCCCTACATGAATTGTTTGAGTCTGGCCATTTTGATCGACTACTTGCTTTTCAATAATTTTATAAGGTGTAAAATAGTTTTCAGTATCATTTGAAGAGTCACCGTCAGCGCCATTATCTTTGTAGATATTCGCGTTAACTACATTGTAAGGAACTTCTTGCAGAGCGTTGTTCAAATAGTCCAAACCATAGTTGAATTCATGGTTTCCTACAATACCTGCATCATAATTAAGAAGGCTCATCGCCTTAAACATTGGATGCTGTTCATCTGCAGCCAATTTCTTAATTTTAGCAACATAGTCTGCCATTGGGTTCCCTTGTAGTAAGTCACCCGCATCAAATAACATAGAGTTTTGTTGATAAGTAGGACTGCTTGCATCCGTACTATTAATCTTTTCTTCTCTTGCTTGTTTGATTAGGACAGCTGTTCTGTCTAGACCATAATCAGTAGTAGCTTTGTCCTGATAGTAGTCATAGTCCATGACATTGTCATGTAAATCAGTTGTTTCCAGGAAACGCATCTTAACTGTACTTTCTGCAGTTCCTGTTACTTCAGCCTTAGCTGTTCCTGGGAACATATTCAACGGAATCGTTGTAAACGCTAACACTGTGGCCAAAGAAGTATTAAGCATGCGTTTTGTCATGCTTCTTTTAATTTTTCTTTTCACCATTTTCCCGCCTTTCGACAAATAAATTGGCTTTGCAGAACTATTCTACTAATATTTCGACAAGATTCATAGAGTTTTTCAAAACTTTTTTAGTTAAAATTGAAAGATTAGGGTTTGAAAAGGCATTCTAACTAATATTTGGTAGTTATCTACTATAATTCGGCAAAATATTCAAATTTCTATATAATAGATGTGAAAATTCTGTATTCTATTATAAGACGAGATAAAAAAGGAGGTATGAAGAAGTGAGAGCTGAAAAATTTGGCAAAAAGGAGAAAAAATGGCCCTGTGTGGTTGGGATCATTTTATTAGTACTCTTAGTTGGAATTGTATCTATTCAAATTCTGTATATAAATTCCTATCCAATGCAGTAGTGACCATGCATCAGCCGTTTGACCGAACCAAATCGGATAAAAGGACTGAGGAAGTTTCCTTGAACAACAAGCAGCCTTTCACCGATCTTTTTTTGGAGTAG
Organism: Neobacillus solisequens; assembly: GCF_051233465.1. NCBI lineage: Bacteria > Bacillati > Bacillota > Bacilli > Caryophanales > Bacillaceae > Neobacillus > Neobacillus solisequens. Next base: position 2,640 of record NZ_JBKFGJ010000003.1, on the reverse strand, counting down.
TTGAACGTAAAGGCGATAAGGGCCGCTCTGATACCATCCCCTTCCTTGTTTCCTTTTCCTAATACAAGAATTTTTCCGCTTTCAAGCGAAATATCAGTTATTTCATGTTTACGAGTTCGCAAAGCCTTACTCCAGTATCAAGTAAGACTGGCATAATAGTGTAATCCCTAAAGTCCACAAATTTCTTTTTATTAGGTTGGCTTAAAAGTTCTCTTTCTTCATCATCTGTAAAAGGTTTTATTTGCTCTTTCTTCTCCTTCTGTTTTTGGAGAGAACAAGCGGGGTTAATAGATATGACTGTTTCCTAATGTAAGAATGAGTAGAACTGTTTCATGGTCCTAATACAGTGGTTTATCGTGGTTGGATTATTGCCTAATTGCTCCATTCAATAACTGATGACGTCTTTAAACAATTTCTCTGTAGTATGAAGCGGAGCAGTAGAATATTTTAGATTCTCTAAAGCACGTTTAATAACCGTCAGATTTTCCTTATCCCAACGTTTTGTATGGTAGGTCAGGGTTTTCATTGTCATGTCTTTTAAAAACAAATCTAGGCTGGTCTGAAAGTCCTCACCGCCACTAACTAACAATGTTTGTTCTTCCTCGTGTAGCTCCTCAATAATGGTTCTTCTTTTTGCCATTTCTCTACGCTTCTTTAAAGCTAATAAAGGAGGTAGCACAATATTTTTACGTACATGATTATAAGACACGACCAAAATAAAAAGGATTGCGTGTTCAGTCATTAAGACTAAACTCACAATCCTTGTTATACCGCAGAAAAGAGCGGGTTTTAGTTGAAAATGATACCGGTGGCCGGGGTCGAACCGGCACTCCAGAGGAACACGATTTTGAGTCGTGCGCGTCTGCCAATTCCGCCACACCGGCAAATCATATGGAGGCGGCAACCGGATTCGAACCGGTGGATAAAGGTTTTGCAGACCTTGGCCTTACCACTTGGCTATGCCGCCGAATTTAATATGGAGCGGAAGACGGGATTCGAACCCGCGACCCCCACCTTGGCAAGGTGGTGTTCTACCACTGAACTACTTCCGCAAAATGGCTGGGCTAGCTGGATTCGAACCAACGAATGACGGAGTCAAAGTCCGTTGCCTTACCGCTTGGCTATAGCCCAATGATAATATACAAATCTCCAATATTCAAGTAAAAATTATGGGGCGGCTGATGGGAATCGAACCCACGAATGTCGGAACCACAATCCGATGCGTTAACCACTTCGCCACAACCGCCATAATAAATATGGCAGGGGTAGTAGGAATTGAACCCACACCAAAGGTTTTGGAGACCTTCGTTCTACCTTTAAACTATACCCCTAAAAATGGTGGAGGGGGACGGATTCGAACCGCCGAACCCTGAGGGAGCGGATTTACAGTCCGCCGCGTTTAGCCACTTCGCTACCCCTCCATTATTATATACACGAATCAGTAAATGGTGCCGGTGAGAGGACTTGAACCCCCAACCTACTGATTACGATTCAGTTGCTCTACCGATTGAGCTACGCCGGCTTAATCAGATCTTAAAGCAAACAAATGGTGGCTCAGGACGGAATCGAACCGCCGACACAAGGATTTTCAGTCCTTTGCTCTACCGACTGAGCTACTGAGCCACAAAAATGGCGGTCTGGACGGGACTCGAACCCGCGACCTCCTGCGTGACAGGCAGGCATTCTAACCAACTGAACTACCAGACCGAATTGCGGGGGCAGGATTTGAACCTGCGACCTTCGGGTTATGAGCCCGACGAGCTACCGGACTGCTCCACCCCGCGATAATAGAAAGTAAAACTTTTATGGTGGAGGATGACGGGATCGAACCGCCGACCCTCTGCTTGTAAGGCAGATGCTCTCCCAGCTGAGCTAATCCTCCATAATGGTGACCCCTACGGGATTCGAACCCGTGTTACCGCCGTGAAAGGGCGGTGTCTTAACCGCTTGACCAAGGGGCCAGTTGAGATTTTATCTGATGGCGGAGAGCAAGGGATTTGAACCCTTGATACGCGGTTAACGTATACACGATTTCCAATCGTGCTCCTTCGGCCACTCGGACAGCTCTCCATGATGTAAATGGCTCCGCAGGTAGGACTCGAACCTACGACCGATCGGTTAACAGCCGATAGCTCTACCACTGAGCTACTGCGGAATAATTAAATTATATACCAGCCTGGCAGCGTCCTACTCTCACAGGGGCAAGACCCCAACTACCATCGGCGCTGAGAAGCTTAACTTCCGTGTTCGGTATGGGAACGGGTGTGACCTTCTCGCCTTAACTACCAGACCAGTTAATTGACACTATTTTATTATAATGTCTTTTTTAAATTTTTCAAGAGGAAATTTTAAAAAATTTCATTCTCTCAAAACTAGATAATGCAGAAGAAATTCAGTAAAAACAAGATCGCATTGACTTGGTTAAGTCCTCGATCGATTAGTATCAGTCAGCTCCACGTGTCACCACGCTTCCACCTCTGACCTATCAACCTGATCATCTTTCAGGGATCTTACTAGCTTGACGCTATGGGAAATCTCATCTTGAGGGGGGCTTCATGCTTAGATGCTTTCAGCACTTATCCCGTCCGCACATAGCTACCCAGCGATGCCTTTGGCAAGACAACTGGTACACCAGCGGTG